>JAZOSR010000085.1:0-7714 GCA_045657225.1 Eubacteriales bacterium | reverse complement strand
CGCTTTCTGGTGATTTCCTTGTTGATTGTGGTGATGTAGCTTAGCAACGAGTCAACAGGGTCTTCATTATCATTATAAGCGTCAAGGAATGCGAAGTTGGTATAACGGTCAATGATGTAAGAACCGGGATAGTTCGGGATGGAAGCCAGATTGTTAAACTGGAGAGCAACCTGAGCGTACTCTTCCGTGGTCCAAGGCAGAGATGCAAGAGCGGAGATGTTCGCAGTAGCCTGCTTTGCAGAAGGACCGATGATCGCAACCATCTCGTTTGCGTAGTCGATCTGGAACTTTGCACCGGAGTGCCAGAGCATGAACTCCCAAGCGCCCTTCTCGTTGGTGCAACCGTTCATCATGCAGATCGCAGAAACAGAAGAAACGGCTACATTATTAATAATGGGGTTGCCGTCCTCGTCGGCAAGGTCGTTGCCGTCAGCATCCTTCTGGATGATACCGGGCATAGGCAAGAATTCCCACAAGCCCTTGATCTCGGTTGCAAATACCGTCAGGTGGTTGTACGTACCGTTATAGGAAGCGAAGCCGATCGGCATCTCACCGGTACGGAAGCGGTTTGCAAAGTCATAAGATCTCGGGAAGGAGTATTTCGTAAAGAAGCCGCACATCGTTTCAAACGACTCAAGACCGACGTTGGAATCAAGGTTGATTCTCATACCGTTGTCAGCGAAGAGCTCGCCGCCCATCTGATAAAGGAAGATCTTGTAGTCGGCGTGCATACCGATCTGCATGTTGTTTGCCTGAAGCGTCGGGATCGCGGCAAGCACGTCATCCCACGTCTTCGGAATTTCAAGACCAAGGTCAGCGAAGATATCCTCGCGCACGAACATCATGGTGAAGTTCTGCGTTTCGGGCAAACCGTAGTAGTGGAATACGTCGTCTGCGTCCTCAATACCAAGCACGATCATCGCCGCCTCGTTAAAGTTCGCATTCGGATTCTCTACCTTATTTCCGTTTTCATCTATCCAGCTCTCCAGCGCGTATTCCTTAAAGCCGGGCATATTCTCGATCGGCAGGAGCGCGCCGCGGATCGCGTAGTTGATAACGCTATCCTCACTGACGCCGATATAAACGTCGGGGCCCATGCCTGCAAGAACGGAGGGCAGGAGCGTACCGCCCGCGACAAGCTTCAGATTTACGGTCGTTCCGAGCTTAGTCTGTTGCATGAACTGGTCATTGATAAGGCTACGAAGCACCTGTGCCTGGTCACGGCCGGTTGCGATCCACACATCAATGCTGGTCGTTTCGTCAACCTCCTCGGAGATCGCGCCCATACGGTCGTAGTTACGGAAGAAGGACATGACGAAGCTCTTGATCTCGTGCCAGAGCGAAGCAAAGAAGCCCGCCTCAGCCTCGGGAGCCTCACCGCCAAGCGGCTGGATCGTCAGGTAGTCAAGCTGCAGGGGCTGGGTCTTGGCATCGCCAAGCCAGCTACCGAGCGAGCCGATGTAGGACTTCAGCTGCTCAAGATACTTTGCGATCTCGTTCTCATCGCTACCCATACGCTCAAGGAGCCAAGCAACACGCTCAAGGGTTGCAACGTTCGAGCTCTTCTCACCCGTGATCTCGGCAAGCTTTGCAGCCACGTCGTAAAGCTCGCGGGACTGAATGATCATGTCGATCATTACGTCGGGCATGACGCGGAAGAAGCCGTAGTCACGGAACTCGTCGGGAGAAGCACCCGTCAGGCGCATGATCTCAAGGTAGTCATTGTTGATGGCGTTCAATGCGCTTTCCACGCGGCGTACGATGTCACCGGTAGAGCCAAGACCAACCTCAAGCATAACGGTGTATTCAACACCGGCCTCGAAGTAGAACGAGTAATTGATGGGATTGCCGTTCTCGTCAACCGAGCCGTTGTTAAACAGGCAGGATTGCCAAGAGGAATTGTAATTGAATCTCAGCTGCGTTGCCTCAACGAAGGGCGAGCCGCCGTCGTAATAGCCGAGCGAGCCGGGCTCAGCGCCCTTGCTGGCAATACGAAGAGCACGGCAAACGTACATACCGTCGAGCACGTTTTGACGGTAGCGTGCGCCGATGTTGTACATACCGCTGGTCGCTACCTTAAAGGTATAGCGCACCCACTGACCCGAGGTCTGCCACTTCTCACCGCCGATGGTGTTCAGCACAGTGTGAGAGGTGTTGGAGGGCATGGTCGCCGCGTCGGTACGGTCCTCGAGCGGGTAAACCGTCTGCGAGGAGGTAGCATCGTTGTACTCTGCCTGAATATTAAGGAAATCCTTACCGGACTCAATGTTCGCAAAGCGATCAACGTACACGTCGTAGCTCTTAAGATCAACGTGGGGGATGAGCGTGATCGACTTCACCGTCATCGGCTCGTTAACCGACTCAAGAGAGATCACGTTCGCATCGCCCGCCTCAAGCACGAACTCAAAGGACTCGGCGTAGAAGCCGTTTGCGTCGCGCAGCTCGTAGGTACGGAGCTCGGGCTTCTGCTCCATCTTGGGGCGAAGCTCGTTGTCGTCGATATCCGATTCAACAAAGCGTACGGAGTATTTGTTGACAAAGCCCGCAAGCTTCTCGGTCCAAACAGACGGGAGCGAAACGCTAACGAAGGTCTTCTCCTTCTCGGTCACGGTCGTGGCATCGGCAAAGCCGGCCTCGATCGCCTCGGTAAGGAGCGCGTCGGTGGTCATGTCAAACTCCTCGGCATCAACCTTAGCGGCCACGTACTGATTCTTCCAAACCTTCGGCAGGGTAATGTATCTTGCCTCGGAGAAAGGAATCTTATCGTTGATCATCAAAATACGCTCGATCGATGCGGTCTTCGCGTCGTCGGGGTAGTACTCGATCACGATACTGTACTTGGCGGTAACGGGAATGTTCGGCACCTTCCAGGACGTGACACCCACGTTCGGGGTAAGCAGTCCCGCACTACCGTCGGGCAGTGTGGTCACCTCCACCTTGGAATTACCCTCGTACGAATAATTCTCTGTACCGAGAATCGTGATGGGAGCACCCGTTGCGCGAGGCACCTGGGTGTACAGAGCGCAATATTCCTCATAGGAAATTGCGTTCAGCTTTTCCCTCAGCTCGGCAAGCGTTTTGTCCGTTGTGGAACCACCCGACTCCGTTGCGGCGCCAACCGTAATAGCTCCGCCAAGGATGAAGGTGACTGCCAAAACGAATGCCAGAAGGCGATGGAGCATCTTCTTTTTGTTCATGTTTTCCTCCTCTGCTGCTACGCATCGTAGCACTGGTATTTGCGGCGCGCACTGCGCGCGTGTGTCCGTGCTCACGCATACAAAAACAATAAAAGAACGGCAAAATCGCCGCCCTTTCACCTGACATGCGAAGCAAGAACACGCCGGTCTGCACGGGGCAGACAGCGGTGTATGGTGACATTTTACCACAACGCCCCCCACAAAGTCAAGTGAAATTTTCTCGCGCATTATGCGCACACACGTGAGGGGGACGTGCGCTACCGCACCGTGCGGGTGCTGTGCCTTTTGACGTTAGCAAGCAAAATTTCGTCACTTTTTCTTTTCGAAGCATTTGCTTGTTAAATTTTATTCACCAACCAACCGCGCTTTTTTGAACTCGCCCTAATCAGGCACCCGTTTTTTGTGCATATCAACCAAAATCGTTGTTTTCGCCGCTTCAAAAAGTAAATTTCATTTAACATTTGCCGAATCGAGGTCTATTTTGACGCTTCCCGCCGTTCGTACATTTTAACAGTGTTGTTTTTGTGCATTTCAAACAAAAAGAAAATCACATTTTCTACACTTCAACCAAACCGCTTCAACACGCCATTTTTACAGAATTTTAACATTTAGAAGCGTTTTTCAAGCCTTTTTTCACTTTTTCTTTACTTCATCGCACGCGTGCCCCCGTGGAGCTTCCAAGCTTTTCCATATCCTCCACATGATAAAGAGCGCCGTGCGGTGACATAATAATGGCAAGCATGGAAAGCTCGCCACCGACAAAGATGCAACCGACGCCGTGATCTGCCATTCCGTAGCGATCCCTGCAAATCAAAGACAAGGCGGAACCAATCATGAAAAAAAGAATGCTTATTTTACTGCTCGTGCTCGCACTCCTTCCCTTCTCGCTTCTCGCTTGCTCAGGGCAAGGCGATGCGGACGTGCACGTCTTTTACTACACCTACAGCGACACCTATATTTCCTCCGTCCGTTCTTCCCTGAACGGTCAGCTTGACGCCGCGGACATCACGCACCAGGACTACGACGGCAACGGCAACCAAACCACCCAGACCGAGCAGATCCGCACCGCCATTACAAAGGGCGCACGTGTGCTTCTGGTCAACATCGTCAACACGGGCTCGGATGATGCCGCAAACGAGATCGTTGAGCTTGCCAAGGGTGCGGGCGCTACACTCATCTTCTTTAACCGCGAGGTCAGTGACAGCGTGGTCAGCGGCTATGAAAAATGCGTATTTGTCGGCACACGTGCCGAGGAAGCGGGTATTTTGCAGGGCGAAATGATCGGCGAATATTTGGTCACCAATTACGATGCCCTTGACCTCAATCGCGACGGCAAGATCTCCTATATTCTCTTCAAGGGCGAGGAGGGCAACAACGAGGCGATTTTCCGCACCAAGTTCAGCGTGGAGGAAGCAAACAAGCGCCTTGCAGAAGCAAAGAAGCCTTCCCTGTCCTTCTATGACGCTTCCAACACCAACGGCTATCTCGTCGATAAGAACGGGCAGTGGTCTGCCGCTGCCGCCAATGAATATATGACAACGGCGCTGACCACGCACAACGCGGCAAATAACAACATGATCGAGCTGGTGATCTGCAACAACGACGGCATGGCGGAGGGTGCAATCTCGGCACTGAACGCCGCGGGCTACAACAAGGGCGCAGGCACCCCCACCATTCCCGTTTTCGGCGTGGATGCGACCGAGGCGGCAAAAAATCTCATTAAGGACGGCAAAATGCTCGGCACCGTCAAGCAGGATGCCGAGGGTATGGCGAAGGCACTGGTGCATCTGACGAAAAACGCGCTTCACGAGGGCACGGACCTTCTTGCCGACACGGGCGCGTTTACCATTGACGAAAACGTCAGAAAAATCCGTATCCATTACGAAAAATATCTCGGTTAAGCTTGGGGGAGGGTGAGGTAGCATGAAAGCGGAAGCTACACTGCCAAACAGCAGCATCCCACATGACGAGGTGCTTTTGGAGATGAAAAGCATCTCCAAAAGCTTCCCCGGTGTGCGCGCTCTGCAAAACGTATCTTTAAGGGTAAGACCCGGTACCGTGCATGCCCTAATGGGCGAAAACGGGGCGGGAAAATCGACCCTTATGAAGTGTCTGTTCGGCATTTACAGCGCCGACGGGGGCGAGATCTATCTTGCGGGCAAGCGTGTGCATTTTTCGAGCCCCAAGGAGGCACTCGACCACGGCGTTGCGATGGTGCACCAGGAATTAAATCAGGCGCTGAAGCGCAGCGTCATGGACAACATCTGGCTGGGGCGCTACCCCACGCACCTTGGTATTTTCACAAAGGAACGTGAAATGTACCGCAAAACAAAGGACATTTTTGAAGAGCTGGGGCTCTCCATCGACCCAAAGCGCATCATGAGCACCATGCCCGTAGCGGAAAGGCAGATGGCGGAGATCGCAAAGGCGGTTTCCTATGGCGCGAGGATCATCGTGCTCGACGAGCCAACCTCGTCCCTTACCGAGCAGGAGGTCGAGCGTCTGTTTTCGATCATTGAAGCCCTGCGCCGCCGCGGCTGCGGTATTATCTATATTTCTCACAAAATGGAGGAGATCCTCCGCATCAGCGACGATATCACCGTCATGCGTGACGGCGCGAACGTGAGGACCGCCCCCGCCAGTGAAATGGACATGGCAACCATCATAAGGCTTATGGTCGGGCGCGAGCTCGGCGACCGTTTTCCGCCAAAGGCGACGAATGTGGGCGAAACGGTATTCAAAGCAGAGGCGATCACCTCGCGCTACGCCAACGTCAAAAACGTCAGCATTGAGGTGAAAAAGGGCGAGATCGTCGGCATTGCGGGACTTGCCGGTGCCGGGCGCAGTGAGTTTTTTGAAAACATCTTCGGCATCTCAACAAGAGAGGGTGGCAGACTCTTTTACCGCGGCAAGGAGATCACCAACAAAAAGCCAAGAGAAGCGAAGAAAAACGGCTTTGCCCTCATTACCGAGGAGCGCCGCAGCACGGGTATTTTCGGCATTCTTGACATCACCGAAAACATGACCGTTTCCTCCCTTCCCCGCTTTTTATGGGGCGGATTTTTCCTAAAAGACCGCAAACGGTATGCAAAAACCGAGGAATATATCAAAAAGCTCCGTGTCAAGACCGCCTCGCGAAAGACGGAGATCCGCACACTTTCGGGCGGCAATCAGCAAAAGGTCATCTTCGGTCGTTGGCTTCTCACCGACCCCGATCTTTTTCTCCTTGACGAGCCGACAAGAGGTATTGACGTGGGTGCGAAATACGAGATCTATCAACTGATGCAGCAGCTTGCCGCCGAGGGAAAATCAATTTTGGTCATTTCAGGCGAGCTCCCCGAGCTGCTTGGCGTTTGTCACCGCATTTACGTGATGTCAGGCGGCGAGATCACGGGTGTGGTCAACGCCGATAACACCACACAAGAGGAAATCATGGCGCTTGCCGCAAAAAACGTATAGAAAGGCCCGATCATGAAGCTAAAATTTATTGAAAATATACGCGCAATGGATAAGCGCCTACGCCGTATTTATTTTGGCGAGCTTTTGCTCAACAATTCCCTTTATATTTTTCTCACCGTTGCCATTATTCTCATACAGTGCTTTAATCCGCGCTTTCTTTCCTGGTCCTCGATCGTCAATATCATTTCGCTTTCCGCCGCCAATCTGCCGATCGCGCTTGGCATTGCGGGTGCGATCATTCTGACAGGCACGGATCTTTCGGCGGGCAGAATCGTCGGACTCGTCGCCTGCCTCTCCGCGGCACTTCTGCAAGCGGGCGGCTACGCGGGCAAAATGTTCCCCGCCCTTAATACCATGCCGATCGCACTTGTCTTTTTGATCGTCGTTTTGGTAGGGGCGCTCATCGGCTTTATCAACGGCTATTGCACCGCCACCTTCCACCTCCACCCCTTTATCGTCACGCTCTCGACCCAGCTGATCGTTTACGGCGGACTTCTTCTGTTTCTTAACATGGGCAACAACAACGGGCAGTCGATCTCGGGTCTTTCCGCGGGCTACACCGGCTTTATCAAGGGAAGCGTGCTTTCGTTTGGCGGCACGCCGATCCCCAATTACGTGTGGTACGTGATAGGAATTACGGTACTGATGTGGTTTTTGTGGAACAAAACGACCTTTGGCAAAAATATGTTTGCCGTGGGGTCTAACCCCGAGGCGGCAAACGTATCGGGCGTCAACGTCAAATGGGTCATCATTCTCGTCTTTACGCTGGCAGGACTGCTTTACGGTGTTACCGGCTTCATTGAGGCGGCACGTATCGGCTCAAATAGTGCCGCAACGGGGCTGAATTACGAGCTTGATGCCATTGCCGCCTGCGTCATTGGCGGTGTATCCTTCGTCGGCGGCACAGGCAAGATCAGCGGTGTGATTCTCGGTGTCGTGCTCCTGCGCCTCATCTTCGTCGGGCTCACCTTCCTTGGCATTGATGCCAATATGCAGTATATCATCAAGGGTCTTATCATTCTTATTGCTTGCGCCATTGATATGCGCAAATATCTGGT
>JAZOSR010000084.1:0-7774 GCA_045657225.1 Eubacteriales bacterium | reverse complement strand
GCTTTTGCCACTGACCGCCCGAAAGCTCGGTGCCGTTGCGGTCAAAGTAGCGCATCAGCTGGGTGTCGTAGCCGTCGCGCAGACGGTCGATAAAATCGTTAGCACCCGCACGGGAGGCGGCTTCGGTAATTGCCGCGGGATCGTGCTTGTTAAGATCGCCGAGGCGGATGTTTTCCTCCACACTGAAGGCGTACTTGCCAAAGTCCTGGAACACAACGCCGAACATACGGCGAAGCGCGGTTACGTCATAGCGGCGAATATTCTCGCCGTCAAGCAGGATCTCGCCCTCCGTTGGGTCGTAAAGGCGGGTTAAAAGCTTAATAAGGGTGGTTTTTCCCGCACCGTTCAGACCCACGAGCGCAACGGTTTCTCCCGGTGAAAAGGTAAGGGATATGTCGTCAAGCACGTGGCGCGTGGTGCCGGGATAGGCAAAGCTGACGTGGCGGAATTCGATTGTGTGCTGCACGCCGCGCGCAGGGGTAAGCGGGTCTTCGGCAGGGGTGGTAACAAGCGGCTCCTCCTTTAAGAAGGATTGCAGATTGTCAATAAAGAGCGTGCCCTCGTAGACCATAGCGGAGGTGGTAATGAGGGTGTTGACGGAGGCGGTGATCGAGGTCAGTGCGCCCGTGTAGAGCGAGTAGTCGCCAATGCGGTATTCACCCTCAAACACGCCAAGCGCGATCAGGGCAAAGAAGAAGCAGCTAAGACCCGCCGAGAGCACGGCAAAGGTGATCTGCCAGAAGTTTTCACGCAAAATAAGGCGGCGGAGCCCCTTGTAATAGCGCTCAAAGACGTTGTTGTAGCGCTTCGTCAGCTCCTCGCCCATGTCGTACATACGGACCTCCTTGGCAAGGTCCTTGTTGACCGATACGTCTGCGTAGTAATTCATTTGTCTGCGGTCGATCGAGCGGTGGCGCATATAGGCAAAGGATTTGCGGCGGTAAATGAAATTCACCACAGCGGAGGGAATCGCCGCTACCGCAATGGCAAGCGCCGCAAGGGGGAGTGCGGAGGCAAGGATCACCACGTAGCCGACAAGCGAGATCACCGTGCTGATGACGCTGAAGGTCGAGGTGATGATCTGAATGGGGCGGTTGCCTGCCTCACGGTTGGCGTTTTCCAGCTTTTCGTAAAAGGCAGGGAGGTCAAACGCGGCAAGATCAAGCGCCTGCGCCTTTTGCATGACCTCTACCTTCACGTGGCGCACGACGCGCTCGCCCGCCATGCGCGTGACGGCGTTCGACAGGCGCGTAGTGACCTTGGTGAGAATGCGATAGATGAAATAAAAGATCAAAAGTATCAGCACCATTGAGCCCCAAAAGGCGGCGGCATCAAAGGTGGCGCCGAGAGCTGACTCGGTGATGATGTTCTGCAGGTGGTTTAAGATCTCGCGGGAAAGCAGTGCTCCCACCACGGGCATCAAGCCGTCAAACAGGGCAATAAAGCACATTAAAATGAGGAAAACGGGTCCGCTTTTCCAAACGATTGAGAAAATGTAAAAAAGACGCGCGAAAAATCCGCCCAGCAGCTCGCCAAGATAGCGCGGCAGGTCAGCAAGGGATTTCGGGGGCTTTACGCGGTCGTATTTATACTGCCCGGGGGGCATACCGCCAGGTCCTTGCATCAAGATCGCTCCTTTCGGTTGATGATTTTGATAAATAGATAATCTATTATAACATAAATATTAAAATTATGCAAGTGCTCATATGTAAAAACAAATCGTACGATTTCTCTTGATTTCTCGTGGCGGTTGTGATAGAATAAAATCAGCAAACATAGGAGGAAGCAAGAATGTCCGCTTATTTTTTACCGTCCGATATATTGCTGCCCGATTTCAGTGCCGTTGACGGTACCGCGTGGGCAACGATCGCGTGCGACCAATTTACGGGAGAGCCCGCATATTGGCAAAGCCTTGACGAGCAGGTGGGTGACACGCCGAGCGCGTTGCGCCTGATTTTGCCCGAGGCGTTTCTTGACGAAACCGACGCACGTCTGCCCGCGATCCACAAAAACATGGAGTATTATCTGCGCGAGGTTTTGGTGCGCCACCCGAATTCCATGATCTATCTTGAGCGCACGCAGTCCGACGGCGCTGTTCGCCGCGGTCTTGTCGGTATGATCGACCTTGAGCATTACGATTACAAAAAGGGCGCAAGCACCCTCATTCGCGCCACCGAGGAAACGGTTGCGGAGCGTATTCCGCCCCGCCTTGCCGTGCGCCGCGAGGCAATGATCGAGCTGCCGCACGTCATGCTCCTCATTGACGACCCCGATAAGACCGTCATTGAGCCGCTTGCGGCACGCGCCGAGAAGCTGGAGAGCGCATACGATTTTTCCCTCACAAAGGGAAGCGGTGCCGTGCGTGCCAAGTTTGTTGACATCGTGGGGCTTGGCAGAATCGAAAACGCGCTGAACCGCTTGATCGCGCCCGAGCGCATCCGTACCCGCTACGGAGAGGGGGTCGCGCCCCTCTTGTTTGCCGTGGGTGACGGTAACCACTCGCTTGCCGTGGCGAAGGCGGCGTACGAGGAGATCAAGGCAAAGCACGGCGAGGGCGCACTTTACCACCCCGCGCGTCACGCGCTGGTGGAGGTCGTCAACCTGCACGATCCCGCGCTCAAATTCGAGCCGATCTACCGTGTGATGATGGGTGTTGATCCCGACGAGGTATTAAAGGAGCTGGAGGCGTATTCTTATTCCTTACAGGGTAACGCGGCACCGCAGCAGGCAAAGTTCATTTCCGCCACACGCCGCGGCACCATGCACTTTGGCGCGCCCACCTGCCAGCTGACCGTTGGTACACTGCAGGCGTTTATTGACGATTATATCGCCCGCCACGAGGGCGCCTCGGTTGATTATATTCACGGAGCAAAATCTCTTGAATCGCTTGCCCTGAAGGAAAACAGTGTTGGATTCCTTTTCTCGGGTATGGAAAAGGACGATCTCTTCCGCACCGTCATTTTTGACGGCGCGCTCCCGCGCAAGACCTTCTCGATGGGTCACGCCGAGGATAAGCGCTTCTACATTGAGTGCAGAAGAATCAAATAACGCGAAGCATAAATAAAAGATAACTGCAATGGAGGAACTGTCATGAAAAAAATAATATCACTTGTTCTTGCGCTTTGTATGTGCCTTGGTGTATGTGCAATGCTGGGGTCGTGTGGCGGCGGGCACACGCACACCTTTGCCACGACCTATTCCCATGATGCAACCAACCACTGGTACGCCTGCACAGGCGAGGCATGCACCGAGGTATCGGGCAAGGCGGCACATACGTTTGTCAACAACGCTTGCTCGGCGTGCGGCTACAAGACCACTCCGCCCGAGCCCGCAACCGAGGAGGTCAGCGAGAGTGTGTTTGGCGCGGCGCTTTCCTTTGAGGGCGTCACGAATGTGATGATCGGGCTTTTGCAAAAGAACGAGGATGGCGAGATGGAGGCGACCTATCACGTCGACGGCGCGAAGAATAAGGTTATTGCCGAGGGCGAAACGACCTATTACCACGTGGACGGCAACGAGCTTTGGTGCTATCTTTATGATGAAGATATGGGCTGGAGCAAGATGGCGCTTGGCGAGCCGAGCGGCATGACTGCCATGATGGCGTATCCCATTACGACGTTTTCGGCAATGCTTTCGGGCATTTCCTTTACAAACCTTACCTACACCGACGGCTATTACGTGGGTGAGGCGCTCATTTACGGCGAGGAAAACGTGACCGTGAAGCTCGGCTTCAAGTCCTCAAGGCTCGTTTACGCGCGCCTTGCAATGGACGGTAACGAAAACGACACTGTTACGCTTGAGTTTTCCGCTTACGGCACGACCGCCGTCACACTTCCCACCATTTTAATTGATCCCGATGAGTGGAGAGGTTATTTTGAGATTGACAACTTCACCGCAACGATGGTTCAAAAGTTTGATTACGAGGAATATGATCTGCACACCGTTACCAACGAAGTGCTGAAGCGCGGTGACGGAAAGTGGCTCTTTACCTCGGATAATTATTCCTATAACGATACGCTTTACCTCAATTTTGCCGTGTATTTTGATGGCACTAACGCATACGTGAACGGTGTGATCGACAACGAAGAGGACAATTGCGCTGAGATGTTCTCCGTTAACTTTACCTGGTTTGAATATTATCTTGCCTCCTTTACTGAAACGGCGCCCGGCGTCTTTGAGGCGGCACTGATCAATACGGACTACGGTACCCTTTACAAGGATGTACGCATTGTTGTTCAAGACGGTAAGCTTGCAAGCGTTTCTTATAAAACGGAAAATACGCAGTATCGCTATCATGAGGAATATACCTTTACCTTCAGCAGCATCGGCACGACTGTGGTTGACGGTACGGGCTATGCCGAGCCGCCCGTTTGGAACACCTATTTTAACCTTGACAATGTGACGGTTAAGCAGACCTTTATGGTCGAGTATGAGGACCAAACGGTTCAGGGTGCTACGGATACGACTTGGAAGATCGACGGCGATCGTTGGGTCCTTGTTGAAGAGACAGTCGGCGAAAATGATAAAGTGGTTTATTTTGACGGAACGAACGGCTATTATAACGGCCAGGCAATGGACGTGAGGGACTATAGCTTTGAGCAAAGAGGAGGCGCGCCGTTTAAGCAATTTATATCCTATGAAACAAGTTTTAGCAAGACCACGACGGGCGATAGCACGATCTATTATGCAGATGAGATCGTGTTTTATGGTGTGCTGAAGTATACCGATATTGAGATTGTTGTGGAAAATGGGCGTGTTGTAAGCCAAACCCTTACCTATAATGGCGTATATGCGTATACGTATACCTACACCTTTACCGATTACGGCACGACGGTAGTGGGAAATCCCTTTGCGTAAGCTTTAAATGAAAAGGACTGCACCACGGTGCAGTCCTTTTTTATTTGTTGTTTGGTCTGTGTGCTTGATATTCCTTTACGGCAAGGATGCAATCGGGGCACAGATTGGATTTTCCGTTTGCGGCTATTGTTTTTTTGCAAACAGCGCATTTTATCTTGGAAGGGGAGATCATTATACACGTGCTGCTGACGGTAATATTAACCGCATCTCCATGATCAAGCCCCAGCCGGTGCCTGAAGGTTGCGGGCAGAACAATTCTTCCAAGATCATCAATCTTTTTTTCTATCATAATTATCTCCAAAAGCACGATTTAATAGCAATATGATAACACTTTGTTTGTATATTGTCAAGAGGGAATTCGATATAATGTTATCAAAAAGTTGTCGAGGTGTTATCATGGCTACCAATAAAGTACAAACAGGTATCAGATTTGAGCCGGAGCTGCTCTATAAGATCGCACAGGTCGCAAAGCAAAACAAGCGCTCTCTTAATGCCCAGCTTGAATTTTTGGCGCAAAATTGCGTGAAGGAATATGAGGCGGAAAACGGCGAGATCGAGCTGGACGAAAACGCCATTTACAGTAAGTGATGTAAGTTAAAAGGACGGTGTGTTCAAAATGAGCACACTGTCCTTGCACTTTTTTTGGCGGCAGAATGATCTTTTAATAAATCGTTATTGACAAAGCTAAAAAAATGTGTTATATATACTTTGAGGCTAGGATGCAACTTTTAAATTTGGCACACTATTTATTCAAAATTCGAAATTGCTCTCAGAGCAACTTTAAATTTTGGTGAACGGAGTTTCAAATCTAATAAGTTTTGTCCGAAAAAGGCGCTGATACCAAGGGAGAAGTGTTTTTATCGGACTTTTTGCGTTCTTGGCTCAAATTAAAATTAATTAAAGGAGAGCTTCATGAACAAAAAAGACATGGATTTAATCCAAGAAAAAATCGGGTATTCTTTTGCCAATCAAGATCTTTTACGTCAGGCGTTTGTTAGGAAGACCTATGCAAAGGAAAACGGCGGTGCTGATAACGAAGTGTTGGAGTTGATTGGCGACAGTATTCTGGGGACCTTGTGCTTAAAAAAATTAATTGGTGAGAGCGGAAAAATTTCCAAGGGAAATGGTGCATTAAAAGAGTTTGTTTGTCACTATAGCGAATCGGATCTTACCAAGAAGCGCACTAATATGGTCGATAAGGAGGCTCTGTCGAGTTTGATGGATCGATTGGGATTAAATCGTTTTTTGCTTGTGGGAAAAGGAGATTTGAAATTGAAAGTTGCACAACAGCCTTCTGTTAAAGAAGATTTGTTTGAGGCTATTATTGGTGCAATCACAATCGATTGTAATTGGGATTTTAAAAAGCTTGAAAAGATCGTTCTGAATTTAATTCATAACGATAGCATCTCGCACTTGGCAGAGAAAAAGAATTATGTTGAATTAATTCAGCAATGGTTTCAAAAGAAGTATGGTAGGTTGCCCAAATATGAATATATTAAATATGATCTGCGAGATGATATTATAGAAAAAATCGCAAAAGAAATTGAATTTGACAAAAATTTGAGTGCGAGTAATTCTCGATTTTATTGCCAATTGTTTATTGGCAATACTCAAGTGTATGTTTTGGGTACCGGCTCTTCTCAATCAAAGGCGCAAAAGAATGCTTGTGTGGCGGCGTACCGTTATCTTAAATTGGAGCAGTTCTCAGAGGTACGAGCTGAATTTCCCGAACCGAAATTATCCGAGTCAACTGCACAATTGAAAATGTTGGTGGATAAAGGGTATGTGTCCAAACCGACTTATAGTGAAAAAAATAAATTTGATAAGGACGGAAGAACAATTTGGTGTGTTGAATGTGTGCTAAAGGGAAAATCTTTTAAAGGAGAAGCATTTCAGAAAAAAGAAGCGAAAAGAATAGCTTCTTATAATGCATTGAAATCTCTTTTGAAATGAAGCCAAAGCACCCGAGATGCAAATTTGCATCTCGGGTGCTTTTTTAATTTAATCCTCGCCGAGCGCGAGGTGGCGGATGGCTTTTCGGTATCCCTCAAAGCCAAGACCCATATAGGTTTTCTCGGCAATGGGGGCGACGAAGGAGTGGTGGCGGAATGCCTCGCGCTCCATGACATTTGAGAGGTGCACCTCAACGGTCGGGATCGCCACCGCCGAGAGCGCGTCGGCGATCGCGACGCTTGTGTGCGTGTAGGCGGCGGGGTTGATGACAATGCCGTCAAATTTGCCGTATGCCTCTTGAATTTTATCCACGATCACGCCCTCGTGGTTGGATTGGAACACCTCGCACGTAGCGCCTGCCTCTTTGGCGGCGGTCTTGATAAAGTCAACGAGCGCCTTGTAATCCTGTTTGCCGTAAATGTCGGGCTCTCGAATGCCGAGCATGTTAAGGTTCGGACCGTTTATGATCAGTAGCTTCATGTAAGTGCCTCCTTGATGCGTTTGATGTTTTCGTCAATATCTCGCGTAATGGGTACGGTTACGTCGGCGAATGCGCGGTAAAGCGGCAGTCGCTCGCGGTAAAGCGCCTCGGGCGTGCGGCTTTTAGAGAGGGGTCTGCCCGCGACGGAAAGTCCCTCGGGGGAAATGTCAAGAAATACGATCTTGCCGTTTTGGCGAAGAAGGGGATAGTTTTCCGCGACCGTCACAGCACCGCCGCCCGTGGCGATCACCTGACCCTTTTCCTTGCCAAGCGTGGCAAGGATCTCGGTTTCAAGACGGCGGAAGCCCTCCTCACCCATTTCGTTAAAGATAGAGGGGATCGGCTTGCCCGCCTTTTTTACCAATTCCTCGTCTGCGTCGACAAAGGTCTTGCCAAGTGCTTGGGCAAGCAATTTCCCAAGGGTAGTCTTGCCACAACCGGGCATGCCGATCAGTACGATGTTTTCGGCATCACGTGTCATTT
>JAZOSR010000083.1:0-24303 GCA_045657225.1 Eubacteriales bacterium | reverse complement strand
TCGTCGTGCTTGACGCGCTTTACGCGATCCTTACCGCGCAAAACGACCCCGTTTTATATAGCGAGCTTCGGGAGCAACATAGGCGCACACTTGAAGTAAAGGAACAACACTGACATGAATATTTACGCCAAACAAATTTTAATAAACGGCGCGCTTGTCGCCGATAAGACCGTGTGTATCGAGGACGGCATCATCACCGCCATTTTGGACGGCAGGGTGGCACCCGACAAGGAGGTCGCGTATCTTGCCCCCGGGCTTGTTGACCTGCACTGCCACGGCGGCGAGGGCTTTAACGCGCGCGACTGCGAAATCGACGGCATTGCCCCCTTTCTTGAAAAGATGCAGGCATCGGGCGTGACCGATTTTTTAATGACGGTTTCAACCGGCAGAAAAGAGCTGATGCAGCACGGCGTGCGCCTGACGAAAAAGGCAATGGAATGGCAGGCGTGCGGCAAGCTTGGCGGCGCGCGCATTCGCGGTGTGCATCTGGAAGGCCCGTTTCTTAGCTTAAAGAGCGCGGGCGCAATGCAAAAAAGCGCCATGCAAGCACCGAGCGTGGCAGTATTTGAGGACTTTTTCGGCGAAGATATCGACGTCATTCGCGAGGTAACGCTCGCCCCCGAGGAAACGGACGCCGACGCTCTCATTGACTATCTTGTGTCAAAGGGCATCCATGTGCAGGCGGGGCACACTGCCGCGACCTTCGACGAGGCAACGGCGGGCTTTTCGCGCGGCATCACCTCGCTTTGCCACAGCTTTAACGGCTGTCGCGGCATTCATCACCGCGAGCCGGGCGTTGTGGTAGCGGCGCTTGAGGACACGCGCATTTATATGGAAGCGATCTGCGATCTCGTGCATCTGCACCCCGCCATTATCAAGCTGATCTACCAAATGAAGGGCCCGCAAAAAACCGTGGTGATCTCGGACTCGACCATCACCAACGGTCTCCCGAACGGCGAATATCACACGGAGGGCTACGATATTATTGTGAAGGACGGCATCAGCCGTACCTTTGACGGCGCGCTTGACGGCGGTGGGGCTTATCTTGATAAATCGGTGCGCAACCTTGTGTCGATTGGCATTCCCGTAAACGACGCGCTGACCATGGCAAGCACAACTCCCGCCGCGCGCGTGGGACTTTCGGACATTGGTGCCATTGCGCCCGACATGCGCGCGCATCTTGTGGCGCTTGACGAAGCACTCCACCCCGTTATGGTCGTCATTGACAACGACGTAAAAATTTTAAAAGGATGCTGACATGGATATTTTAAAGGAAATATTGGCAAATGAAGAGGACATGCGCGCATGGCAGCGCCATTTGCACGAAAACCCCGAGCTCTCGGGCGCGGAGGATGCCACGTGCGACATGATCAAGCAGATGCTTGACGCATGGAATATCCCCTATGACGATGTTGAAAACGGCGGCATTCTCGGCTATATCAAGGGCGAGCGGACGGGCAAGACCGTTTTGCTTCGCGCCGACGTTGACGCGCTTGAAATTGAGGAATCGCCCGACAATCTCGTTGGCAAAAAGGCGTGTGTTTCAAGGGTGGCGGGTGTTTCTCACCTTTGCGGTCACGACGCACACACCGCCATGCTCCTGTGCGCCGCGAAGATACTTTCCGCTCACAAAAACGAGCTTGCGGGCGACGTGGTACTGATGTTCGAGCGCGGCGAGGAGAAAACGACAAACTGCATCAAGCTCTTCCGTCATATTGAAAGAAAAGGACTTTTGATTGACAGCGCGTTTGCCACGCACATGTACGCCGATCTCGATAGCGGCAAGGTCGCCATCAACGACGGCCCCGTCATGGCAAGCAACTTCTGCTTTGACGTGAAAATTAAGGGCACGGGCGGTCACGGTGCGTATCCGCACCTTGCAAACAACCCCATTGATTGCTTTGTCGCGATCTACACGGCACTGCAATCGCTCCGCATGCGCAAGGTGTCGCCCTACGACCCCTTAACGCTGACCGTGGGGCTGGTGAATGCGGGCACGTCGAACAACATCATACCCGAGGAGGTTTATTTCCGCGCCGCCATCCGCTTTTACGACAAAGAGGCGGGCGAGGCGTTTCGCGTGGCGCTTGACGAGATCCTTGCGGGCACAACCGCCGCTTACGGCATGAGCTATGAGTATACGCTGAAAAGAGGCCCCTGCAAGCCCGTCATTAACGACCCCGACTGCGCCGCGCTGGCGAGGCGTGCGCTTGACCGCGCCGTGGGTGAGGGGCACGCCTGCACCTGCCCCCCGCAGCTGTTGTCGGAAACCTTTGGCAAGGCAAGCGCCATGTGGCCGGGCGTATATGCCCTTGTCGGCACGAAAAACGACGAAAAGGGCATGGGTGCCGCGCACCACAACGAGCATTTTGAGATCGACCCCGACACCTTAAAGCTCGGTGCCGCCGCTTACGTTTCCTACGCGCTTGACTTTCTTCGCGCGGATATTGACACAAGCGACCGAAAATACAAGGGCAGCTTTGCCGACATGTACGCCGAGCAGGGCGTGCCCGAGGCGTGTGTTGCTTACCTGAAGGGCGAGCTTGACGATTTGATATTGCAATAAATAAAGGGCAAGTGCCGTAGCACTTGCCCTTTACTTATTCACTCTTGCCGAGCAAATATTTCAGCGCATCCTGAATGTGCATATCCCACCAGCGCCAGGTGTGATCGCCCTCGGATTCGTTGTAATTGCAGGGCAGGTCAAGCGCCGCGAGGTGGTCGCGAAACTCGCGGTTGGTGTTAATAAGCGGGTCCTCAGTGCCGCACCAGACGTAGGTCTTGGGATGCGGGCGACCCTCGTTTTTATTGCGCTCGGCGAGGTAAAACACGTCGTTATCGCTCCCCGCAAGCTCGGCGGGCACCTCCCAATCATAGCCGAAATTGGCACGCCAATCCACCATATCGCAGGTTCTGCCCTTTCTTGTCACGTCAAGCGCGCCCGAAAGGGAGGCAAAGCCAAAATAACGCTCGGGGTACGAGAGCGCGAGCTTGGCGGCGCCGTAGCCGCCCATCGAGAGGCCCGCGACGAAATTATCCTCTCGCTTGTCGGACATACCCTTAAAATAGCTGCGGCAAACGGCGGGCAGCTCCTCGGCAACAAAGGTAAAATACTTGGTGCCATAGGCGGTATCGGCATACCAGCTGCGCCCCACGCTCGGCATTACCACCGCAATGCCGTACTCATCGGCATAGCGCTCGATCGAACTTTTGCGCATCCAAACGCTATAATCCCCCGACAAGCCGTGAAGGAGATAAAGGGTCTTATACGTGCCCTCGGGCGCGCCCGCGCCCTCCTGCTTCTTCGGGATCTCGGGCAAAATGACGTTGAGGACCACGCTTTGGCGCAGTGCCATAGAATAATAGTTCATTTCAAAAAAAGCCATGTTGTTTTCCTCCGAATATTATGTATTTTCCCACGGTATCACGCCACCGTGTGCGATTTTTTCAGCCACCTCAAGGAGCGTGCGCGCGACCGTTTTATCAATGCCCTCAACCGCATCAAGCGCGGTAGCGGGACGGTCAAACAAAGTTGCAAAAATGGTTGCCGCGACCAGATATGCGCCCTCGGGCGAGGTGTGCGCGCGATCGGGCCCCCACAAATCTATGTCGTGGTGCTTGATCGCATAAGCAAAGGCGCGGTTGACGAAGGCACACTTGCCGCCAAGCTCCCGCGCAATCCCCGAAAAAAGCAGGTCAAGCTCGCGACACTGCCCGATCGAATCATAACCGAACTTTTCCTTTTCACGGGGCGGGCGCACGTAAAAATAAAGCTTCGCGCCGCTTGCCGCAATCTCCTTTGCAAGCACGCCGCAAGCCGCACGACACGCCGCGCGCCGCTCCAGGTCCGCAATACAGCTGCTGTTATCCTGCAAAACCACCGCGTCATATCCCTTCGCGATCTCTGCAAGCACCGCCTTGCCATGATCGGTTCCCCCATCGGCATGCTGCGCGAGCGTGTAGCCACCCGGCGTGATCTGCCGCGTCACAACGTCAATGCCAACACCCCCGGCGAGCTTTTCAAGCGTGGTGGGCACCTCGTGCACGTAGGTTGCACTGTTGCCGATAAACAATACGTTCATGACAAGCCATTCTCCTCACCTAAGAATAAATTAATTATACATCACCGTCCGCCAAAAAGCAACAAACAAACCGTTTTTTTCGAAAAAAGCAATATATCTGAAAAAAAAGGCAAGAAAACCTATTGTTTTTTGGGGGCGAATAGTGTTATAATGAAATCATCAAATAAAAAACGGAGGTTTTTTACCATGACCCAAGCAGAAATCAAGCAGTTTGTAGAAGAATTTAAAGTGAGCAAGGTGATCGTTGTTTGCCGCGGCATTGCCGAGGAGGAGATCGTCAACGTTGCTACCGCGCTTTACGAGGGCGGCATCCGCTTCATGGAGGTTCCCTTCAACCAGAGCGACATCGCCGACAACGTCAACACCGCAAAGAAGATCAAGAAAGTTGCCGAGGCTCTCAAGGGCAAGATGCACGTGGGTGCCGGCACGACCGTGACCGAGGCGCAGCTTCAGCTTGCTATTGACGCAGGCGCTGAGGTGATCGTTGCCCCCAACATGGATGAGAACATCATCAAGAAGACCAAGGAGGCAGGTCTTATCTCCATGCCCGGCTGCATGACTCCCTCCGAGATGGTAAAGGCACACCAGATGGGTGCTGACCTCATCAAGCTCTTCCCTGCTTCTGTTGTGAACATTAAAATGATCAAAGAGGTCCTCGTTCCTCTGTCGAACCTGCCCCTCGTTTGCTTCGGCGGCGTAAATGCCGAGAACTTTAAGGAAGTAATGGCAACCGGCATTGTCGGCATCGGCACCGCAAGCGCGATTCTTGACAAGAAGGCACTTGCTGAGAAGGATTACGCCAAGATCACCGAGCTGGCAAGAGCTCTTACCAGCCAGGCATAAGAGGTGAGCGAAATGGCAAAGGTAGTCATTACTCCCCGCGGCTTTGCAAAATGCGGACTTGACAACGTGGCGCTCTTTGAAGCAGCCGGCATTGACCTTGTCTACAACGACACGGGTCTTTCCTACACCAAGGAGCAGTTTTATGACGTAACGGCAGACGCTGACGGCGTGGTCGTTGGCGTTGAATTGGTCGACAAGGCGTACATCGACGCACACCCGAAGCTGAAGGCAGTGGTAAAATTCGGCGTTGGCACCGATAACATCGACCTTGATTACTGCAAGGAAAAGAACATTTTTGTGGGCAGAACCGTTGGCTCGAACGCGCGCTCGGTGGCTGAAACCGCAATTAGCTTTGTAATTGCAGACTCCAAGAACCTTTGGGAGAGCTTCAAGTCCACCCGCGACGGCGGCTGGGCGAAGCTGACGGGCTATGAGATCGGCGGCAAGACCATCGGCATCATCGGCTTTGGCGCGATCGGTCGCGAGGTCGCAAAGATGGCATACGGTCTTGGCATGAAGGTGCTGGCGTTTGACGTTTGCCCGATTGCCGACGAGTTCCTTAAGGCTTGGGACGTGACGGTCGCTACCGTTGACGAGATCCTTGCCAACGCCGATTTCGTGTCGCTTCACATCCCGCTCATGCCCTCCACCAAGGATTTCATTGGCAAGGCACAGCTTGAAATGATGAAGAAATCCGCAGTGCTGATCAACACGGCACGCGGCGGTATCGTCAACGAGCAGGAGCTTTACGAGGCACTGAAGGCAAAGGAGATCAAGGCGGCATACTTTGACGTCTTCTCCTCCGAGCCCCCCGCCAAGGATGAGCCCCTCATGACGCTTGATAACTTCTATCTCACCCCCCACATTGCATCTCGCAGTGCGGAGGCGGAGAAGAACACCGCGGATATGTCCTCGAAGATCATCATTGAGGCATTGACGAAATAATAGAAATAAAAATCCCCCCGCATAGCGGGGGGTATTTCAGTTTCGGGCATAGCCCTAATATTACTGGCGGCGCACAAGTGCGCTAAAGATTGGCCTGGCTGCCATGCAAAGAATAACTGCCACCCGTCAACGGGTTCTTTCCACCCCTTGCTTTTCGCGGACAATACGCTTTTTTCAAGGCCTCCTCTCCGTCCCTCGTCGGTCGGCTACTTTGTAGCCTCCCTCCGAGAGGGAGGTGGCGTTTTCGCAAGAAAACCACGGAAGGAGCCTGCGTCACTTTGACGTTTTTGCTTTTGATAACTCGACTCGCCTTTTTACAAGCGTTTTGCCTATGTCGCGCGGGCTCCCTCAGTCGCTATCGCGACCGCTCCCTCCCGGAGGGAGCCTTTCCACAAAACATCCTGCGCTTTTCTTTTGTTTCCTTTCCACTCACCGGCAATAGCCTCTTCCCAACCACGCCACTATGGCGTGGTTTTCATTTTGCAAAAAACGGGCAAGCACGGTTGTGCTTGCCTGTTTTTATTATTCGTTTTTCAGCAATACGATCTGATCGGGCGCGAGTATGGAATATGCGCCTTCTTCAGCCATTCGATCGGCGAAAAATCAAGGCAGCGGAAGCCACCCATGAAGGGGGGCTGCCCCACCGCGTGCATGGGCTTGATCTTGCCTTTGTTTTTACTGAAATCAACCGAAATGTTTGCCATATCCTTACCTCTCCCTGTCTTTTGTTTTCTTCATTATAGCTTACTGAAACCACGTTTGCAAGTGCGCAAAAAAACAGAAAATTTTTCTCAAAGCAGGGCGGTATAGATCTCCTCGCCGCCATTGACGAACACCTCGACGATGTAGCCGTCACGCAAAATCTTAAGATCGCGCACCTCACCCTCAAACACCACGGGGTCGCGACCCTCTCGCTCGATCACAAAGCCTCCCTCGGTGCGGCGCACCGCAGGGTCCTCGTCCTTTAACAAATGCTGCAGCTCGGCGGGCGGATAGGCGGCGATCCTGCCGTTTTGCAGTCTTACCTCACGCGGCACCGAAAGGCACCCGACGTCCCGTGCGGCAAAGCCCTCGTATTTCCAGCCTGGCAGCCACGAGATCATCAGCACCCTACCGAGGTGATCGGTAAAGAGCTGACCCGCGTACTGATCGGGACCCTTGTCGATTTCTCCCACGTATCGCGGCACGAAGGCATCGTTCTTGAAATCGCCGATCATCAGCTGAAAATAATGACGCGCCCCGATCGGACACACCGACGTCGCGAGCAGATAGCGCTCCCCCATTCGCATAAAGGAGGGGCACTCGGCGTATTTGCACTCCGCCCATTCGCTCATCACGCCCACGTAGCTCCAGCAAAAAAGATCGTCGCTTCTGTATAGCAGCAGGCGCGCCGTGCGGCTTTCGGGATTGCCGCTTGCCACCACGCAATAAAGCTTACCGTCAATACACGTGACCGCGGGATCCCGAAAATCGGGGCCACCGTCCGCGGGATATGTAGCAATGACGGGATTTCCCTCATATTTTTTAAAATGAACACCGTCGGTTGAATAAGCAATACTGATCGTCTGCGCGGAATGCTTGTTCTTGTCTTCCTTATATCTTGATGTGTAAACGAGATAGAGCACGTCCCCTCTCACGATCGCCGTGCCCGACCAGCATCCGTCGCGGTCGTAGGTATCGCCCGTTGTCAGCGCGACGGGCAGCTCCTCCCACGAAAGAAAATCCTTTGTGCGCGCATGTCCCCAGCACATACCGTCAAAATTCGGGAGATTGCTGTCCCGCGCATGCTGATAAAACACGTGATAATACCCCTTGTAATAAACAAGTCCGTTGGGGTCGTTGATCCAACCGTTTCGCGTTTGAAAATGATATTTCAGATCCTGCAAATAGTCCACGGCAATGCCTCCTTAAAGGTTATGTATCTCAACGGCAAAGCGCACTTCCTCAAAATTCTCCTCCGAGTATTCAAGCTCCTCGGATAAAAGCACGGCGGCATCGACGGGCGAATACCCCCTCGCAAGCAGTGCCGCAAATATGCGCGAAAGGAAGAGCGCCGCCCCCACCAGAATCTCAAACTCACGCCGATTTTCGGCTTTTGCGGTATGACGGTATAAGAGATAGGCAAGAAAACGCTCGCGCACAGCTTCGTCGGTCGCGGGAATATCCTTGGCGCGCATGGAAGCGCCAAGCACGCGCTTGTGGCGTCCGTCAAGATATTCAAGCGAGCGCTTCAGCGAGCGAAGCTCACGCCTTGAAAGCGCGGTATCGACCGTACAACGCGCGGCGATCTCACGCTCGCGCCGCGCAAGCGGCTGCCCGCGGTCGGCAAGAAGCGAAACGATCTCATCGCGTGCCGCGATCACGTCAAAATCGGAGGCGGGGGCGTCCTGCTCAAAATCGCGCTCGGCAATGGGAATACAAGTATAGTCACGGGAGGTGAGGATCAGCCTTGCCGCCTCCTCGCAGGAGGCACCGATGCCGCACTCAAGGCGGTCGCCCACGCGGTTGTAAAAGCGCGGATGCTCGCGGCAAATATCGGGGAGCGCACCCTCGCCAAGCGCCGTGATCACACGGCAAAGACCCCGCCCGTCAAGGTGCGGACAGCGCCCGTCACGGCAAAGCGCGAAATGTGCGCTCTCACCGTCCTCTACGATGCTTTCAAGAAGCGCTTTCCCAAGCTCCCCCTGCATCGCGCGGTATCGCGCCAGCGCTTTTTCGTCCACGTCGATTTCCCAGCCAACGCAGCAGCTGTGCGTGCATTTATCGGCAATACATTTAAAATTTTGATAGTATCGGGGTGCCCAAAGCTCCATGCACACTACCTCCCACGCGTTTTTTTCATTGTATCACAAAAAAGCGGCAAAAAACAGATATTTTTTGAAAATTTACATGACAAACAATTAAATGCCCAAATTTTCAATAAGGTAAAGTTATCAATAAATACGAATTTATTATATCAACAGAATTAACTTGACAAACCTCGATATTTTATGCAAAATATAGTTAATAGATAGTCGCACCAACTACGTCTTGGAAAGGAGCACTTACATGATCGCCGCACTCATCATTTTTGCCGTGACCTATGCTTTAATGCTGATATTCAGCAAATACCGCCCCTTTATTGCGCTTGCCTCGGGACTTGTTTTCATTGTCACGGGTATGCTACCGCTCAAATGCATTTTGGGTGTGATCGATTTTAACGTGCTTTTGATGATTGCGGGCACGATGGGACTTGTTTCGCTGTTTATTGAAAGCAAAATGCCCGCTCTGCTTGCCGATCTTATTATGGAAAAGGTGCCGAATGTGAAATGGGCGGCGGTGTCGCTTGCGCTCTTTTCGGGCATTATTTCGGCATTTGTTGACAACGTGGCGACGGTCTTGATGATCGCGCCCGTCGCGCTTGCCATCTGTAAAAAGCTGAACACCAATCCCGTGCCCTTCATTATCGGCATTGCGGTTTCCTCGAACCTGCAAGGCGCCGCCACGCTGGTGGGTGACACCACGGCGATCATGCTCGGCTCGGCGCTGGATATGTCCTTTATTGATTTCTTCTGGTACGGCGGCAGACCCTCCATCTTCTTTGCCGTAGAGCTGGGCGCCGTGCTTTCGGCCATTATTCTCGCCTTTTTGTTCCGCCGCGAAAAAGATCCCATTCCGAAAGCAAAAGAGCGCACGGTGGTCACGGATTACGTGCCAACGATCCTGCTTGTCAGCACGATCGTCTTGCTGATTCTCGCTTCGTTCGCGCCCGAATCCTGGAATTTGCCCGCAGAGATCAACGGTATTATTTGCTGTGGACTTTTGGTGATCGGACTTGTATACAACCTGATTCGCAAAAAGAACGTAAAAGCTCTCACTGCCCCCCTGAAGGATATTGATTTTAACACCCTCGGCTTGCTGCTCGGTCTGTTCCTCATGATCGGCGGTATTGAGGCAAAGGGTGTGATCGACGAGATGGCAGGTCTGCTTGCCAAGGCGGGCGGCGGCAACGTCTTCCTCCTTTACAGCATCATCGTTTGGGGCTCTGTCTTGATCTCGGCGTTTATCGACAATATCCCTTACGTCGCCACCATGATCCCCGTGATCGGCGGCATTGCCCTCACACTTGGTATTGACCCCACGCCCCTTTATTTCGGTCTTTTGTCGGGCGCGACGCTTGGCGGCAACTGCACACCGATCGGCGCTTCCGCAAACATTACGGGTATCGGCATTCTGCGCCACGAGGGCTACGAGGTAAAAAACCGCGACTTTTTCAAGATCGGTATTCCCTTTACCTTGGCGGCAATCATTCCCGCATACATCTACATTTGGCTTGTTTACGGCATTTTCTAAATGCCGATGTCCCCTCTCCGCCTCGTGTCGTGACACGTGGCGGTTTTTATATAAAAAAACAGTGCGGTTCTTATCAACCGCACTGCTTTTTAGTTTGTCAAGCCTCTTCCTTATTTGATTTGGAGGATCTTCGATACGGAAACGGAATTTGGGAGAGAATGATCGCCGCGAAAATGATCGCCATGCCGATCCATTCGTTCACGGTGGGGAAAAGTCCAAGCGCGATCATGCCCGCAATCACCGCAACGACCGATTCAAGACTAAGGAGCAGGCACGCGACCGTCGGTTGCGTGCGCTGCTGCCCGACGATCTGAAGCGTGTAGGCAACACCCGAGGAGAAAATGCCCGCGTAAAGGTAGGTCCACCAGCCGTCAAGCACTGCCGAAAGCGAGGGCGTTTCCAGAATAAGTGCCATGACGGTCGAAAAAATCGCCACAGTTAAGAACTGCACAGCGGAAAGTCGCACGGCATCGGCACCGTTGCCGATCAGCTCGACCAATATCATCTGGCAGGCAAACAAAAGCGAGCAAGCGATCAGCTGAATATCACCCGTCGTCAGCTCCGAGCCGCCCATGCAAAGCAACCAAAGACCGCCAAGCGCCAGCAGCACGCATCCATACACATGAGGCTGTGAGCGTCTGCCGAACACCAAGAAAAAGAGCGGTACGAACACAATGTAAAGCGCCGTGATAAAGGCGTCCTTGCCGGGTGAGCCGACGTTGTTGCCGATCCCGAGCTGCTGGAGAGCAGATGCCGCACAAAGAAAGGCACCGCAAAGAACACCGCCCAGCCAAAGTGTTTTTTGGGATTTTTTCGGAATCTCGATCCCCTTTGACTTGGCGATCTTATCCTTAATCAAAAACACGGGGACAAGAAACAATGCACCCACATAGGATCTCAACGCCAGAAAGGTAAACGCGGGAATCGTGCCCGCCGCCTTATCCTGCACCACAAACGTGGTGCCCCAGAACAGTGCGGCAAGAAGACACGCGATAACACCGCCCGATTTTTTGAAATTCAAAGCTATCACTCTCCTTTCGGGGGCTTTGCGCCACCCGTCATATCATCAATATCACGGTAGTATCCAAAGCGGATGCTATCCTTACCAAAGCGCTGCTTGATCTCGTGAAGGGCATCCTCCACGTGCTCGCGCTTACTCTCAACCTCGCCCCCCACGAACATATCGAGCTGCATTTCAGCCTCGTTGCTGTAAACCAGCCCTGCGGCGGTGACGGTGATCGAGCGGATCATATTGCCAAAGCCACACGAAGCGCGAATCAGCTCCATGGCGCGGTCAATAAGATCTCGCTGCAGCCACGTCGCGCGCGGCAAGGTGCATTGGCGCTGTACGGTGCGGAAATCGGGAGTTTTGACCTGAACCTGCACCACGGTGCACTTGCAATCCTCCTCGCGCATGCGCGCCACGACCTCCTCCGTCAGGGCACTCACCCCCGCACGGATCTCGTCCTCGCCCACAATATTGCGACGAAAGGTCATACCGTTACCGATCGATTTCGGTCTTGTGCGCTCAAAATACGACCGCACGGGCTCCTTGTCAAGTCCGTTGGCATAACGCCAAAGCGTATTCCCCGCCTCCCCCAGCCACTTCACAAGATCGGCAGGACTCGCGGCGGCAAGGTCACCAATCGTGACGATCCCGTGCGAATGGAGTGTTGCCGCCGTGCGCTTGCCAACGTAAAGCATATCGCTAACAGGCAAGGGGTGCACGATCTCGCGATAGTGCTCACGGTCGATCACCGTGGTGGCGTTTGGCTTCTTATAATCACTGCCAAGCTTGGCAAACACGCGGCAAAAGCTGACCCCGACAGAGATCGTGATGCCGATCTCGCGCGCCACGCGTTCTCTTATGGTATCGGCAAGCTCACGCGGTGTCATATTAAACAAATGCAGGCTTCCCGTGACGTCAAGAAAGGATTCGTCAATACCGAAAGGATCGACAAGGTCGGTATAATCAAGATAGATCGCGTTGACGCGCTTTGAAACCTCATGGTACGTGTGATGATGCGGCGGCACCAGCACAAGATCCCTGCATTTTTGCTTTGCCTGCCAGATCGTTTCCGCGGTCTGCACACCGCACGCCTTGGCAAGCTCGTTTTTGGCGAGGATAATGCCGTGGCGGCTTTCGGGATCTCCCGCCACCGCCATCGGAACGTTTTTCAGCTCGGGGCGCGACAGCATCTCGACCGACGCAAAAAAGCCGTTACAGTCACAGTGTAATATCACACGCTCCATCAGCGCCCCTCCCTTCTTTTTGCAGAATAAAGCTTAATCCATGGCAATCAAAAACGCCGCATCCGCGGGGCAATTTACCCCAACGCCAAAGGGCGTGCCCTTGGCAGAATAGGTGCGAAGACGGTAACTTGCGGCACCAAGCTGAGCCGCCACAAGGGGGGCTAATGCCGTGTCACCCAGCCACTCCTTAAAAAAGACCCGATCGCCATGCTTTTCAAATAGAGTCGCGAAGCTTTTTTCGTCGCCAACAGCACTGCCATAGGAGCGGTGCACCGTCAAAAATTTCTCGCTTGGCTCGGCAAACGGCAAATTTAAATACTGCCGCCTTTTTTCAAGGTATTCCGCAGGGGAAAGCTCGCAAAACGCGATCCGTTCCACGCCGTTTTCCATAATTTCGCGACCACACGCACTGCCGCTTTGCTCGACGATCGGCGAAAACGGCAAAAAGCCGGCCTTCCCGTAAAAATCAAAAAGAGACGGCGACGAGGGGCGCAAAAAGAGTGGCTCGCCGCGCGCGATCTCGCGGCGCAGGAGCTCACCTGCATACCCCTTACCGCGCGCCTCGGGCGCGGTCGCGACTGCGTAGATATAACGCGCCGCCACCCTTCCGTTTGCCGTTTGCAGGTCATACGGTATTGAAAAAAGCATACTTTTCAGCACGCCCTCCTCCTCGATCACCCGAAGGCAATCAGGCGCATAGGCAGCAAATAAAAGGTCGCCAAACGACCGATCCCCCTCGCTAAACGCAAGCTCAAACAGCTCGCGGCAAGCACTTACCGTCGCCTGTTCCATCAACATCCTCCACTCACCTCTCAAGAGGTTCTTTTATCCTTTGTCAGCATCGATAACCCGATTTTTTCTTCTTTTTTCACCTCACGGCGCGCGTCGTTCAGCGCCCCGACCGTTTCGGTCAAGAGCGTTTTTACGTCACTTGGCAAATCGGCGTACGCACCGATTATACTCCGCAGGCTTTGCCGTTTATTCAACAAGATCCCCGAGAGCGTTTCGCGCTCCGATGCCTCAAGAATGCCGAAACACGCCTCGCAAAATTGCCGCTTGCGCTCGGGGCTGATCATATTGATAAAGCGGTCAACGATCGCCTCGGTCCTTTTACCGAACGCGGTACGCTCGGTGGCGTACACGAAATCGTTGCCGAGAACCTCCCAAGAAAACGCATCGTGCTGCAAAAGACCGCGTCGGTCGCTTCGCACGATCCTATAATTGGTGTCGTGCTCAAGCAGCACGCCGACGATTGAGGATTGCGGCAAATAGGTACGAATGCGATCGCGCATTTCAAGATACGCGGGAGATTGCAGCGTATCGTCACAAAAGCCGGGACCGTCGTTGTTGTAAACGGCACGAATCCGCGCGCGGATCCCCTCCCCTGCGTTTACGGCGGCAAACATGGCAAGGTTACCGCCCTTTGAATGACCGCCCACGTAAATACGGCGCATGGGATACGCCGCGGCGATCTCGCGCAAATACGCGAGCGCCTCTAATTGCGCAGGCACGGGGCACTCGTAGCTCATACGGAAATTCTCTTTCCAGCCAATGATGGTGTCGTCCGTGCCCTCAAAGGCAACGAAGATATTTTGCCCCGAAAGCAAAAAGGACACGGCACCAAACTGAACACCGCTTGCGTGCTCGAGATTTTTTTGCGCGCCAAGCACACGCAAGCCGCCAAAGCGCTCGCTTTCCGCGAGCTTATGGAGCAGTGTTTCGCATTCCTCCACACCAAGCACCTTGCGCTTGGGCACCGCAGGGCGGGCGAGATATTTTTTTGACACGTCCGACAAACGCACGGGCTCGCCCCTCACGTCCGCGGGAACGATATCCGAAAAATCAAGATAAGTCAGCATCGAAAGGATCAGCGCGTCTATCGGGCAAAGCGTGGCGTTGCCAAACGAAAGATCTCCGCGCCAATCCACATAATCAAGCAAATTGCTCATATACACACCCTCCTTTTTTCGTTATATGCAAAAATGCAAAATTTGACAAATAGGCGGGATCTTATCCCGCATTTTTGGCTTTAACCCTTGCCGCGTTTTCCGCTCTTTTTGACGGGGCTCGCCTTTTTTTGCGCACTCTGCGCGCGCCCTTTTTTGGATGCGCGCTCCGTGCCCCTTTGGGCGGTCTGCTTTCCCTGCTTTTCGCCCCGTTTGGCGTGATTTTTAGCAAAAGCTCCGCTTCGTGCGTCAAGGCTTGCCGCTTTACCCGTGCCACCCTCGGGGCGCACCAGGCAATGCGGCGCGGTGCCGATGAGGTCCTCTCTGCCCGCCGCGCGCAATGCCGCGCGGCACTGCGCCGCGTTTTCCTTGCGGTGGAACTGCAAAAGCGCGCGCTGCATCTGCTTTTCGTGATAATCGCGCGGCACAAACACGGGCTTCATCGTCAAAGGATCAATGCCCGTATAAAACATCACGGTCGAGGCAGTACCGGGCGTTGGATAATAATCCTGCACCTGCTCGGGCGCGTAGTGATCGCGCTTTAAGCACTCGGCGAGCGCGACGGCGTCCCCGAGTGTACTGCCGGGGTGGCTTGACATTAAGTACGGCACGAGATACTGCTCCTTGCCCATTGATTTCGTCAGCTCGAAGAAGCGGCGGCGGAATCGCTCGTACACCTCAAAATGCGGCTTGCCCATTGCGTCAAGCACGGCGGGGGAGCAATGCTCAGGTGCCACCTTCAGCTGACCGCTGACGTGATCGCGCACCAGCTTTTTGAAAAAGCTTTCGTCCTTGTCGGCTAAAAGATAATCAAAACGAATGCCCGAGCGGACAAAAACCCTTTTGACACGCGGGATCTCCTCGATCCTTCGAAGAAGCTCAATATATTCGCTATGATCCACCTTTAAATTTTTACAAGGCGTGGGGGCAAGACACTTGCGGTTGGCACAAACGCCGCTCTTTAGCTGCTTGTCGCAGGCGGGCATACGGAAATTGGCGGTAGGGCCGCCCACGTCGTGAATATAACCCTTGAAATCGGGCATTGCCGCGATCTCGCGGCATTCCGCCACTACGCTCTCGATACTACGCGAGCGCACAGTACGTCCTTGGTGAAAGGCAAGCGCGCAGAAGTTGCAAGCGCCAAAGCAGCCGCGATTGTGCGTGACCGAAAAGCGCACCTCCAAAATGGCGGGCACGCCCCCCTCTTTTTCATAAACGGGGTGGTACGTACGTTGATACGGCAGTGCATAAACCGCGTCAAGCTCCTCGCGCTCAAGCGGCGGCATGGGCGGATTTTGCACCAGCATTTTTTGATCGTAATATTCAACGATCGCCTTCCCCGAGATCGCATCCTGATTGCGATACTGCACGCCAAACGCCTCGGCATAGCGGCGCTTATCGGTTTTCAGCTCGTTATAATCAAATGCCGCCGCCACGGGATAATGCACGGCGTCGTCGTGGGAGCAAAGATAGACCGTGCCGCGCACGTCGCGGATCTTTCTCACGGGCACGCCGCGCGAAAGCAGCTCCGCAATGCGGAGGAGTATCTTTTCTCCCATACCGTAGGTAAGGATGTCAGCGCGCGCATCGACCAAGACGGAGCGGCGCACCTTGTCGTCCCAATAATCGTAATGCGCAAAGCGGCGCAGTGATGCCTCAAGTCCGCCGAGGATGATCGGCACGTCGCCAAACGCTTCTCTGATGCGGTTACAGTAAACGATGACCGCGCGATCGGGGCGCTTACCCATTTTTCCGCCCGCCGAATAGTAATCGGTAGAGCGGCGCTTTTTGGCGGCGGTATAATGCGCCACCATAGAATCAATATTACCTGCCGTGACCAAAAATCCGAGCCTCGGTCTGCCAAACTCGCGAAAGGCATCGGCGCTTTTATAATCGGGCTGAGAAAGGATCGCCACGCGGTAACCCGCATGTTCAAGCACGCGGGAAATAATGGCAACACCAAAGGAGGGGTGATCGACGTAAGCATCACCCGTCACGTAAACAAAATCAGGCGCATCCCACCCGCGCGCCTCCATATCGGCGCGCGAGATCGGCAAAAAGTCCATTTTTTCCATACCGTTCCCCTTTTATTGATCCACGGATCCCTCTTGCTGCTGCTCGGTCGGTTCGTTTTGCACGGGTGCAGCATAGCGCTTTGCCGCCGCCTCCAGCGCTTCGAGAATATACGCGTCGGGCGTGAGCAGCAGCTCACAGTCACCGTCGGCATTTGTGATCGACACAACAAACGCGTTTTGCGGGTCAATGTCCATGTGATAGCCGTAACGCGGCACACCGTGCTGTGCTTTTTTGTTTTCGGGGGTGAGCGGCGTGATCGCCGTGACCTCCTCAAGCCCCACGCGGCAAACCAGCTGCATACGCGCGCCGCCGCGGTAGGAATAGACCTCAAAATCAACGTTTCCGTCCTCATAAGGGCGCAAACGGTACAGATATTGCACGACAAGGTACCTTGCAACGATCTGGATCATGGGAACAAGACAGGCAAGTCCCACGCACTGCAAAATAACGGGGTATTGGGGCATAAAATACGCACCGACGAATGCGGCAGCGGCGGCGCACAAAAAACCGAGCGCCAATATCTTCGCCTTAGCATTTTGCCTTTGCGGACGATAATCGTACATAACTATCTCTCCTTAACGTCACTTTTATTCTGCGTGGTAGCCCTGCAGTGCCTTTTTATCCTTTTGGGTCAGCTCTACACGGAGCCATTCGGAGTCCTTATGGTACAAGCGCAGCGTTCCGAACGCATCGCGCCCATAATCAACGTCACCCTCGTAATACACGTCAAAAAACGCCGTGAGGGTGTGATCCCCAATATCCACGTTATCGAACACGTAAACAAAATACGTGTAAAGCGCGGTCGTCGTCACCGTGTGCGAGGTCGGTGCGATGCGGTCCTTTTTAAGATTCTCGTTACCGTCGGCATTATCCGCAGTATCCTCGGGTGTCAGATCAGTCACAAGCACGACCGACACGTCAAAGATCTCCTCGCCCTTTGTGAGCGGCTCGGCAAGCCCGTATTTTTCCTCGGTTGCCTCAAGCGTGCTGTTGTTATAACGGAAGATCACCTGCATCTGGCGCGCGTCGGGTATATAGGTAAACTCGGGCACGGTAAAATAGCCGTAGTTTTCCTCGCCGCGCGTGTGCGTTGATTGCTCCTGCGTATAAAGAACAAGCCCGTCGCCCTTTGCCTCAAACGCCGCGACCAGCGCGTCATTTGGCTGCAGTGCCTCAAGCTCGCCCGGCATATTGCCCGAGAAGAACACACGCCAGACCAAAAACGCGGTCATCACAAAGATCGCCAAGCCGACCAACCAATAAAGCGCCTTGCCGACGATCCACCAATAATAACTTTTCCTTGGCTTTGCCATTTTTTACTCTCCGCTTTCCGCGGCGATCTGCCGCAGCTTTTTCATTACGTTATTTTCGCCCCTGCCAAAATAGTCATAGAGCCTGCTGTATTCCTCGTACAGCGCGTCGTAGACCTTGCGGTCCTTTCCCGACGGTACGTACACCTGCTTGCCGGGATCCGCCATATGTGCCATAGCGGTCGGAAAATCCTCAAAAACACCGGCGGCAACCGCGGCACCGACTCCCGCGCCGTGCGCCGATGCCTCGGCGGTTTCGGCTACGCGGATCTCAACGTCCAAAATATCGGCAAACAGCTGCATAAGGAAGGGGTTTTTGCCCGCAATGCCACCTGCCGCCAGCAGACGGCGAACGGGCACACCGCTGTTTTTGAAGGTTTCAAAAATTTTTCTTGTGCCAAATGCGGTTGCCTCAAAAAGCGCACGCATCATATCCTCCGGCTTGGTTTGCAGGGTCATGCCGACAAACGCGCCCGACAGATCGGAATCGCCAAGGATCGAGCGGTTACCGTTCCACCAATTCAGCGCGATAAGACCGCTTTTGCCCGCAGGCAACGCCGCCGCTTTTTCGGATAACAGCTGCAGCAAGGAAATGCCCCGTTCCCCTGCCTCCTTTACGTATGCGGGAGAAGCGAGATTTTCCGCGGCATAGGCAAAGTGGTCACCAAAGCAGCAAAGCCCCGCCTCGTAGCCGTAAAAGCCATTGGTCACGCCGTCGCGCGCCACGCCGCAAATACCCGCCACATCATAAAGCGCGGTATCGAGCACGTAAAAGCACGCGGACGTGCCGAAAATCGCAAACGCATCACCGTTATGGCAAAGGTTCATAGCGGACGCCGCCACGTGCGCGTCGGGGGACGCCGCCGACACCACCGTGCCCTCGGCAAGCCCGAATGTTTGTGCCGCCGCGGCATTCACTCTGCCAACCGCAACACCCGCGGGCGAAACGGGATAAGGGAGCTTGTCGCGAACGACGAAGCGCAAGCGCTCGTCCACCGCGGCGAAAAAGTCCTCGGACGGGTAGCCGTCCTCAAACGAAAACTGCGATTTATACGCCGCAAAGCGATAGCTGCAGCAAGGCTTACCCGTCAGCTGCCAATTCATAAAATCGCCTGCCTCGACGAATGCGGTCGCCGCGCGGTAAACCTCGGGTGCCTCGTCAAGCGTTTGATAAATTTTGGGGAACATAAATTCGCTTGAAACGTTACCACCCGCCATCATCAGCCATTTTTCTCCGCGCGCAAGTGCCACCTCGTTGATGCGGTCGGCGTATTTTTGCGCGGCGTGATGCTTCCACATTTTTACGTACGCATGCTTGTTAGCGGCAAACGCGGGATCAAAGCAAAGCGGTGTGCCGTCAGCCTTCACAGGCAGCATACTGCAACAGGTAAAATCAATACCGATTCCGACGACCTCGCGCTTATCAACGCCCGCCTTGGCAATCACCTGCGGCAGGACGGTGGCAAGTGCCTCGATATAATCAGCGGGATCCTGCAAGGCATAGTTAGGGGGTAACACCTCGCCGGTTTTGGCAAGGCGCTCGTCCATGACCGCGTGGCGGTATGCCGCAGTTTCGCTTGCCAGCTCCTTGCCGTTTGCCGTATCAAGCAAAACGGCTCGGCAGGAAAGTGAGCCGAAATCGACACCTATCGTATAAGTCCTCATCTTGAATTTTCCTCCGCACTTATAGATATACTTATTTTATTTTATACCATAATGCAAAAAAAGTCAAATGATTTCTGTGTGAACGGGGGCGGAAAATATTACATGTGGGAATCGGCGCGATCCTGTGCTACAATAAAAGCACAAAAAGGAGGGATACTATGAAAAAAATACTTCTAATGAGTGCGCTTTGCCTCGCGTTTCTCGGCGCCTCACTCACGCCGATAAGCGCCCTGACCCCTACATACACCGTCACGGGTGCATACAGCAGCTCCGATTATTATCAAAACATAAAAGCCATCACAAAAACGGGGGATAAGGCGCTTGACACCGTCGCCGCCGCGCTCTCACAGCTCGATTATCACGAGGGGAACGGCACCGCCGATTTCGGAGGTAAAAACACCTCGGGGAGCAAAAACTACACCGAGTACAACCGCGCGCTCGGCAAGATCGACAGCAGCTATTCCTATGCGTGGTGTGCGGCATTCGTTTCCTGGTGCCTTGACGTGGCAGGGGCAAAGGAGTCCGCGGGTGGCAGCTTCGCCAGCTGCACGCTTTGGGTAGAGCGCTTGCAGTCGCTTGGGCTTTACAGCACGCGCGCCTCGGGCTATCGACCCAAGCAGGGAGATCTGATCTTTTTCCGCTCCGCCGGCGTGAATCGCGCCTCCAATCACGTGGGGATCGTCCGTTACGTGAAGGATAATTACGTATTCACCGTGGAGGGCAACTCCTCCAACAAGGTCACGCTTCGCGAATATAAATTAAGCGACACCTACATTGTCGGCTACGGCAGACCGCGCTATGATTCCGCTTCGCTCGATATCGACCTCACCGCGCACGAGGACAAGACCGTGGGGCTTTATACCGTAACGAACAGCTTTTTAAACGTGCGAGAGCAGCCGAGCGCGCAAGCCAAAAAATTAGGCACGCTCTATTGTGGGGCGCTTTTGTCGGTCAGCGATATCCAAAACGGCTGGGGCAAGATCTCCTACAAGAATAAGACCGCCTACATCTCGCTTGATTACGCCGATTTCACGACGCCTGTTTTCCACACCGTCACCTACGATGCGGACGGTGGTCAAGGAAGTCCTTCTACACATTTTTATTTAAGCACGCAAAGGGCGAGCACAAGCGCCAATATTCCCCAAAAAGAGGGATTTTCCTTTTTATATTGGCAAAATAAAGCAGGAGAGCAATATTTGCCAAGTCAAGAATTGCCGCAAGGAAGCCTTGATTTAATAGCAGTCTGGGAAGCTCTTCCAAACGAGGTAATACCTCCGCTTGACAACGCGCCGCCCGAGGTGGATGCGCCGATCGAGGAAGCCCCCTTGCCTATACTGCCGAGCACAAAAAGCGCCGCACCCGCAAAGGAGGCAGCTATCATTTTTGCCACGATCCTGATGGCGGGGGCACTATGGTGGTACTGCAAGCGCTACCTCTGCTCCTGACGCGCAGCTTCCCCTTGTGAGGGCACGGTGATGGATCGTTTGAAAAAAACCAAAAAAATATAGTGGTAATTCATGTAATTTTCACATTTAGTTGTTATAATAATTATGAATTGCTAAATTATAGGAGGAAAAACACTTGCTCTCTCTTCGCGAAATCGTCAAAACCTATACCACCGGTGACACAACTGTCACGGCGCTCCGCGGTGTTTCCATCGATTTCAGAGAAAACGAATTCGTTTCGATCCTCGGCCCCTCGGGATGCGGCAAGACGACCTTGCTGAACATTATCGGCGGCCTTGACCGATACGACAGCGGCGATCTCATTATCGGCGGACGCTCCACCAAGGAATTCACAGACGCAGATTGGGACACCTACCGTAACCACTCGATCGGCTTCGTCTTTCAAAGCTACAATTTGATCTCACACCAAACCGTTCTTTCAAACGTGGAGCTGGCACTCACACTCTCGGGTGTTTCCCGCGAGGAGCGCCGCGCGCGTGCCATTGCGGCACTTGAGCAGGTCGGTCTTGGCGACCAGATCCACAAAAAGCCGAACCAGATGTCGGGCGGTCAGATGCAGCGCGTTGCCATTGCACGCGCACTCGTCAACGACCCCGAGATCATTCTTGCCGACGAGCCGACGGGCGCGCTTGACACTGTTACCAGCACGCAGATCATGGAGATCCTCAAGAACATCTCCAAAAACAAGCTAATCATCATGGTCACGCACAATCCCGAGCTTGCCGAAACCTACTCCACCCGTATCATCAGAGCACTTGACGGCGAGATCACGGAGGATACCAACCCCTACGTCAACGAGCAAGCAAACGCCGTTGCCGCCGTGCCCGCACCGCAAAAGAAGGTCAAAAAAGCAAAGAAGGCAAAGGACAGCAAGGGCAAGCGCTCAATGTCGTTCCTCACTGCCCTCTCGCTTTCCTTTAACAACCTGCTCACCAAAAAGACAAGAACGCTGCTGGTTTCGATCGCGGGCAGTATCGGTATTATCGGTATCGCGCTCATTCTCGCGCTCTCCAACGGTGTCAACCTCTTTATTGAAAACGTGCAGGAGGAGACCCTGACCTCCTATCCCATCTCGATTACCGCCCAGACCTCGGATTACGCCGCAATGCTTGCCGCCATGGTGGGCACAAGCGGAGAGGATAAAGCAAACCGCGATCCCAATAAGATCTACGTGGACGACTCGATCAGCAACATGGTCGGCGCCATGACCACGATGGACAAAAACAACCTTGCCAAATTCAACGAATATTTGCTCACGCGCTACGAGGAGATCAAGAAGGATCTCACCGCCGTACAATATTCCTATAATATGGACCTGCAGATCTTCAACGGCAACTCACCTTACGCCGACAAGGGCTTGATGCAGGTCAGCCCCTCTGACGTTCTGTCGGGCTTTTCCTCCGATTACGCGGGACTTTCGGGCATCACCGATAACATCAGCATCTTCTCAGAGATCATGCCGGGTCGCGACGGAGAGCTGATCAACGCCACCGTCCTGGAGCAATATAACATCGTAGACGGCAGATGGCCCGAGGGCAAAAACGAGCTGGTGCTGGTGGTAGATAAACACAACACCGTTTCCAACATCACACTCTATATGCTCGGCATGCTGGATCCCGACCAGATGACCGCCATGATGGCTGCCATGATGGTAGGAGAAAAATACGACGCCAAAACCGCCGGTATGGAATTCACCTATCAGGATTTTTACGATCTTGATCTGTTCCTTGCCTACAATTCCGATTTTTACGCCAAGAGCAACGACAGTTATACTATTGGAGAAGCCTCCTATCCCATATGGAGCGATAAGCGCGACGTCGAGGGCTTTGACGCAGGCTCGCTTCGCCCCGCAGGTCTTGAGCTGAAGATCGTTGGCGTGATCGCCCCGAACCCCGACGCGACCTCCACCTCGATCAGCAGTCCCCTTGCCTACACCTCTGCGCTGACCACCGCTGTCCTTGACAAGATTGGTGAAAGCGAGATCGTGAAGCAGCAGTTAGCAACCCCCAATCACGACGTCTTCACGGGCTTGCCCTTCGAGATTGAGGACGCAAGCACCCTCACCGACGAGCAAAAGATCGCCAAGCTTGAGGCACAGTTCGGTGAGCTGAACCCGAAAGAAAAGGCAAACGCTTATCTTGACATTCGCACCGAGGTCACGCATTTTGCCATGTACGGCGCCGACGGAAAGGGCGGTTATATGGCAAAGATCAAGGAGGTCATCAACACCAAGGAAAAGCAGCTGCAATTCCTCATTGACCTTTACGGCTTTGGCAGCGGGCAGGGCTCGCTTGAGTACGGCACCACCGCCAACGAGGCAGTCGCCGCGATCCTGCTTGCCACCGAAATGCTCTCCGACGAAGCGCTCCTGCAGCTGGGCGTTACCAACCCCGAGGATACCGCTCAGGTTCTCGAAGCATACAAGCGCTTAGTCCCCACGTTCTCCTCTATGTTTGCGCTTGACGGCATCGTGCTTGCCCCGAACGACGACGATCCCAATACCGTCGAAAACGCCGAGGCTTACGCCACCTACGCAGGTCTTATTTCCAGTATGTATAACACCGATGAAAAGCTCGCGCGTGCCTTTGAGAGCATGACCGAAACAACCTTCAAATCGGTATACACCATGATCGAAACGCAAAACGTGACGACCGAGATCAAGGAGGCGACCGCCCCCCACTTTGCCGCATTCCTTGCGGGCACGCTGGAAAATATGCCCACCAAGCAAGAGCAGCAGCGTTATTTGCTGACGCATCTTTTCACCGCAAACGGTCTCACCTCTCCGATGGATCAGCTGGGGCAGGCTCTCACCACCTATGTGTACGGCCTCGACGATGCCACGCTTGCGACCAAGTACTACACCACCCGCATCGACAAGGATGAGGATTTCAAAACCGAAGCAATCGTCGCGCTCTTCGATGCCTATCGCGCCGACATGATCGCCAACCATCCTGCCGATTACGCGGCACTTTACGAAAACCACATGCAGGTTTCCGAATCGACCTATGACGAAAACCTCGTCCTCATCGGCTCAAAGGCAAGCGACGATATGCTTGCCGCCATCAACATCTACCCCGTGGATTTTGAAGCAAAGGAGCGCCTGCAGCAGCTGATCAAGGATTACAACAGCCAGGAAGGACTTGACGAGGAGGATCAGATCTCCTACACCGACATGATCGGCATTATGATGTCCTCTGTGACCACCATTATTGACGCCATCACCTACGTGCTTGTGGCGTTCGTGTCGATCTCGCTGGTCGTTTCCTCGATCATGATCGGCATCATCACCTATATCTCGGTGCTTGAGCGCACCAAGGAGATCGGCGTGCTGCGCGCGATCGGCGCCTCCAAGCGCGACATCTCGCGCGTCTTTAACGCGGAAACG
>JAZOSR010000082.1:0-58728 GCA_045657225.1 Eubacteriales bacterium | reverse complement strand
GGTTTTCCTAATTGTCTTCCTAAGACCGCTTGGCCTCCGACTTCCCGACACCCGCTTTGGCATGGAGATCACCGACCTTTCCGCAACGGTCAAGGACTGTGGCTTCGGTGTCTTTTCCTCTGCCGTTGCTGACGGCGGAAGCGTACGCGGCATCGTGGCGAAAAACGCCGCCGCAACCCTCTCGCGCAAGGAAATTGACAAGCTGACCGAGCACGCCAAGGGCATTGGCGCCAAGGGTCTTGCTTATATCCGTTGGGTGGAGGATGCACCGAATATCTCCTTTGCCAAATTCCTCACCGAGGAGGAGCAGAGCGCCATTCTCGCGGCACTTGGTATGGAAAAGGGCGACGTTGCCCTGATCGTTGCCGACAAGGATCGCGTGGTGCTTCCCACCCTCGGCGCGCTGCGCAACATTCTTGGCAAGAAGCTCGAGCTTGTGAAGGAAGGTCAGTTCAACTTCCTTTGGATCACCGAGTTCCCCTTCTTCGAGTGGAACGAGGAGACCGCTACATGGGATGCAATGCACCACCCCTTCACCATGCCGATGGAGGAGTGCCTGCCCTATCTTGAAAGCGATCCCGGCAGCGTGCGCGCAAAGGCGTACGACATGGTCCTCAACGGCACCGAGCTCCTTTCGGGCTCGATCCGCATCACCGACTGGCAGCTGCAGGAAAAGATGTTTGGCGCACTTGGTCTTACCGCCGAGGATATCGAGCGCAAGTTCGGGTTCCTCGTTGATGCCTACAAGTACGGCGCACCGCCCCACGGCGGCTCCGGTATGGGTCTTGACCGCCTTGCCATGGTCATGGCAGGTGCTGATTCCCTGCGCGACGTTATCGCCTTCCCGAAGGTGCAAAACGCAAGCGAGCTGATGTCGGGCTGCCCCGCACCCGCCGAGCCCAAGGCATTAGCGGACCTTTCGATCGCCGTTATCACCGAATAAATTCTTAAAAATGCGTGTTACCACTGCTCTATGCACACGGTAACACGCTTTTTATATTATGGTAACATAAAAATTTTTTTCCGCACTCTTGACACGCCAAAAAAAATGTGATACAATTCCATATATAAAATAAGAAGAAAAGCTTTGATGGAGCGAGTAATCGGACAAAACGTCCACAGAGAGCCGTTGTTGGTGCGAATACGGCGACAGTTATCCGACGAAAAACACTCCGGAGCCGGCGGAAGAAAGCCACGTGGCAAGTAGAACCGCACGTTCATCGCGTCAAGATGCAATGAGGTGGACCTTACGGTCAATTTGGGTGGTATCGCGGAAGTCGTCTTTCGTCCCATGGTGGGATGAGAGGCGTTTTTTGTTTTTCACCCATTAATTTTGCTAAAATTGGTTATGATAAAATTACTGTTAACGGAGGATTTTGATTATGTTAAGAACACATACCTGTAACGAGCTGAACAAGAGCCACATCGGTCAGAGCGTAACCCTTACCGGTTGGGTCGACACGATCCGCGACCACGGTGGCGTTTTGTTCGTTGACCTGCGCGACCATTACGGCATTACCCAGGTCGTCTTTTCCGACGATAAGATGCTCTCGGGCATCACCAAGGAAACCGTTGTGCTCATCAAGGGCACCGTCACCGAGCGTGACGCAGAAACCGTCAACCAGAAGATCGACACGGGTCTTATTGAGGTGCGCGCCAACTACATTGAGGTCCTTGGCCCCTGCCAGCTGGCTCTTCCCTTTGAGATCGGCACCTCTACCCAAACGCGCGAGGAGGTGCGCCTGAAGCACCGCTTCCTTGACCTGCGCAACAAGAAGATCCACGACAATATCGTCCTGCGCGCCAAGGTCATTTCCTATCTGCGCGCACAAATGGAGGCGCTTGGCTTCCTTGAGGTGCAGACCCCCATTCTCACGGCTTCCTCTCCCGAGGGCGCGCGTGACTATCTCGTTCCCTCCCGTAAGCACAAGGGCAAGTTTTACGCACTCCCCCAAGCTCCCCAGCAGTTCAAGCAGCTGCTGATGGCTTCGGGCTTTGACCGTTACTTCCAGATCGCACCCTGCTTCCGCGATGAGGACGCACGCCAGGACCGCTCGCCGGGTGAGTTTTACCAGCTCGACTTTGAAATGTCGTTTGCCACGCAAGAGGACGTCTTCGCCGTTGCCGAGCAGGTCGTTTATAGCACCTTCAAGAAGTTCTCGGGCAAGGAGGTGGGCGAGCCCCCCTTCCGCCGCATTACCTTTGCCGACGCGATGCTCAAATACGGCACCGATAAGCCCGACCTTCGTAACCCCCTTGAGATCAAGGACCTCACGGGCTTCTTCGCAAGCCACGATTTCCTTGAAATCAACGGTCGTACCATTCCCTTCAAGAACAAGCTCGTGCGCGGCATCGTTGCCAACTACCTTGTTAAGAAGGACGGCGAGGGCGACGGCAAGAAGGCATTTGAAAAGGCAATCGACACCTACTCCCGCAGCATCGGCATGAAGTTTGGCTGTGGCTATATCACGCTTGAGGACGGCGAATACAAGGGTCCCATTGCCAAGTTCCTTTCTGACGAGGAAAAGGCAGAGCTGACCGCACTTTGCGGCATCAAGGAGGGCGATTCTCTGTTCTTCATCAGCGACGCACCCGCCGTGATCAACTCCCTTGCAGGTCAGATGCGCACCTGGATCGCCAATGAGCTTGGTCTCATTCGCAAGGATCGCTTCGAGTTCTGCTTCATCGTTGATTTCCCCATGTACGAGAGAAACGAGGAAACAGGCAAGATCGACTTTACCCACAACCCCTTCTCTATGCCTCAGGGCGGCATGGACGCGCTTCTTAACAAGGATCCGCTTGAGATCTTTGCTTATCAGTACGACATCGTATGTAACGGCGTGGAGCTTTCCTCCGGTGCCGTGCGTAACCACAACCCCGAGATCATGCGCAAGGCATTTGAGATCGCGGGCTACGGCGAGGCTGACGTTAAAGCAAAGTTCGGCGCGCTTTACACCGCATTCTCCTACGGCGCACCGCCCCACGCGGGCATGGCACCCGGCGTTGACCGCATGATCATGCTGATCGCCGAGGAGGACACCATTCGCGATGTTATTGCCTTCCCGCTTAACGGCAATGCGCAGGATCTGATGATGGGTGCACCCGGCGAGGTCACCGAGCAGCAGCTGCGCGAGGTCCACATCAAGGTACGTGACTGATCTATCCCCGATTTTACAAGGAGATCACATTATGGAAAAGGAAACTCTCGTTTTGCTTGAAAAGGTCAATCAGCTTTCACTCACCGACAAGGAGCGCGAGGATATGCTCGCATTCTTCGGTGAGCGCGAGGCAGACCTTGACAAGTTAAATGCAATCAATACCGACGAAACCGAGCGCATGGTACACGTTTTGCCTATCATGACCGTGGTGCGCGAGGACAAGGAAATAAAGCTCTTTTCGCGTGACGAGCTGCAAAAGGGCGCGCCCGAAACGATGGACGGCTATTGGCAGGTCCCCCGTGTAGTGGAGTAAGGAGGACGACATGAAAAAAGTATATCTTGATCAAATGATCCTCACCACCTGTTGCCCCACCACCGCAGGCTCTAAAATGCTTGACGGCTACGTCAGCCCCTTTGCGGCTACCGTTGTCGAAAAGCTGACCGCCGCCGGCATTACCGTTGGTGACGAGAACGGTTGCAAGGTTGCCGTTGGCGAATTTGCCATCGACCTTGTGGGCGAGACGAACGCGACCGCAAGCGACATAACCGCAAAGGGCGTTCTTGAAAACGGCGCAAACGCTGTTTTAATGCTTGACGTCAACGGCGCACCCCGCCGCATTGCCGCGCAAAACGGCTTTGTCTTTGCAAAGCCTACCTACGGCATCGTTTCCCGCTTTGGCACGGTACCCGTTGCCTGCTCGGGCGAGTGCGTGGGCGTCATGGCAAACAGCACCGCCGACTGCCGCGAGGTATTCGGCGCGATCGTCGGCAAGGACGAGCGCGACGGCACGATGCACGCCGACGAGGTTTGTCGCGGCGCGCTTGCAAGCGACAAGCAGATCAAAAAGGTCGCTGTTTTGAAAATGGACGACAACGATGCGACAAATGCCGCTGTTGCCGCGCTTGAAGCAAAGGGCATTGAAATCACCGCGATCGACGCGGGCGACATCGCCGCCGCAAATGCCGCATGGAATATCCTCATGTCCGCCGAGCTTTGCAACAACGTTTCGCGCTATGACGGTATCAAATACGGCTACCGCACCAAGAATTACAAAAACCTTGACGAGCTTTACACGGGCAGCCGCACCGAGGCGTTCGGCATGCTCCTGAAAACCGCCATTCTTTACGGCTCCGACGTGCTTTCCACCAAAAATTATATGGCAAAGTACGACAAGGCACTCCGCGTGCGCCGCGTGATTGTAGAAGCTTTTGCCAAGCTCTTTGATGAGTTTGATGCCGTACTCATGCCTGCCGTTTCCAAGGCGGCTTATACCGACAGCGACAACGTATTTGTTGAAAACAAATATACTGCCCCCGCCTCGATCACGGGTCTACCTGCTGTCGTTGTCGCGGGTGTACAGCTGATGGGTCCCGCCTTTAGCGACGGTGCGCTTCTCTCGCTCGCACAAATGCTTGAAAAGGAGGGCAAATGATATGAGATACGAAACAGTCATCGGTCTTGAGGTACACGTTGAAATGGCAACCGCCTCCAAGATCTTCTGCTCCTGCTCCGCCAAGTTCGGCGGTGAGCAAAACGACCACGTTTGCCCCGCCTGCTGCGGTATGCCCGGCATGCTCCCGATCGTGAACAAAAAGGTCGTTGAGCTTGGCATGACCGCCGGTATGATGCTGAACTGCCACATCAACCGCACCACCACGTTTGATAAGAAAAGCTATTATTACCCCGACCTGCCCGCTGCCTACCAAACGACGCAGTGGTTCTCCCCCGTTGCCGTCAACGGCACCGTAGAGATCGAAACCTCAAAGGGCAAGAAGGCGATCCGCATTAAGCAGATCCACATGGAGGAGGACGCGGGCAAGCTGGTGCACGACGACTGGACCGACACCACGCTCGTTGACTTCAACCGCACGAGCGTTCCGCTCATTGAGATCGTCAGCCAGCCCGACCTTTCCTCTGCGGAGGAGGTCATTGCCTACCTTGAGCGCCTGCGCTCGCTCCTTCGCTTTGCAAAGGTGTCGGAGTGCCGTATGGAGCAGGGCTCTATGCGCTGTGACGTCAACCTGTCCGTTCGCCCCGAGGGCAGCGATAAGCTCGGTGTGCGCACCGAAATGAAGAACATGAACTCTCTTTCCGCCATTGAGCGCGCCATCGCGTACGAAACCGCACGCCATATCGACGCACTTGAAAACGGAACCGAGGTCTTGGTTCAGGAAACACGCCGTTGGGACGACGTGAAGGGTAAGAGCTTTGCGATGCGCACCAAGGAAACGGCGGGTGATTACCGCTATTTCCCCGACCCCAACGTCATGCCCATCGTCATTGACGACGAGTGGTACGAAAAGACCCAAAAGAGTCTGCCCGAATTCCCCGAGGTCAAGAAGGCGCGCTATATGAGCGAGCTTGAGCTTGGCGAATACGATGCCGATATTCTCACCTCCTCTCGCGCGCTTTGCGATTGCTTTGAGGGTGCGACCAAGGTATGCGGTAACGCAAAGGAGGCAGCAAACTGGCTGATCTCCGACTGCATGAACATTTTAAATAAGGCAGGCAAGACTGCCGATCAGCTGACCGTGGACGGCGAGGCGCTCGGTCGCCTCATAACCCTTGTGGTAGACGGCAAGGTCGGTCGTGGCAACGCCAAGAAAATTCTTGCCGAAATGTTCGAACAGGACCTTGACCCCGAAACGTATGCAAAGGAAAACGGCTTTATCGTGTCAAACGACACAGGTCTGATCGAAAAGGTGATCGCCGAGGCGATTGCCGCTGACCCCCGCGCCGTTGCCGATTTCAAGGGCGGCAAGGAAAAAGCCTTGATGGCACTCTTTGGCAAGTGCATGAAGCAGCTGAAGGGCAACTGTGACCCGCAGCTTCTCCGCACGCTTCTGATCGATGCCGTAAATAAAGCATAAAAAAAGCACCCCGTTACCTCCCATATGGAAGGTAACGGGGTATTTTTGTCCTACGCAAAAAGCGGCGCGAGGTGGCATTTATTTTGATGCAGAAGGCACGATCTCGGCACGTGAGGCGTATGATATACGTCGAGTGCCGAGAGCGCGTCTAAAAAACACACATTAAATAAAATTCGCAAAGCGAATTTTTACCTTAAACTATTTCAAAAAGCGCAACCGCTCTCACTTACCATAAAAAGTTAAAGCGAGAGCGGTTGTTTAAAACAAATTATACGTGTGTGTTTTTGGTCTGCGCAAAAGAAATGTCGCCTTACTTAAGCAATAGATTCGCCCATCACGATATCGGAAATGATCTTCATCACCTTGTCGTGACAGCCACCGCAGCCCGTGGAGCAATGCGTTTGCTTCTGCACCTCTTCAAACACCTTAACGACGTCAGCAAGCTCGGTGTGCGCGTGAACGGCATCTGCGATTGTAACGTAACTAACCTGCATGCAGTTGCATACCATATAATTTTCCTTCATGAAAACAACCTCCTTTGAAGTTTATATTCCTATTGTATCATACTTTTTTCGAAAATGCTATACCTAAATCAAAAATTTTGTTTTAACGGGCGGCAGTCTGCTCGCCCTCATCCCCCGTCTGCTCGCTTTGCACACAAACCTCAATCTCGTGGGTCATTTGCTGATCCGCCTCGACTACGGTAAGCGTGAGGTTTTCGTACACGGCGGTATAAGAAACTGCAGGGATAGCGCCGCAAAGCTCCATCAACCATCCGTTGACGGTTGTCGAAACAATGCTTTCATCGGTATTAAGGGAGAAAAAGTCAAAAAACTCTTCAATCGAAACCATGGATTGCACGCGAAATACGCCGTCGCCGATCTCTCTGATCGGGGCTACCGCCTCGTCATCCTGCTCGTCAAGAATTTCTCCAACCAGCTCCTCCAAAATATCCTCCATCGTAACGATGCCCGACATCATGCCGTACTCGTTGACTACGACAGAAAGATGCGTGTGGCGCTTTTGCATGCCCTTGAGCACTACGTCAAGATGTGCCGTTTCTGGCACAAACTCCGGTGCCGCAAGGCTTTCCTTCAAAGAAAAGCCCGCATCGTTACGATGTAGCAAATAATCCTTCGCCCGCAGCACACCCACAATGTGATCAATATCCTCCTCGTATACGGGGATGCGGGAATAGCCCTCCCTTGCAATCACGTCAAACACAAAGGCATCGTCTGCGTTAAGCGGAAGTGCGATCACCTCCGCACGCTGCGTCATTACGTCTGCGGCGGTGAGATTATCAAGTTTGAAAACGTTTTTGATGTAGGTAATATCTTCCTTATCAAGCGTGCCGTCGTCAACGCCCGCGTCAAGCATGATTACAATATCCTCCTCGGACACTGCCTCCTCCTTGGCGTGCGGATCAATGCGAAACAAATGAAGCATCGCATTGGTAGAAACCGTCAAAAACCAAATAACGGGCTTTAATACGACACTGAGCGCCGATATGATGCTGCACGAGATATTCGCCAGCTTTTCCTTGTGACGCATGGCAACGCGCTTGGGAACCAGCTCACCGAGCACCAATGTAAAATACGAAAGAATCAGCGTGATCACAATAACGGACACCGTGTTGATGATGCCGATGTTCTCGGATGCTATTCCAAAGGATCCGACCAAAAACGCCGTCAATCGCTCGGCAAAGTTATCCGCAGCAAACGCCGAGCCGAGAAAGCCCGCCAGCGTAATGCCGATCTGAATGGTGGAGAGAAACTTGGTGGGGTCCTCAATAATTTTTAATAGCTTTTTCGCCTTTTTGTTACCGTCTTCCGCCTGTGCACGCACCTTTTTCTCATTTAAGGAAATAACGGCGATCTCGGTGGCGGCAAAAAATGCGTTAAGTAAAATCAAAACAATTTGTAATATTAACTGCTTAACCATGTCAATAAGCACCTCCCTGTTTGTCGCTGCCGCCTCGGAACGGCATTTTTTGAATTAATGGGGCTTGCGCCTCTTGCCATAAATTCATGAGGAAATTCATGCTCATTGCACTTTTTCTGCTCCTGTAAGGGATGCTACTTCGAGGTAACGGATCCACAAAACCAACTCCTTTTTCAAAATATTTGCCAATATTTTATCACAGCGCCCCCAAAAAATCAAATCCCATTTTCGCACAAAGCGCACTGCTAAAGGTCAATTTGGACTTTTAACAAGAAAAAGGAGGCTCCTTTCTTTTATTTTTTCGTTTTTTGAGCATTTTTCTTTGCTTTTCTTGTTTTTTGTATTGACATGAAAGGGACACGGTGTTATAATCTTCATTGTGCGTTTTTTTAAGCGCTACCTATTTTATTATATATCATCAAAGAGGTGTTTTTATGGAAACCTTACTTGCCCTGTCGATCGCGTTGTTTTCGGGGCTTATGCTCTCTCGTCTTGCCAAAATGGCAGGTCTGCCCGCAGTCACGGCATATCTCGTGGCGGGTATTTTGATCGGTCCTTATCTGCTCGGTGCCATCGGTATCGAGGGACTTGGCTTTGTCAGCCACGAAAATGTCGATTCCTTCGGCATTATCTCTGACGTGGCGCTTGGCTTTATCGCCTTTTGCATCGGCAACGAGTTCCGCCTCGCACAGTTAAAACAGATCGGCAAAAAAGCCACTGTCATCGGTATTTTCCAAGCGGTTATTACCACACTTTTGGTTGATGCCGCACTTATCGCTCTGCATTTTGCAATGCCCGACGTGCTTCCCCTCCCCGCCGCCATCGTGCTGGGCGCGGTAGCATCCGCAACGGCACCTGCCGCAACCCTCATGGTCGTGCGTCAGTACAAGGCAAAGGGTCCTGTCACGGACGTGCTTTTGCCCGTAGTGGCACTGGATGACGCCGTAGGTCTTGTCCTCTTCGCCATATCCTTTGGTATTGCAAAAGCACTGATCTCCGGCTCCGTGGACGTTATCTCCATCATTCTTGAGCCGATTCTTGAGGTTGTGCTCTCCCTTGGTCTTGGCTTCCTGATGGGTCTGCTGTTTACCTATTGCGAGCGCTTCTTCCACTCTCGCTCCAAGCGTCTTTCCATGTCCGTGGCGTTCGTATTCGTCACCGTCGCGATCTCGATGGTCGATTTTCACATCGGCAGTGTACACGTCGCCTTCTCCTCTCTCCTTTCCTGCATGATGCTCGGCACGGTGTTCTGCAACCTGTGTGACTTCTCCGAGGAGCTGATGGACCGCCTTGACCGCTGGACGGGTCCCCTTTACATTCTCTTTTTCGTTCTCAGCGGCGCAGAGCTTGAGCTTTCGGTCTTCAAGCAGGGTGCCGTGGTGCTCATTGGTGTTGTTTACATCATCGCCCGCTCGATCGGCAAATATTTTGGCGCACGCGCAAGTGCGCAGATCACCCACTGCGACAAAAACATCGTCAAATACCTTGGCATTACGCTTCTGCCTCAGGCGGGCGTTGCGCTCGGTATGGCAATCAAGGCGCAAGCTCTTGGCGAGCAGGGCGCGATCGTTGCCAATATCACGCTGCTTGCAGTCCTCATTTACGAGCTTTTCGGTCCGATGCTGACCAAGATGGCGCTCCTGAAGGCAGGCGAGATCAAGCCCGAGGGCAAGACCAGCGCACGCGATGCTGCCAAACAGTCCGCCGCCGAAACAGCAACCGAACAAAAAGAATTATCCCCCTCAACCAAATAAAGATAACCGCCGTGTGCAGCTGCACACGGCGGTCCTTTTTTGTTATGAATCAAGATATGGCTTTCTCGCGATATACGTGTCGATCAGCTGCTGAATGCCCTTCATATCCGCCTCGGAGGAAAAGATTTCCTTTATGTTGGTTTCTCCCTCAGTATAGTATTTTTTCACAAAGGCATCAATGTCAAACTTGCTGTTAATGCTCTTGTCGGTGCAGAAGGCATAGGGCTGTCCCTCTGCTTTTTCGCCCGTGATCACCGAATAGACCCAAAGTGCCGTAATGTAGCCCGTCAGCATATTGGGATGATAATTGTCACCCGGCCAATGCACCACAAAGCTATCCTTCACAAAGGTCTGCGTCGCACCCGGCACCTGTGTTCTTCCTTCATAGATGTCGCTGGTCATTCTGCCCCAATCAGCAATGATCATACCGCGCGCTGCCATATCCTTCAGCGAGGCACGCACCTCTTGATAATTGGCGTTGGTGCTGGTATAATTGCTGTGGTGCGCGATCAGTACGAACTGCACGTTCGGATTGGCTTCTCTGAACAAATTAATGACCTTATCGATCATAGAATGGAAATGTCCCGAGGGACCCGAGCCCTCTTGAATCACCACGTAATCAAAATAGCGATCCTTCAAGGACTTTGTATGGTCAAGACCGTCGCAACCGCGATCCGCCGAGCAATTTCCACCAAACAGATGCTCCAAATTATGCCCGCCCCAAGTCCAGTTTGTAACCGATGCGTTCACACCGTTTGCCTTGCAAAGCTGATAAAAATACCCCTCGTCATTCTCGCGAAACTCTTGCTTTTGCACGCTTTGCTTCTTCTCGATCACACATCTGCCGTAATAGGTATATGAATTGCCGATAAAGAGGACCTTCTTGCCCTCAAGCGCGTTTGGCACGGGCTCTTCTCCCTTGCAGGCGACCAAAACGCCCCACAGCATCAAGAGCACAAGCAAAAAAGAAACGCATCTCAAAATACCCTTCATTTCATTCACGCTCCTTATTCATAAGAAAGATACGGCTTTGCCGCAATATATTGGTCGATCAGCTGCTGAAGTCCCAACATATCCGCCTCAGAGGCAAAGATCGCCTCCATGTTGGTGGTTGCGCCATCGTAGGTGTAATGCTTTTTGGCAAACGCCGCCGCATCAAATTTGCCGCTAAGGCTCTTGTCGGTGCAAAACGCATAGGGCTGACCCGCCGCCTTCTCGCCCGTGATCAGCGAATAGATCCACGCAGCGGTAATATAGCCCGTCAGCATATTGGGGTGATAACCGTCCGACTTGCTCCAATTGACGATAAAGCTGTTCTTGTCAAAGGTCTGCGTGGCACCCGGCACCTTCGTTTTTCCCGAAAAAACATCCACGACCATAGCACCCCAATCCGCAACCATCATGCCCTGCTGATCAAGATTCTTAAGAGAGCGACGAACCTCTTTATAATTCTCACTGCTGCTGGTATGTACGCTGTTATGTGACATAAAAATGAATTTCACATCGGGATTCGCCTCGCGGAACACCTGTGTGACCAGATCAAGCATTTCACGGAAATCGGGCGCACCCGATCCCTCTTGGATCACAACGTAATCGAAATAGCGATTCTTCAGTGCGGCGAGGTGATCCACCCCGTCACAGCCGCGATCCGCGGCACAGCTGCCGCCAAACATATCCTTAAGATTGTGACCGCCCCACGTCCAGTTGGTCACCGAAACGTTGACGCCGTTTGCCTTGCAAAGCTGATAAAAATATCCCTTGTCATTCTCGCGAAACTCCTGCTTACGGATGTCTTGCTTTTTTTCAATCACGCATCTGCCAAACCAAGTGAAGGAATTGCCCACAAAGCAGATCTTTTTCCCCTCCAGCACGTTCACCTCCGGCTCCTCTTTACAAGCAACCAGCATCGTGCCGACCGTGATCAGCACAAGCAAGACCGCGATCATTTTTACAAAAATTTTCACAATGCCGCTCCCACTCATACCTCAAAGTCAAACGAAAGGCGCTGTGCCATCACGGGACGCACCAGCCCGTTTGCAATCTCTTGGTGAAGGGGATGTGCCTGATATGCCTCAAGTGCGGCAAGATCGGCAAATGCCGAATCCATCATCACGTCACCCGCCGAGCAAGGATAGCACTCGGTTAAAATGTGCATTTCAAGAAGCCCGTCGATCTTACCGACCAGCCCCTCAAGCGCCGCCTTGATCGCGGCGGCAGTCCCCGCCTTATCGGCGACCTCCTCCTTCATTTTCCAAATAATCATATGCTTTACCATGAAAAATCCTCCTTTCGATCCGACGAACGTCGTCAATTCTTATATGCTTCTATTTTATTGTAGCTGAATAAAATTGTCAATACATTATGTTGCTATTTTTTTCGGATATGTTGCTATTTTAAAAGCGCCTCCCCCAAAAGCGCTGTGTAACACCCTTATTATTGACAAAGCAGATGAAAATAAAGAACTTTTCACAAAAAATAACAGCCTTTTTTTTGACGCGTCAATATGTTACACTGTAAATAGCACAAACCAACCCCCACACAAGTATTTCAGGAGGTTTTTATGAGTTATATTGAAGCAAAACAAAAATATGCGGCGCTCGGCATTGATACCGATGCCGTCATTGCTAAATTAAAAACCGTGCCCGTGGCGCTCCACTGCTGGCAGGGCGATGACGTATCCGGCTTTGACCAGAAACACGCCTCGCTTTCGGGTGGCATTCAGACCACGGGCAATTATCCCGGCAAGGCGCGCACGCCCGCCGAGCTGATGGCGGATATTGAAAAGGTCATTTCCCTTGTCCCCGGCACGGTCAAGCTCAATCTGCACGCCTGCTACGCCATTTTTGATGAGGAAAACGGCGGCTGGGTCGATCGCGACAAAATCGAGCCCAAGCACTTTAAAAAGTGGGTGGATTTTTGCAAAAAGCACGGCATTGGGTGCGATTTTAACCCTACCTTCTTCGGGCACGGAAACTGCGATCCCCTGACGCTGTCCTCTCCCAACAAGGAAACCCGCGACTTTTGGATCGAGCACGGCAAGGCGTGTGTACGCATTTCGGAGTATCTCGCAAACGAGCTTGGCACCCCTTGCGTGATGAACATCTGGACGGGTGACGGCTACAAGGATACCCCTGCTGATCGCCTCTCACCCCGCCTGCGCTACAAGGATTCGATCGACAAAATCCTCACCGAGCCCTTTGACAAGCAAAAGGTCTATCCGTGCGTCGAAAGCAAGGTCTTTGGCATTGGCGTGGAGAGCTACACCGTCGGCTCTGCCGAATGGTGTATGAAGTACGTAGCGGGACGTGACGACTGCATCTCGCTTATGGATAACGGACACTATCACCCGACCGAGGTCGTCAGTGACAAGATCTCCGCCGTGCTTGCCTTTGAGGATAAGCTTGCGCTCCACGTCACGCGCGGTGTTCGCTGGGATTCCGACCACGTGGTGCTCTATGACGACGAAACGAAGGAGCTTTGCAAGGAGATCGTACGCTGCGGCATTGACCGCGTGTTCATCGCGCTTGACTACTTCGACGCCTCGATCAACCGCATCGCCGCGTGGTGCACGGGCTTCCGCAACCTGCAAAAGGCTCTGCTCTTCGCCATGCTCCAACCGAACGACATGCTGCAAAAGATGCAGGACGAGGGCAAATTTACCGAGCTGCTCGTGTGGCAGGAGGAGCTGAAATCCTACCCGTTTGGCGACGTATGGGAGGAATATTGCCGCGCTTGCGGCAAGCCCGCCGACCAAAGCTGGCTTTCCGACATTCAAAAATATGAAAACGACGTTTTATCAAAGAGAGGTTGATCACAATGAGCATTCTTGACGTAAAAATTATCAAAGATTATATCCGTATGTGCAACGACGGCTGGGAGCAGGGCTGGCACGAGCGAAACGGCGGCAACCTGACCTACCGCATGACCGACGAGGAGGTCGCCGCCTGCCGCCCCTTCTTCCGCGCACCCGAGGCTTGGGTCGATATGGGCGTTTGCGGTAAAAACCTCGGCGGCTCGTATTTTCTCACCACGGGCAGCGGCAAATTCTTCCGCAACGTAATACTTGACCCCGCACACTCGATCGGCATTGTCGAGATCAATGCCGAGGGCACCGCATGGCGCATCGTTTGGGGTCTTGAGGGCGGCGCGCGCCCCACAAGTGAGTTCCCCAGCCACTTTATGAACCACTCCGTGCGCGTGGCGGCAACAAACGGCGCTTGCCGCGTCATTTACCACGCACACCCCGCCAATATCATCGCCATGACCTATACCCTTCCCCTCACCGCACGCGATTTCAGCCGTGCGCTGTGGCAGTCCGCGACCGAATGCCCCGTGGTATTCCCCGGTGGCGTTGGCGTCGTGCCGTGGATGGTGCCGGGCGGTGCCGACATTGCGCTTGCCACCTCCGAGGTCATGAAAAAATTTGATGCCGCCGTTTGGGCACATCACGGTCTTTTCTGCTCGGGACCCGATTTTGACATCACCTTTGGCCTTATGCACACCATCGAAAAGGCGGCAGAGATCTACAACCTCGTCATGAGCAGCAGCGGCAAGGTCCTGCAAACCATTACCGACGAAAATCTCCTTGCCATTGCAAAGGAATTCGGCGTGACGCTTAATCGCGAATTTATTGATTGATATAAAAGGGGTGAAAGAAATTTCTTTCACCCCTTTTTGTGCATTTTCTCCTTTTTGTCTGTTTTTCCAACATTTTTCGTAAATTATATATCGTCTACCTATTAGATATATTGTAAAATGAACTACAAAGCAACATTACCGAAAAACATAAAGGAGCTTCCGTTTATGAACAGTATCATTGCACTCTACAATCCCCATTCTGCCAATAATACGGGCAAGGAAAAGGCAGACACCTTGCGCTCACACTACGAAGCCGAGCCCACCTTTATCGATATTACCACCATCACCGATTACATCTCGTTTTTCAAGGAGCTTGACGCCACCGACACGGTGGTGATCTGCGGCGGCGACGGCACGCTCAATCGCTTTATCAACGCCATCTACGACCTTGACGTTCAAAACGACCTTTATTACTACGCAACGGGCAACGGCAACGACTTTTTGCGTGATTTTGACAAAAAAGCAGGCGACGCGCCCCTGAAGATCAACGACGAGATCAAAAATCTCCCGACCGTTACGGTCAAGGGCAAGACCTACCGCTTCATCAACGGCATTGGCTTTGGTGTTGACGGCTACTGCTGCGAGGTTGGCGACAAGCTGCGCCTCGAGGGCGCTAAAACCATCAATTACACCGCCATTGCCATTAAGGGTCTTTTGTTCCACTTCAAGCCGACACGCGCAAAGGTCACGGTGGACGACGAGGAACGCACCTACAAAAAGACATGGATCGCACCCACCATGGTCGGCGGCTATTACGGCGGCGGTATGCGCCCCGCACCCCAGCAGGATCGCAATAAGCGCGACACCGTATCCGTCACCGTCATGCACGGTGCGGGCAAGCTCCATACGCTCATGGTCTTCCCCTCTATTTTCAAGGGCGAGCACGTCAAGCACAAGAAAATGGTGGACGTGCGCGCAGGCAAGCACGTGATCGTTGAATTTGACCGTCCCGTCGCACTGCAGATCGACGGCGAGACCATTCTCGGCGTTACAAAATACGAGGTTACCGCATAAAATAATTTCAATTTTTATCTTGGCACGACAGTTCGTTTTTAAGGCGAGCTGCCGTGCCGAAATTTTTCGCCTATTTTTCAAAAATCAATTGACTTTTCCCTCGTGCGTGATATAATGGGAATAGTATGGGATATTATGCATATCCCGAGGAGGTATGACGTGGTAGCAACGAAAAAGAAGCCGCTTTTGATGACGGAAGGTCCCTTGTTTGGCAAGATCCTGATCTTCATTCTACCCTTGATGGCAACCAATCTTCTCCAAACCTTTTATAACGCGGCGGATATGATGGTGGTGGGGCTCTCGCCCGAGCCGGACGCCGTCGGCGCCATTGGCGTAACGGGTGCCTTTATCAACCTTGTTGTCAACGTGTTTATGGGCTTTGCCACGGGCGCAAACGTGATGGTCGCGCGCCACCTTGGCGCAAGGGACGACCGCGGCGCTTCCCGCGCCATGCACACCGCGCTGGTAATGAGCCTCATTTTCGGCGGTGCTTCCGCTATACTCGGTCTTTTCATTTCGCGCCCCATTCTCGCTTTGATGGGTGCTGAGGGAAAGCTCCTTGACCTCGCCACACTCTACACCAAGATCTATTTTGCGGGCGTACCGTTTATTTCCCTTACCAACTACCTCATTGCGATCTTCCGCGCCAAGGGCGATACCAAAACGCCGCTCATTATCCTCTCGCTTTCGGGTCTTGTCAATGTAGGACTCAACCTCTTCTTCGTGCTGGTTCTTGATTTTTCGGTCGAGGGTGTATCGCTTGCAACCGTTATCGCCAACGCCTTTTCTGCCTTCTTTCTTTTGCTAAAGCTTTCGCGCGACGAGGGCGCGTGCCGTTTCTCCTTTAAAAAGCTCTGCTTTGACCGCGGTGCCTTCCGCAGCATTCTTTATATCGGTGTCCCTGCGGGAATTCAAGGATCGCTCTTTTCGCTTTCCAACATGATCATTCAGTCCTCGATCCTGCAGGTCAACAACGCCCTGTGCCCTCCCGGCAGCGCGTTCCAGCCCGTTGTGAAGGGTAACGCCGCCGCGGCAAATCTTGAGGGCTTTGCCTACACCGCGCAAAACTCGGTCTACCAAGGTGCCATCACCTTCACCAGCCAAAACGTCGGTGCCGCCAAATACCGACGCGTGTGGCGCGTGATGGCTTGCTGCTATGCCATCGGTATATTTGTTGCCGCATTCTTCTCCCTTTCTCTGTTTTTCCTGCGCGAGCCGCTTCTCGCACTTTATGACGTACATAACAGCACCGCGGGCTCGCTTGAATCGATCGCCTACGATGCCGCCTATACGCGTATGCTCTTTACCTTCCTGCCCTACGCTGTCATTGCGCTGATGGAGGTAGGCTGCGGCATTTTGCGCGGTCTTGGCAAATCGCTGACCTCCACCGTAATCTCGCTGGTCGGCGCGTGTCTTTTGCGCATCGTATGGATCTCCACGTTCTTCCGTGCCAACCCGACGCTGAATATGATATATGTTTCCTATCCTATCTCTTGGGCGTTAACGGGCATTCTGCAGTTTTTGTTCGCGGCGCTGGCGCTGCGGCACTTCCTCAACACCAAGAAAACACACGAGGAAATACACGAAATACATGTTCATAATTAATAAGAAAAGCTCCGAAAATTCGGAGCTTTTCTTATTTTTCTCTTTTTCTGAACGTAAGCGGCGACACGCCCACCTCTTTTTTAAATATCCTGCTAAAATACTGCGCGTCCGCAAAGCCAACCTCCTCGGCAACACGCGAGATCGGCAGATCGGTATCGGCAAGGAGTATGCGCGCGTGATCCATACGCCGCTTTTGTCGGTAGCGATGGGGCGACACGCCCATAAAGCCGCGAAACGAGCGTATAAAATGCTCGCGGCTTTGCGAATACTGTGCGGCAAGCTCCCCCACGCTGACCTCGCTTTTCACATCGTCAAGCAGCTTAATCGCCTGATAATAGGGGTTGGAGGGTGCCGAGGGGAGTGTCAACAGCGCCAAAAGCGAGTATAGGATCCCGCGCGAAAATTGCTCCATTCCCTCTTGCCATTCACCAACCGAGCTTGTCAGCAGGCGAAACAGCCGCTCCGCATCGTGCGCACGCGCGCCCGTTCGATAAACGCCCTCTTCTATTTTTAAATCCGCAAGTGCCCGTGTCATCTCGTCCCCCGCAAAATGCACCCAATAATAAAGCGAGTCGGGTGCCGCCTCATAGGTGTATTTTTGAGGGACGTAGGGCGGGTAAACGTACATATCGCCGGCGCTAAGATGCGTTTTCTCTGCCGTAATAGAACCGCGCACGCAAAAGAGGATATGAATATCCCATCGCCCGCTCGGGCGAAGAACGGAAAAGGAGGTCCCCACGTCGCGATAATAGCCGCAGTTATTCATAAAAAAAGCGCCGTGACGCGGGAGGTCTGTTACGCCCACCTCCTTGGCACAAAAGCGTTTTATGACAATTCACCCCCTGAAAATGTGGTTATTTGTAAATATAATATCACTTTTCTCCACTTTTTGCAAGAATGTGCCTTGAAATATTTTAATAAATACACTATAGTGAAATCAAATTAATCAATCTTCTCATAAACACGAAAGAGGGAGAACAGCAATGCTTGATTTTAACGTAAAAATCGGACTGATTCCGATGCGCCGCAATACGACCAACCGCCCCGCCAAAACCTTTCTTACTTGGGTTTCCGCCGAGGAGCGCGGACATCGCTTTGTCGATTACATTGAGCAAAATATGACAACCGAGCAGATCAGCTTTGTTGACACGAGGGGACTTGGCTGCAACGACCTCATTTTTGACGATGCCTCCGCCGCCGACGCCGTGGCGCGCATGAAGGCTAAGGGCGTTGATGCCATCATGATCATCAACTGCAACTTCGGCAACGAGGAGGCGGCGGCTGATATTGCCGCGGCACTCGGCAAGCCCGTCTTGCTGTGGGCGCCGCTTGACGACGAATATTACGTGCACGGCATGCGCCCCACCGACTCACAGTGCGGGCTCTTTGGTGTGTCGCGTCAATTCCAGCGCTATCACATCCCCTTCTCCCACCTTCCCTGCTGCCGCGTTGATTCTGCCGAATTCAAGGACGGCTTTGATTCCTTTGCGCGCGTCGCGTGCATGGTCAAAAATTTCAAGGGGCTTCGTATCGGTCAGGTGGGCATCAGACCCGCCCCCTTCTTTTCGGTCATCTGGAACGAGGGTGAGCTGATGGAAAAATTCGGCGTGCGCATCAAGCCCATCAATCTCGCCGTTTTGCAGGATAAGTTTTACGAGGTGGAGAAAAATGCCGCCGATAAGATCGACGAGATTGAAAAATTCATCTACGGTCATTATCAAATGGACGATCTGACCCCTGCCTACACACACCGCATGGCGACGCTGGTAGAAACCTACCGTCAGCTCTTTGAGGAAAACGGTCTTGATATCATTTCCGCCGAGTGCTGGACGGCAACGCCCCAGCTCTTTGACGGTCTTGCCCCCTGCGCCGTTTACGGGATCCTCAACGACATGGGCTATATCGTGGTGTGCGAAAGTGATATGCACTGCGCGCTCACCATGGTACTGCTGCAATGTGCCACGATGGGCAAAGAAAAGCCCTTCCTTGGCGAGTTTACCGTGCGCCACCCCGAAAACAAAAACGCCGAGCTTCTCTGGCACTGCGGTCCCTTCCCGCTCTCCGTCAAGGCACCCGACTGCCCCGCGGAGCTTGTCAATCAGCGCGAGTGGTTCCGCGCTGCCGACGGCGCGTATACCGTCGCGCGAATCGACCAAGAAAGCGGCAACTACATGATCCTGCCGCTCATTTGCCGCACCACCGAGGGACCCGAAACGCACGGCACGTACCTTTGGGGCGAGTTTGACAATCTGCAAAAAATCGAGGATCGCCTCATAGACGGACCTTACATTCACCACTTCTGTGAGATCCGCGGCAATGTTACCCGCGAGCTCAAGGAATTTTGCAAGTACTTCCCCAATCTTTCGCTTGATCCGACAGTTAAATAATGTAAAATCCGCTTGGTGTTATGCCAAGCGGATTTTACACTTTTACAAAAAGCACAAAACTTTTTTACCATAAAATAATTTTTTGTTGAAAAAAGTATGGAAATTTTTTTCAAAATATGCTATAATATAGTTTACAGATATCATTACACATTAGAGGGGGATACCGCATGGAGAAAAAACCTCATTTACACAACGGGCACAGAGAACGCATGCGCGAGCGCTTTCTTGCCACCGATTCGCCTACACTGCAAGAGCACGAGCTGCTTGAAATGCTGCTCTTTTACACGAATGCGCGCGGCAATACCAACGACACCGCGCACGCACTGATCGAGGCGTTCGGCTCGCTTGAGGGTGTGATGGAGGCGGATATGGATGCGCTTTGCGCCGTACACGGTATCGGAGAAAAGAGTGCCTTGCACCTACGGCTGATCGGTCACGCGTGCAAGCAATATATGATCTCCAAGATCGCACCGTCGAAAAAAGAGCCTCCGACGCTTGATACCACAGGAAAGCTCGTTTCCTTTTTGGCACCGCGCTTTCTCGGCGCGCAAAAGGAGCTTGCCTTTGCGCTTCTCATCAACAATGCCATGATGCCGATCGACTGCTTCCCCATTGGTGACGGCACGGTCAACTCACTATCCCTTTCCATTCGCAACATTGCCGAGCGCGCCTATACCAAGCACGCCGCAGGCGTTATCCTTGCGCACAATCACCCTGCGGGCATCGCCGTCCCATCAACCGATGACATTAAAGTCACGCACCATTTAAAGGAAGCGCTCTCGTTGCTTGAAATCCCTTTGTTCGAGCATTTCGTTTTTGCGGGCAACAACTACACCCAGATCATCAACGAAATTTCCGACGAGAGGACCAATGCCAAAGCCGCATCACCCCTTTTTGAAATGATGAAACAAAATTTACAAGGAGAACAAAAAAATGGAAGAAAAACAACCAAACAAAAATAAGTTCCTTTCTTTTTTGAAGCGAAAGGACATCAATTTCTCTGCCAAGAGATACGGCATTGACGCGCTTGGCGCTATGGCGCTCGGTCTTTTCGGCTCACTGCTCATTGCCACGATCTTCAACGCCATCGGTCTTATCCCGGGACTCTCGTTCTTTAAAACCATTGGCTCGTACGGCGGCTCCGCCGCAGGTCCCGCAATGGCAGTCGCGATCGCCTTTGCGCTGAAGGCACCGCCCCTTGTCATGTATTCCTCCGCACTTGTTGGTTTTGCCGCAAACGCCCAGGGCGGCGCAGGCGGTCCCCTTGCCGTATTACTGATTGCCATCGTAGCGATCGAATTCGGTAAAGCCGTTTCCAAGGAAACCAAGGTCGATATTTTAGTCACCCCGTTCGTGACCGTTTTCGTCGGCGGCACTCTTTCCATCTTGATTGCCCCCCACATTGGCACGGTGGTTAGCTACATCGGCAGCTTTATCAGCTGGGCGACCCTGCAGCAGCCCTTTGTAATGGGTCTGATCATTTCCGTGGTGGTGGGTGTCGCGCTGACACTCCCCATCTCCTCCGCCGCGATCTGTGCCGCCATCGGTCTTTCCGCCATCGGCACGGGTGACCTTGGTCTTGCGCTTGCGGGCGGTGCCGCGGTGGCCGGCTGCTGCGCGCAAATGGTTGGCTTTGCCGTTATGAGCTTCCGTGAAAACCGCTGGGGCGGTCTTGTATCGCAGGGACTTGGTACCAGCATGCTTCAAATGCCCAACATCATCAAAAATCCTCGCATCTGGATCCCCCCGACAGTGGCTTCTGCCATCACGGGTCCTCTTGCCACGTGCGTTTTTCAAATGCAAATGTACGGTGCCGCCATCAACTCGGGCATGGGTACCTGCGGTCTGCTTGGTCCTATCGGCATCATTCTTGGCTGGTTTGGCGGCGAATACACCGCCTCTGTTGGCTTTGTGGATTGGCTCGGACTTGCCCTTATCTGCTTTATTCTGCCCGCAATCATCAGCTGGGCGCTGTGCCTCTTGCTGCGCCGTATCGGCTGGATCAAGGAAAACGATCTCAAATTGGATTAATCTCTTATTTACATAGCAAAAGGGGTGCGAAACGCACCCCTTTTGCTATGTTTTTTTCTTATACCACACGGTACCCCGCGGCAACGATGGCGGCGGTCATTTTTTCAGGCGTGAGCTTCGCGGTTGCCTTTACCTGCACCTCGCCGCTCGCAAGATCGATACTGACCTCCGCGGCACCTGCCTTTTTCAGCGCCTCCTCGACGTGCGCAACGCACATCTTGCACATCATACCCTCCACGCGAAGCGTGGTCACTACCGTTTCTTTCTTTCCAAACATTTTATTTTTCTCCTTTTGTAAAGATAGTTTATCCTTCAAGCAGCACGGCACAAAGCGCGCAAGGCGCAGTGCGTTCAGCACCACGAATATCGAGGATACGCTCATAGCGGCACTTGCGATCATGGGTGTGAGCATCACGCCAAACGGGGCGTAGAGCACACCCGCCGCCAAGGGAATACAAAGCACATTATAAAAAAGCGCCCAAAAAAGATTTTGTCTGATATTGCGCTTGGTGGCGCGTCCGAGCTCCACGGCGGCAACGGCATGGATCAGCGAGTTTCCCGACAAGACGACCCCTGCGGATTCGACGGCAACACCCGTTCCCGCGCCAATGGCAAGTCCCACGTCGGCGCGCGCAAGCGCGGGCGCGTCATTGATACCGTCACCCACCATAGCGGTCGGTGCCTTATCGCTGTATTCGCGCACGATCCTCTCCTTGCCGTCGGGCAACAGCCCCGCACGGTATTCGGAAATTCCTGCCTCCTTGGCAATCCTTTCGGCAACCGCCGCGTGATCTCCCGTCAGCATAACGGTACAAACGCCCATCTTCTTAAGAGAATCCACAGCCTCTTTGCTATCCTCTCGGAGCACGTCGGCAAGCGCAAAGCCGCCAAGAAAACGATCACCCTTGGCAACCAGCACCGCGCTATTACCTGCTATTGACCACTCGTTCAAGAGGGCTTGTGCCTCCTTTGTAAGGGAAGGAATGCCATTCTCGCCCGAAAAAAGCGCTTCAGAGCCTGCGAAAAGGGCTGTGCCGTCCTCTTGTCTTGCGAAAACGCCCTTTCCCGCTAATACCGTAAAATCCGCAAGCGGTAAGCGCACCTCACTTAATGCCGCAAGCGGTTTGGCAAGCGGATGCGTGGAAAGCGCTTCCAGCGATGCTACCGTATCAAGCAATTCCTGCTCGCTTCCCGAAAGCACCGCGCTTGCGACGATTGCGGGCTCACCCTTCGTCAGTGTACCTGTTTTATCAGTCAGCAGTACCTCAACGCCCGCAAGCACCTCCAGTGCCTCGGCGCTCTTAAACAAAATACCAAAGCGTGCCGCCCTGCCGCACCCAACGGTAATGGCTGTGGGCGTGGCAAGCCCCAAGGCACAGGGGCAGGAGATGACAAGCACGGATACAGCCGCGCGAAAGGCAAGCGCGGCATTGTGTGTCAAAATAACCCACAAAAGTGCCGTGACAAGCGAAATACCGATCACAACGGGTACGAAAACAGCACTGACCTTATCCGCGATCCGCTGCACGGGTGCCTTGCTTGCCGCCGTTTGCTCAAGCAGCGCGACAATACGGCGGAGCGCCGTTTCCTCGCCTATCTTTTCAACACGTAAAAGAAAAGTACCCTCCACCAAAAGCGTGGAGCCTGATACGTAATCTCCGTTTTTAACGGTGCGCGGCAGAGATTCGCCCGTGAGCATAGCCTCATTCACGCTCCCCGTTCCCTCAAAAACAACACCGTCCGCAGGGATCTTTTCTCCCGTCAGCACAACTGCGATATCACCGATCTTCAGCTCGGAAATCGGTATTTCCTCTACCGTATCGCCCCGTTTTACACGGGCAATGATGGGCTCCTCCTCCATGAGCGCGCGTACAGCCATCGCGGCGCGCCCTCTTGCTCTGCCCTCCAAATATTTACCTACCGACACAAGCGTCACGATCATCGCGGCAGATTCAAGATAAAGCTCGTGTAGATATTCGTGCACCATTGCCCCATTACCCGTGGCACTGCCAATGAAAATAAACACACCTGCCACAGCGCCGTAGACCACGCTTGCGGCAGCGCCGAGCGCCACCAGAGAATCCATATTGGGAGAAAGGTGTAACAGTGCGGAAAATCCGTTTTTAAAGAAATGGCGGTTGAAAAAGAGCACCGTGAGGGCAAGCACTGCCTGTAAGACGAAAAAAGCACGCGGATAAGCGCTTGCATTCAAAACAAAAGGGGCAGGAATGGGGGTCATGTGCCACATGGCAACAACCATCAGCAGCGCCGTGAGCGAAATTGAGAGCCACAGCCTTGTTGATACGGCTTTTCTTTCTTCTCTTAGCCTCTCCTCATCACTTTTTTCGCCTGCTTTTGTAAGTCCGTAGCCCGCACGGGAAAGTGCTGTGCTTAACCTTTTAAACAGCGCGTCCTCGTTTTCATCATCGGCTACGTTTAAGATAAGGGAGGATGAAAGCAGGCTGACAACAAAATCAGCATCTTGTAAAAGCACACTCTTCACCGCGCGCTCCACGTGCGCAACACACGCCGAGCAGGTCATTCCCTTGATGGAAAATATGATTTTTTTCAAGTGTTCCCCCTCCTTTTTCTTTTATCTGCTTGTTAGTATAGCCTATCCTTTTCTAAAAATCAATGCTTTTCCCTTAAAATGCTTCTTCTAAAAGTAAATAATTTGTTAATTATTAGTATAATATCGCGCAAGCGCGCACGTGGGCGCTTGAAATATTATATTATTTATGTTATAATATTAGAAACTTGTCTATTTTGCGTGAAGGAGGCTCCTTGCATGGATTGTCCAAACGATATTTTAATTATGTGGGAGAGCGTGAAGTCTGAATTAAAGGCAAGCGTTTCCGAGCCGTTTTTTAACGTTTGGTACGCTAACATTTCCCCTATTTCTTTTGATGAAAGTGAAAACAAGCTTCTTTTCAAAGCTTCCTCTGATTTTATCGCGAAAATTCTCACAGAAAAGCACAAATCTATCATTGAATCAAAATTCAAGGACTTTTTTGATATCAGCTTTTCCATTTCCTTTCAGGGTGAGCAAGCACCCCAAAAGGAAGTACCGATCAAGCAGCAATCCGCAACTATCAAGGATTCCTCTCCCTTGCAGGACGGCGCCGAGCTTGCACAGCATTCGCGCTACACCTTTGATAACTTTATTGTGGGCGAAACCAACAAATTTGCCCGCGCCGCTTGCTGGAAGGTAGCAAACAACCCCTCTCACGAATGGAATCCGCTGTTTATTTACGGTCCCTCGGGTGTTGGTAAAACCCACTTGATGTATGCGGTCATCAACGAGATCTTGCGTAAGCGCCCCAACGTGCGCGTTCTTTACACAAAGGGTGACGAATTCGTTAATTACATGATCGAATGTATGTCCCACCAGGCAATGAATAATTTCCGTGACCGCTACCGCAACTGTGATGTGCTTCTCGTTGACGATATTCAATTTATTGCAGGCAAGGTGGCAACACAGGAGGAATTCTTCAACACCTTCAATTCTCTTTTTGACGAGGGTAAGCAAATTATTCTCGCTTCCGACCGTCCTCCCCGCGATATCAATCCTCTTGAGGAGCGCCTGCGCTCCCGCTTCGAGCAGGGTCTGCTTGCAGACATTGGTCTTCCCGACCTTGAGCTGCGCGTTGCGATCTTAAAGAAGAAGGCAGAGGATATGCACATTGACCTGCCCGACGAGGTGCTTTCCTTCCTTTCCGAAAATTTGCGCTCCAACATCCGTCAGATAGAGGGCGCGCTCAAAAAGCTTTCCGCGCAAAGCCTGCTTGACGGACGCAATATTACACTTGAATTCACGAAAAATTGTGTCAGCGATCTTCTCGGTGATACCGAGCCCGTTGAGGTTACGATCGACAAGATATTTACCGCGCTCTTTAAAAAATTCGGCATTTCCAAGGAATTACTCATTGGTCAGCAGCGCACAAAGGCTATTGCTAAAGTCAGACACATTTCCATTTTTTTGATCCGTACCATTACGGACATGTCAACACCCAATATCGGTAAAATTTTCAAAAGAGATCACGCAACGATCATGGCTTCCATTGATGTGGTAAAGAAAAATATGATGATGGATCCTCTTTATGAAAAGGATATTAAGGATCTCAAAAAAGAGATCACGGGCTGATTTTTCAAGTTTTTCATCATTTCCTGTTTGGAAACTGTTGAAACATTGTAAAAATCCTTTTCTTACTTATTTTTACTGCTTTTTATTTTTGTGGAAATACTTGAAATTTTCAAAGATACATTTTGTTTTTCACAAGATGCCCTGTTAAATTGATTGTTGAAAAAATTAATTATTTCCAAATTAATTATCTTTTCCTCTTTTTAACCGTTTTATTCAATAATTTTTTTTAAAAGATCATTTTTTCCCCAGCTGTTTTTGCACAGCAATATGGAATAAAACGCCCTAAAAAATCCTTATTTTCCTTTGTTTTTTCAGTTTTCCACACTTTCACCTAACACTAATACTATTACTAAAAAATAACATATCAATAAATCATTTTTGTGCCCTTCGGGCGCTTTAAAAGGAGATTTTTATGAAAATCGTTTTCAACCGTCAACAAATCCTTTCCTCTGTTTCCCCCTTGATGATCGCCGCTTCGGGTAAATCCACCCTTTCTGCGATCGACGGTATTTTAATTGACGCAAAGCAGCCCGATACCTGTACGTTTACCGCCTACGACCTTGAAAAGGGTGTGAAAACAACACTTGAAAGCAAGGTGCTTGAGGAAGGCTGTGTCATTGTTAACGCGCAAAAGTTTATTGCCACCATGCGTGTGATGGACGGTGAAGAGGTTACCTTTACCGTAGATAATAAGATGGTAGCAACCTTCTTCTGCGGCAAATCCTCTCATAAGATGAACGCCCTTCCCGGCGAGGATTTCCCCGAGCTTCCTTTGATTGAAAGTGACAAGGGCTTCCAGCTTCCGTGCGGCACGTTGCGTGAGATGCTTGGTAAGATCATGTACGCAATGGGTGTTAACGATCAGCGCCCCGTTCTTAACGGCTGTTTCTTTGAGGTTAAGGAAAATAACCTTTTACTTGTATCCTGCGATAGCTTTAAGCTTGCGAAATGCCAATTAAAGACAGAGATCACCAATAAAAATACCGATGGAAGTGATCTCAGATACCGTTTTATTGTTCCTGTAAAAACCGTCAATGAGCTGTATAAGCTGATTACGGGTGATGCGGAGCGTGAGGTCTATATTAAAATGACCCGCCGCCACATTATTTTCCATATTGATAACGTGATCTTCTTCTCGCGCCTGATTGACGGTGAGTATATCGATTACGACAGAATCATCATCAGACAGCATAAGATCCACGCAGTGGTCGATCGCGACGTATTTTTGTCGGCACTTGAGCGCGCAACGCTCATTACCGAGGAGCATGTGGCGGGCAGTACGCGCTCCCACGTTAAGCTGCAGATCGAACAAGGTATTTTAAAGGTCATGGCAAGCTCGGCTGCGGGAAGCACGTATGATGAGATTGAGGTAGAGCACGACGGTGCTGATATCAGTATTGCATTCAATAACAGATATCTGATTGATTCCGTGCGCGCTTGTGAATCCGAAACGATCAAGATTTCCCTTTCCTCTCCCTTGACAAGTGTGAATATTGAGCCTGCGGGTGATGAGGAAATGGAGAATGAAGAGCTCTTTATGCTTCTGCCCGTACGCATGAAGGAATAATATGCTGGCAAAAAGCATTCATCTTGCTCATTTTCGAAATATAAAGGAAGCGAGCGTTTCATTTTGTGAAGGCACCAACGTGCTTTTCGGAGATAATGCGGAGGGAAAGACAAATTTACTTGAAGCGATCTATTACGCATCGATCGGTAAAAGCTTCCGCGGACAGCACACGGGTGAGCTTATTCAATTCGGTGAAAAGCAAGCAACGCTCTCCTTTGATTATTTTGCAAGCGGCAGAAATCAAAATCTTTCATTTTGTCTTACCCCTCACACCAAGGGTGTGATGAAAAATCGTGTCAAGATCGGTCGTATTTCCGAAATTGTCGGCGATTTCAGAGCGGTTTTATTCTGTCCTGAGCATTTGTCGCTTATCAAGGACGGACCGGGTGAGAGGCGTCAGTTTTTGGATATTGCCATCAGTGCGGCTGAGCCCCTTTATCTCGCGGCTCTTCAAAAATACAATCACGTCTTAAAGCAAAGAAATGCCCTTATTAAATCCGCGCAAAAGGATATGCAGATATTTGAAAGCACTGTGGATATCTGGTCAGAGCAGCTTGCAACCGAGGGTGCCTTGATTGCATTTTACAGACAACGGTATATTGAAAAAAGCAAGGATTTTGTGAGGGAATGCTTCAAGGAAATGACGAATGAAAGAGAATCTCCCACACTGCTCTATGAGGGTCCTTGCGGTAAGGGCTATGACGGTTATGAGGATCAAAAGGAAACAAAAGAGATTCTCTACCGTAAATTAACCGAAAGTAAAGAACGCGAGCTTTATGCGGGTGCAACGCTGTTTGGTACGCATAAGGACGATGTTGAGGTGCTTCTCAATCAAAAATCCGCAAGAAGCTTTTGCTCACAAGGACAGCAAAGATCGCTTGCGCTTGCTCTTAAAATTGCGGAAGGAGAGCTTTGCCGCACGCAAACGGGTGAGTACCCTGTGTTTTTGTTTGATGACGTGTTATCCGAGCTTGATCGCGGCAGGAGAGAATATCTCTTATCCCATATCAAGGGTAAGCAAGTGATCATGACGACCTGTGAAAAAGAGGGCTTTCATGCCGAGCACACGATTCTGGTGAAAAACGGCACCTATACGGAGGCAAGATAAATGTTTTTGCATATCGGTAACAACAAAAATATCAGAAAAAAAGAAATTATCGGGATATTTGATGCCGATACCGCAACGATCTCTTCCGTCACAAGAAAATTCTTGTCGGTAGCGGGAAAACGCGGTGAGGTTGAGGCGGCAAAAGAGGAAATACCGAAATCCTTTATCCTTTATCGAAAAAACAAGGGGTACGGTATCTGCTTTTCACAAATATCCACCTCTGCGCTTGTAGGCAGAAGTATTAAAAAAGAAAACAAAGAAGCTTAAATAAAACAAAGGTTTTAGATAAGGAAGGTTAAAAAATGGCAAATAACGAAGAGACCAGACAGGTTTACGACGACAGTCAAATACAGGTGCTTGAGGGACTTGAAGCAGTGCGTCGCCGTCCCGGTATGTATATCGGATCCACCTCCGTGCGCGGTCTGCACCATCTGGTATATGAGATCGTAGACAACTCTATCGACGAGGCGTTGGCGGGTCGTTGTGACCGCATTGACGTTACGCTTCTTCCTGACGGATCTGTCGAAATCCGAGATAACGGTCAGGGTATTCCCGGCGGTATTCATCCTAAAATGGGCATTCCTACGTTGGAGGTTATTTTTACCGTGCTTCATGCGGGCGGTAAATTTGACGGCAACGGATATGAATTTTCGGGCGGTCTGCACGGTGTAGGCTCGTCTGTTGTCAACGCGCTTTCCGAATGGATCGAGCTTGAAACCTGCTATCAGGGGCGTCGCTATACCGAGCGCTTTGAAAGAGGTGTGGTGGCAAGACCCTTCAAGGATGAGGGTGAAACCGACAGACACGGTCTTTACGTGCGTTTTAAGCCCGACGATACCATTTTTGATGAGGTGGTATTTAATTACGATACTTTACTTGACCGCTTGCGTCAGCAGGCATTTTTGAACGCGGGCATTACGATCTCCATTACGGATCAGCGTCCGAGTGCGGAAAAAGAGGACGGCAGCTATACCGGTGAAGTATTGCAATACGAGGGCGGTATCCGTAATTTTGTTACTTACCTCAATGAGCAAAGCCACAAGCAGCCTGTTCACCCCGAGGTGATCTATATTCGCGGTGAAAAGCAGGAGGAGGAGCGCGGACGCACCATTGTTGAGGTAGCGCTGCAATATACCACCGCTTACACCGAAAGCTTTATGACCTTTGCCAACGATATCAATACCCACGAGGGCGGTACGCACGAGGAGGGTTATAAGAGGGCTCTGACGAAGGTGATCAACGAATACGGTCGCAAATATAAGCTCTTAAAGGAAAAGGACGAAAACCTCAAATACGAGGATGTTCGCGAGGGTATGACCGCGATTGTTTCCGTAAAGCTTAAGGAAGCGCAGTTTGAGGGTCAGACAAAGACAAAGCTTGGTAACGCGCACGTGCGCCAGTTTGTCGATAAGGTCGTGGCTGAAAAGCTTGCCGAGTATTTTGAGGAGCATCCAAACGAGGCGAAGGCGATTATTGAGAAGGCTGTGCTTGCAAGTCAGGCACGCGAGGCGGCACGCAGAGCGCGTGAGGCAAGCCGCCGTAAGAATCCTCTTGAATCAATGTCCCTGCCCGGAAAGCTCGCGGACTGCACCGAGCGCAGAAAAGAGCTCACAGAGGTCTATCTTGTGGAGGGTGATTCTGCAGGCGGTTCCGCAAAGCAGGGTCGCGATCCCCGTATTCAGGCAATCCTGCCTCTTCGCGGTAAGATTCTGAACGTGGAAAAGATCAACCCCGCAAAGGTTTATGCCAATCAGTCGGTTCAGCCGATCATTCAGGCACTTGGCTGCGGCATCGGTCCCGATTTTGATATTGAAAAGCTTCGTTACGGTAAAATTATTTTGATGGCGGATGCCGACGTTGACGGCTCTCACATTCAGATTCTGCTTCTCACGTTCCTGTTCCGCCACATGACGCCTTTGATTGAAAACGGGCACGTGTATCTTGCAAAGCCGCCGCTTTATAAGATCTACAAGCGTTCGGGTAAAACCGGCGGTGAAAAATACGCCTACACCGATGCGGAAAGAGATGCGCTCCTCGCGGAGAATAAGGGATACGAGGCAGACCGTTATAAAGGTCTTGGTGAAATGAACCCCGACCAGCTTTGGTCAACGACAATGAACCCCGAAACGCGTATTTTGCTGCGCGTGACGATGGAGGATGCCATTTTGTGCGATCAGATCTTCTCTACCCTGATGGGTGATGAGGTAGAGCCCCGTCGTGAATTTATTGAGAAAAACGCAAAATTTGCGGAAAATCTTGACGTCTGATGGAAAGGAGATTACAAATGGATCATAAAAACGAAAATCTTGAGTTTCCGGATCAGATTATTCAGGACATAGAGATGAGCGGCCGCGTAAAGCAGGCATTTATCGAGTATGCAATGTCGGTTATCGTTGCCCGCGCTCTGCCCGACGTGCGTGACGGTATGAAGCCCGGTCAGCGCCGTATTATGTATGCAATGTACGAGGATCATCTGACCTCGGACAAGCCCTTTTATAAATCTGCGACGACCGTTGGTAACGTGCTTGGTCGTTATCACCCCCACGGTGATGCTGCCGTTTACGGTACGATGGTGCGTATGGCGCAGGATTTCTCGCTTCGTTATCCTCTCGTTGAGGGTCAGGGTAACTTTGGCTCGGTTGACGGCGACGGCGCAGCTGCATACCGTTATACCGAGGCACGTCTTGCGAAAATTTCAAACGAATTGATGGCTGATCTTGAAAAAGAGGTCGTTCCGTTTGGCCCGAACTTTGATAACCGCCGTCGCGAGCCCCTGGTGCTCCCCTCCCGTTTTCCCAATCTTTTGGTCAACGGCTCGGTCGGTATTGCGGTCGGTATGGCAACCAACATTCCTCCCCACAACCTCGGCGAGGTGATCGACGCGACAGTCTACCGCATCGACAATCCCGAATGTACCGTTGAGGAGCTGATGCAGTACGTGAAGGGTCCCGACTTCCCCACGGCTGCCACCTGCTACGGCGTGCAGGGCATTATTGACGCTTACCGCACGGGTAAGGGTCGTGTGCTCGTTCGTGCGAAATGTGAGGTTGACGAGGAAAATCACCATATCAAGGTAACCGAGATTCCCTATCAGGTCAACAAGTCCTCCTTGGTCATGTCGATCGCCGAATTGGTGAAGGACAAGAAAATCGACGGTATTACCGATATCAAGGACGTGTCGAGTGACCGTAACGGTATTTGCATTCTTATTACCTTCCGCCGTGATGTGAACGGTCAGGTGATCCTGAATCAGCTTTATAAATATACCCAGCTGCAGGATACCTGCTCCATTAATATGCTGGCATTGGTTGGCGGCGAGCCCAAGATCCTTTCCCTTCCCCAGATCCTTGATTACTATATTGCGCATCAGCAGGACGTCATTCGCCGCCGTACGCAATTTGATCTTAATAAGGCAGAGGCACGTGCCCATATCCTTGAGGGCTACAAGATCGCCAATGATAACATTGACGACGTGGTTGCGCTGATCCGTGCTGCCGCATCGGTTAGCGATGCCAAGGAAAAGATGATGGCGCGCTACGGTCTTACTGACACACAGGCACAGGCGATCGTTGAAATGACGCTTGGTAAGCTGACGGGTCTTGAAAGACAAAAGATCGAGGAGGAGCTTGAGAAGCTTCATATTCTGATCGAGGAGCTGCGCGGCGTGCTTGCCGACGAACAAAAGATCAAGAATATCATCAAGGAAGAGATGACCGAGATCCGCCGCAAGTATGCCGATGAACGCCGCACCGAGATCGTGGAGGCGACCGACGACATTAATCTTGAGGACCTTATCGAAAAGCACGACTGCGTGATCACGCTCACGCACGCGGGCTACATCAAGCGTCAGCCTGCCGATACCTATGCCGTACAGCATAAGGGCGGCAAGGGTATTATCGGTATGACCACCAAGGAGGAGGATTTCGTCGAAAAGATGATGGTGGTGCACAGCCACTCCTACCTCATGCTCTTTACCAATACAGGTAAGGTATTTATGCGTAAGGCATACCAGATCCCCGAGGCATCCCGTACTGCAAAGGGTACCAATATCATTAACGTGATCGAAACCGTTCAGGGAGAAACGATCACCGCCATGATCGCCGTTGAGGGCTTTGGCGAGAACGAATACCTTACCATGGTCACGAGAAACGGTGTGATTAAGCGCACGCTTCTTTCGGAGTACGAATACCAGCGCAAGGGCGGTAAGATAGCCCTTAACCTTGACGAGGGTGACGAGCTTGTGTTCGTCATGCACAGCAAGGGCGATAAGGACGTGGTGCTTGCAACACACGACGGCTCTGCCGCAAGATTCAGCGAATCGGCAGTACGTCCCCTTGGCAGAACGGCGCGCGGTGTGCGCGGTGTGCGTTTGCGCGAGGGTGACTTTGTGGTTGGCGCTGTTATTGTTGACGATGAAAAGCAGCTGATCACCATTACCGAAAACGGATACGGAAAACGCACCCCGTTTGAGGACTTCCGCGTGAAGGGCAGAGGCGGCATGGGTGTAACCTGCCATAACCTCACCGACAAGACCGGTCTTTTGACGGGTATTGCCGCCGTTGATGATAACGACGACCTGATGATGATCACCAACAGCGGTACGATCATTCGTACCCCCGTTGCGCAGATTAACACCTATTCCCGCACGGCTGCCGGCGTTATTGTAATGCGCCTTGGCGAGGGACAATCGATCGTCGGCTTCACAAAGGTTGCGCATGAGGACGAGGAAGCGGCACCGGCAGAGGTTGTCGCAAACGGTGAAAACGCAGAGGTCACCGCGCCCGAAAACGGTGCGGTTGAGGCAGCGCCCACCGAAGAATAATATATAACACCTCCGATAAATCTTGGTTTATCGGAGGTGTTATGCCAAAAAAGTACCAAACGGGGTTTGAAAACCTCATTTCCCGTGTAAGGAGATTTATGAAGAAAAGATTAATTGCGGTGATTGTGGCTGTTGCGTTGATCCTTGCCTCACTCGTAACCTTTTTGATCGTGCGCTCGGTGCGGAGCAACCGCGCCCCCTCGCTTGAGTTACTGCGCCCGCGTATTGAGGCGCTGATCCTCGCTTCCCGTGAGGTCAACGAGATTTTTTGGGGCGAGGGCTTGCCCACCTATCCGCGCGTGTATTCCGACGGATTTACCTATAAGGTCGAATATCCTTACAAGGATCCTCAAACAAGCGAGGATAAGATCAAGGAGTTGACCTTGTCGGGTCTTGAAATGGAGCTTGACGGTTACGGAACCGTGATTGCGTATGCGTATTACAGACAGTTCAGAGATCCCGCAAAGGCAGACGACAGTGACGTGTGCTGGGATTTTGAAAAGCAAGCGGTGATCGATGAGGTCAAGGGCTTGTCCTTTTATCGCTACGCGACGCGCGTGGCAGAGGCACGTGCTGACGAAACGCCGATCTATGTGGATAGCACAAACGGCTATTACTACTACCGTCTTGATGATTTTGATATTGACGACATCTTCCTTTACACCGAAAAGGACGACAAAAATTACGACTACGTGAAGGAGGATTGCGGGTATCTCACGATCAGCTCGATCAAGGACAAGGCAGAGCAGATTTACAGCAAGATCTATCTTGACTCGGTCTATGAAAGCGTGTTTACAGGTGTTGCCGTGGATACCAGTGGCGCCCTTATGTCGGCACGTTATATGGAGGTCGAGGACGGTGACGGTGTGATGCACCTGATGAAATCTAACAGCGAACAAAAGAGTGTTGACGTCAAGCGCGTATTTTTGATTGAAACGATGCGCATGAGCGAGAGAAAAAAGAGCAACGCGACAAACGTATTCGTTGAGATCGATACCTATCTTGAAAGCAAGCCTGACGAGCGCCTGACCGTGACGGTCGCGCTTTACCTACAGGACGGGCTTTGGTATCTGAATTCGCCGACATATTAAAAGCAAAAGAGGGGTCTCCCCTCTTTTGCTTTTATTGACGTTTTGTGCGGATGGGGCATATATTTGACATGTCCCTTGTAATGTGTTATAATAGTAGCACTAATTTTATGCGAATATTTTAGGAGTGATTGTTTCATGAAGCAGACGATAAAAGAATTTCTTATAAGGCTAAAGGCCTTTGTGACCTCGCGGTATTTCCCGTTTGTCGCATACGGACTTGTAATGCTTGCCGTGCATTTTTTGGTTTTCATCGGTCGCCATGATGACGCCTTATTTGTTACGTACCTGGGAGATAAGCCCTCAATTCCTAAACTGATGGAGGTGCTGGGCGAGCGATATCAGGTATGGTCCTCGCGACTTTTGATCGAAGCGGTACTTTTTTTGTTGGTGCACGTCCCGCTTTTGTGGCGTTTCCTCGACACACTTCTTATGCTTGCCATTACTGTGATGCTCTCCCTGATCTTCAACGAGAAGAAAAGCACGACCGTGAATTGGGCAATTGTTTTGCTGGTGCTTGCCTTCCCCTTTAAAACGATGGATACGGCGGGTTGGATAGCAACGACACTCAATTATTCATGGCCGCTTGCTTTTGGACTGTTTGCCTTGCTACCGATTGCCAACTATGTCAAGCACAAGAAAACACCGCTTTGGATGACGATACTTTCCTTCCCCGCCCTGCTCTTTGCTGCCAATCAGGAGCAGATGTGCGCGGTGCTATTTGCCGTGAGCGGTGTGGTGACGCTTTATTTGTGGCGACGAGACAAAAAAATTCCGTGGTTGTTTGCGGCACATGTGCTTCTTTGTGTCGCATCCATGATCTTTATTTTCACTTGCCCCGGCAATTCGGCGCGAACCGTGTCCGAAATTGGTAGATGGTTCCCCGAATATGCAGGACTTTCGTTTTTCAAAAAGCTGGAGATGGGATATTCCTCGTCTTTGTATGAATTTTTGATGAAACGAAATCCGATCTTCCTCGCGTTTTGTGCGTTGCTTGCCGTTGTTGGTGTCAAGCACAAAAGAATTTCGGTTCGTGTCGCATCCTGTATTCCTCTTGGAGCTCATTTGGTGTTTGGACAGCTCCCGGGCGTTTTTGGTCAGATCATTCCGAATATCGTGGGACTCAACGCAAAAATGACGCAGTTTGGCACGGGCTTTCAGCTGACGTCTCCGACAACATGGTTGCCCGACATTGTGCTTACCGTGGTTGTTGTGTGCATTTTGGTCGCACTGTTTTTTGCCATTGAGGATAGGATCCTTGCGGCATTTTCCTGTGTGCTCTTCCTCGTTGGTTTTGCCAGCCGTGTGGTGATGGGCTTTTCGCCCACCATTTGGGCATCAAGCACCAGAACCTTTATTTTTATGTATTTCTCTTTGATCTGCGTTTCGATCATATTGTTTAACGTGTTGATGCAGCATGTATCAACGAATAAAAAAGCAAGGGTGCTGACACTCTGCGGTATCGGTGTGTTTGCCGCAATTGCACTTGACGGGGTTCTTCCCTTTTTGGTTGCGTAAACAAGGCAGGAGATCTTTATGAAGAAAATATCGCTGATTATTCCCTGCTATAACGAGCAGGAATCGGTTCCTCTTTTTTACGAGGAGGTTACCAAGGTCATGAGTACGCTTGACTATGACTATGAGCTGCTTTTCGTTAACGATGGCTCAAAGGACGCGACGCTCCCGATTTTGCAGGATTTAAGCGAAAAGGACGAGCACGTGGTTTACCTTTCCTTTTCACGCAATTTCGGCAAGGAGGCGGCAATGTACGCAGGCTTTTGCAACGCCGACGGAGATTACGTGGCGGTGATGGATGCCGATATGCAGGATCCACCCGCACTATTGCCGCAAATGCTGGAGATCTTGGAGTCGGGTGAATATGACAGTGTCGCGACACGCCGCGAGACAAGAAAGGGCGAGCCGCGCATCAGAAGCTGGTTTGCCAAGCGCTTTTATTCGATCATCAACAGAATTTCCGATGCGGACGTAGTGAGTGGTGCGCGCGATTTCCGTCTGATGAAGCGCGAGATGGCTGATGCCATTGTTTCTATGTGTGAATACAACCGCTTTTCCAAGGGTATTTTCGGATGGGTCGGCTTTAAGACCTATTGGCTTTCGTATGAAAACGTAGAGCGCGTGGCGGGCAAGAGCAAATGGAATTTCTGGAAGCTCTTTAAGTATGCTATCGACGGCATCATCAATTTCTCACAAGCACCCCTTTCGATTGCCGCGTGGGCAGGTGTTTTGATGACACTGCTGTCGTTTGTCTTTCTTGCGTTTATCATTGTTCGCCGCATTGCCTTTGGCGACCCCGTAATGGGCTGGGCGTCCACCATGTGCGTTATCGTCTTTATCGGCGGTGTGCAGATGTTTTTCCTTGGCATTATCGGACAGTATCTCTCAAAAACATATCTTGAAACTAAGCACCGTCCCCATTATATCGTTTCCAAGACCAACAAAAAGGACGCAACAAAGATCAAATAAGAATGAAGAGCATTTTGCGGCTTTTTGCCAAATATAAAACAGAAATTTTATATCTGATCTTCGGTGTTGCGACCACGCTTGTCAATGTCGGTTGCTATTTCGTGCTAAACGGAGTGCTTTTGGTCCCGAATGTGGCAAGCACCGCGCTTGCGTGGCTGGTTTCGGTGCTGTTTGCATTCTTTACCAATCGCAGTATCGTGTTTGAAAGCAAGACAAGGGGCGCGGCGGCAAAATGGAAGGAATTTTTTGCCTTTATCGCCAGCCGCGTGGCAACGGGTGTGCTTGACGTTCTCATTATGCTGATCGCGGTAGATATTCTTGAACAGAACAACCTCCTTTGGAAGATTGTTTCAAACGTGATTGTGGTGATCCTCAACTATGTTTTGGGCAAGCTGATCTTTCAAAGAAAGAAAAAGACATAATAAAAAAGGGCTTTTGCAGCAACTCGCTGCAAAAGCCCTTTTTGTTTAGAAGGCAATGATTATTTTACGAGGTGGCGCTTGATCTTGCGCGAGGTGGTCTTTTCAAACTCCACGTCGCGGATCTCAAGCCCCTTGATCTTCTTGAAGGAGGGCAGCTCCTTGTTAAGGTCGGTGATGCGCTTATAAAGCGTGTCGTAAATCTCCTTTTTATCGGTGCCCTCGGGGAAGATGTTTTGGTCGGGGTAAACGAGCGCGGTCAGCAAAATGGTTTCGCCGTCGGTATCCTTTCTGCCAACGACAACGACCTCGCCAACGCCCTCCATGTTTTCAAGGTATTCCTCGATCTCCTCGGGGAAGACGTTTTTGCCGTTTTCAAGCACGATGACCGATTTGAGGCGACCCGTGATATAGATATAGCCGTCCTCGTCCATAAAGCCGACGTCGCCCGTGCGATACCAGCCGTCCTCGGTGAACGCCTGTGCGCTTGCCTCGGGGTTTTTGTAGTAGCCAAGCATGACGTTGTCGCCCTTGACCTGGATCTCGCCTTCTTCAAAGCCGCGATCATTGATATAGCCCGTTTTGGCAATGCGTGCCTCACAGCAGGGTACAGCGGGGCCGACAGAGCCGCGCTTCGGTGCAAAATAGGGAGAGACGGCAATCAGCGGCGAGCATTCGGTGATACCGTAGCCCTCGCAGATCTGTACGCCAAACGCCTCGAAGTTGTTCACCATTTCGGGGTTGAGGGGTGCGCCGCCGCAGACGATCTTTTCGAGTCTGCCGCCAAACGCCCCAAGCACGCTCTTGAAGAAGGTGCGGCGCATATCAATGCCGACCTTTCTTAAGGCATTGGAAACCTTGATCATGCGCTTGAGGAGCTTATCCTTGCCCTTCTTGCGCGCCTCGTCCCAAATGCGCTTGTACATGGTGTTGACAAAAAGCGGCACCAAAACAAGGCCCGTGGGCTGATAGTAGGAAAGATTGCGCATCAGGTGGCGCAGAGAATCGTTGATATTGATCTGAATGCCGTAGCAAATGCTGGCGATCATGATGGCAAGCTCGTAGGTGTGGTGCAAGGGGAGCACCGACATGGTGGCGTCGTTTTCGCTGAAATTAACCGACGCGCACGCCGAATTGACGCACTCGCAAATGTTCTTTTCCGAAAGCATAACGCACTTGCTGGTACCCGTGGTGCCCGAGGTGAAGAGCATGATGGCAAGATCCTCGTGAGCTCTCTCGGGAAGCATATAGCCTTCAGACAGGCGTTTTTTGCCCTTTTCAAGCATTTCGGCAAGGGGTAGTATCTTCTCCGAGGCTTCGTTGCCCGCGGGCGCCATGGGCAGGAAAATGCGCAAGGAGGGGTGGTTTTCGATGGCGTTGTCAAATTTTCCGTTAAAGGAGCCAGAATAAACGATTGCTTCTGCATCAACGCTTGCAAGGAACCCTTCAATCTCGGAAATGGCAAGCTCCTTATCCATGGGGATAATGACGCCGCCTGCAGTGGTGACGCCAAGGTAGGTCATGACCCAATCAGCGGAGGTCTCGCCAATGACGGCAACGCGCTTGCCCGCAAGACCGATGGCATCAAAGCCGGCAGCCGCTACGCGAACGCGATTTGCAAAATCGCCGTAGGAAACCGATTCGTAGGATTTGCCAACGGGATATTGGAAGAGGGTTTTTTCGCCGCGAACATCCATTGTTTCAAGCAGGTGCTTAAAAGAAGAAATGGGCGTGAAAATTCGCTCTGTTTTTTTCATAATTTACCTCATTTTATGTTTATTTTGTGCTTTTTTATTTTGGCACATATTACCTATATTATACCGCGAGATACCGAAATTGTCAAGCGATACATGGGTTACATCTCATAAGGGTTTGTCAGTTTTAAGCAAAATCACGCCCCGCCACATTAATGCGGCGGGGCGTGACTGTGTGGTTATAGTATCGCGTCGATCATAGAGAGTGCCAATGGTATTAGCTTTAGGAGCACAATACCGACAGCCGTGGAAAGAAGCGCCGCAAGCAACGCCTGCACGATCGGATTCCCTTTTTTCTCATAGCGTAGCTCTGCGCGGTACTTTAAATCCTCGGGGATGTAGTAGCTTCCCGTTTCCCCCTCTGTTTTCTTAACCAGCCGTTGCACGGATGCGTTTTTCTCAAGGATCCTGCAAAAAGGACTACCCTTTTTAAAGCCGAGCTCGTCGGCATTCCGCGCCGCTTCGGGAGAAAGTGCCTCAAGCCGAAGCAATGCGCGAATCGGCGCGCCGACAACAAAGCGCTGGTAAAGCGAAAACAGTGACGCAAGGAAAAAGCCGATGCAAATGCCCCACACGACAAGCTGTACGTTACGTGCTGTTGTCGCGGTAAAAGCAATATGCTCGTATTCCTTGACGGTCAAGGTAAAAAGAGAGGACATCTTAAAGCTCCTCGGGCGTGATCACGTCCATGCCCATGTAGGGGCGCAGTGCCTCGGGAATCGTGACGGTGCCGTCGGCATTCTGATAATTCTCAAGAATAGCGGCAACGGTACGACCAACGGCAACACCCGAGCCGTTGAGGGTGTGAACAAGGCGGGGCTTGTCCTTCTGGGTCTCACGGAAGCGGATGTTCGCGCGGCGTGCCTGGTAATCCTCAAAGTCGGAGCAGGAGGAGATCTCAACGTATCTGTTGTAGGAGGGCATAAAGACCTCGATGTCGTAGGTCATGGCGCTGGAGAAGCCAAGATCGCCCGTAGAAAGGCGTACAACACGGTAAGGCAGTCCAAGACCCTGCAGAACGCGCTCGGCGTCGTTTGTGAGCTTTTCAAGCTCGTCGTAGGAGGTTTCGGGCGTGGTGAACTTGACAAGCTCTACTTTATTGAACTGGTGCTGACGAATCAGACCTCTCGTGTCGCGACCCGCCGAGCCTGCCTCTGCGCGGAAGCAAGCCGAGTATGCGCAGTAGGAGATCGGGAGCTTGGCGCCGTCAAGAATATCGTCGCGGTGCATGTTGGTAACAGGCACCTCCGCCGTCGGGATCAGGAAGAAGTCGTTGTTGGCAACGCGGAATGCATCCTCCTCAAACTTGGGGAGCTGACCCGTGCCGCGCATTGAGTCACGGTTGACCATGTAGGGCGGGAAGATCTCGGTGTAGCCGTGATCGGTGTGGGTATCAAGGAAATAGTTGATGATAGCGCGCTCAAGACGAGAGCCCTTGCCGCGGTAGAAATGGAAGCGTGCGCCCGTGACCTTGGCGGCGGTATCGGGATCGAGAATGCCGAGGTCGCGACCGATATCCCAGTGTGCCTTGGGCTCAAATTCAAACGCGCGAGGCTCGCCCCAACGGCGGATCTCTGCGTTGTCCTTATCATCCTTGCCGATCGGTGCCTTGGCGTTCGGGGCGTTCGGGATCGAGAGGAGAATGTTCGTGATCTCCGTGTCGATCTCGCCGATCTTTTCGTTGTCTGCCTTGACTGTGTCCGAAAGCTCCTTCATTTGCGCGAAAATGGGGGCAACGTCCTTGCCCTCCTTTTTCAGCATGGGAATGCTCTTGGAGATGCGGTTTTGCTCTGCCTTTTTCTGCTCGGTGTCGGTGATCAGTGCGCGGCGCGCAACGTCAAGCTCCAGCAGGCGGTCGATCTCTGCGTCGTAGCTCTTCTGGCGGGTGGCAAGACGAGCCTTGTATTCTTCGGGGTTTTCTTTGATTTGCTTAATGTCTAACATAGCGGTATCCTTTCTTATGCTTCTTCGTCAAACAGCTCCTTGCCGCAAAGTGCGATCAAAAGCTCCTCGAGCGTGTTTTCATCATCGTAAAAAATTTCAATTGAGCGTTTCTTGTCGTTTTGGGTGATCTTGACCTTTTGTCCCAGTGCCTCTCTTGCGCGGCGCTCAAGATCCTTCATCCAAACGCGGTTTTGCGTGCTTCCCTCAATGTCGTCGGGCTCGGCGCGCTTTTCTGCGTTTTCGCGCTTGACGATCGCTTCGGTTTCGCGTACGGAAAGGTCCTTGGTGACAATGCGTCTTGCAAGCAGAGGGATAAGCGCCTCGTCCTTAAGACCGAGGAGCGCACGTGCGTGACCTGCTGAAATGTCGCCGTCCTTCAAAAGGTCAAGCACCTGGTCAGGTAGATCGAGCAAGCGGAGCATGTTGGCAATGGCAGGGCGTGACTTGCCGACCTGCTTGGCAACCTCCTCCTGCGTCATGTCAAAGCGCTCAATGAGGGCGCGGTAGCCGAAGGCTTCTTCCACGGGGTTAAGGTCCTCGCGTTGCACGTTTTCGATCAGTGCGATCTGGGCGGTCTTAAGGTCGTCGCCGTCAAGGACGATTGCGGGGATCTCGGTAAGACCTGCCATCTTGGAGGCGCGCCAGCGGCGCTCGCCTGCCACGATCTCGTAATTGCCCTCGAAATTGGGATTGGGGCGCACCAGGATAGGCTGCAGCACGCCATACGCCGCAATCGAATCAGCAAGCGCCTCAAGCGCTTCCCTGTCAAATTGCTTACGCGGTTGATCGCCGCGCGGCTCAATTTCCGAGATACGGAGCGTGGTCGCGGCGCCCTCCTTCATATCCATAATGTTGTCGTCCATGATGGAATAAAAGTTTTTGCCGAGAGCACTTTGTTTTTTAGCCATGATTTTCTCTCCTTTATATGTTTTGCCAAAATTTGCCAAAACTATGCCCGCTCAAGAAGCTCTTTGGCGAGCTGCAGGTAATTTTGTGCGCCTTTGGCGTTTTTGTCATAATAAATGATCGGCTTGCCGAAGCTGGGCGCTTCGCAAAGCTTGACGTTTCGGTTGATCGTCGTTTGAAACACACGGTCGCCGTAATGCGTCTTTAATTCCTCCATCACTTGCGTGGAGAGCGACAGGCGCGGGTTGTACATGGTGACGAGAATGCCCGAAAGATAAAGGCGGGGGTTGTAGCGCTTTTTGATTTTTGTAATTGTTGCGGAAAGCTGGGTAAGACCCTCAAGCGCGAAATATTCGCATTGCATCGGGATAATAACGCCGTCGGCGGCGGTCAGCGCGTTGATGGTGAGCATGCCGAGCGAGGGTGGGCAATCGATGACGATAAAGTCGTATCGATAACGGATGTCGGCAAGCGCGTTTTTTAAATAATCGGTCGCATCATCACCGTCAAGCAGGTCGAATTCCGCACCCGCGAGAGATATGTTTGCGGGAATAAGATCAAGCTTTTTGAAGTCCGTTGCGACAACGGCATCCTCCGCGCAGCAGCCGCCTACCAACACGTCGCGCACCGTGAAGCGAAGTCCGCGCTTGCGCACACCTACTGCGGCGGTGGCACTTCCCTGCGCGTCAAGGTCAATAAGGAGCGTGTCATAGCCGAGAAATCCGAGTGCGGCGGCGGTATTGACGGCTGATGTGGTTTTTCCTACGCCACCCTTTTGATTGGCAAATGCAATGATCCTTCCCAATATTGACACCCTCCTTTCTTTAAATTTTGTGGACACTCTTAAAAAAGCCCAAAGTTAATACGAAACAAATTGTTGATATGTTGTTAAGTTGTCAACAAAACACCAAAGATTGGTTTGTTGATAGATCCTTTTGATAAAAGTCGGCGTGATAAATCGTGTGAAACAGATCCGCGCACGATACCAAAGTGCGTTGCCGCGATCTGAGGGAGCGCGCGGTGTGCTGTGCCGCCCTTTAAATTATATAATTACTAATCTATTATAACATTAATGGATTAGATATGCAAGTCCCTTTTGCGAATTTTTTTGCGTATTGTTGCGCACGGTGCCGCTGTTGCTGGTCGTAGAGAACGCGGTATATTGGTGGAACACTATGGGAGGATAACGAAAAATATTTGGAGGTTTTTGTGCATAAGCGCGTTTTTTTTGATTTGCGAGGTGTAATTCTTGTCTTTTGGCGTGCCGATATTTATCCTTGCTCGGCTCTTCCCTGCTCTTGTTGGGGTTAAGGATTGAATTGAATTTGAGGTTTTGGCGCGGTTTGAATGTGCCTGTCTTTGCAAACGGGTAAAAAGTCGCCAATAACATGCTGCGCGATAAAAAACAAGCGCCCCTTTTTGCGGGTTCTCCGCAGGGGGCGCTTTTATTTTGTGTGTATGCCGCGGGTGATCTGCGGTTTCTGTGAGTACATTCTCCAATTCTTCGGCTCGCTCAAAGATCTTTTTGGGGCGATGGAGGCTTTGCGTGAGTTTTATTATGACACTTTTGCGTTTTGATTGAATATGCCGCAGTTAAAAAGCAAATATGATGTTCCCTTTTGCGCGTTGCTGAAATATCGGCGGTTCAGACAACTTATGACTTGCGGTTCTCTCTCGCAAGCTATTGTTTAAATGGATATGGTGTTGATTGTTCAAATGTGTTATTTGGTAAAAACATGATTTTTATGGCGAGATATTTGCGCAAAACAAGCTTTTGACTCTTGAAAAGGTGTTTTGCGGCGTTTTTTGTGTTTCACGTGGAACAAAATATAACTTCGTGGCAAATACAGCGGAGGCTATTTTGTTTGGAGTTGTTATTGTTTCACGTGAAACAAAGAAGATTTGCAGGAATTTTTAAGCTGCAAACAAGCGCTCGCCGTGTGTGGTAAGTAAGGTGATGGCTATTATCGATGTTTCACGTGAAACAGCTTTATATGCGGTTTATTGGGTGGGTAATGCGGATTGTTTCACGTGAAACGTTAAATTTCGCTATGTTTGGGGATGCGAATGGAGATATTTACCGAATCTTCGCGCTCTTCTTTTAGATATCCGACCTGCACACCTGTTTTTTGAAAGATTCCGAGAACTCTTTCTATGGAATTATAGAGGGGCGTAAGGTCACGCAGCGCAAATTTCTTGGGTAAAAAGCCTTCTTGTGTGGGGATTGGCTTGTATATTGGTGCAAAATTGCTTGTTGAGGGGAGGGGAGAGGAGGAGGGTGTTATGCTTTCCTCGGTTGTTTTCTTGATTATTTTTTCGGTTTCGCTTACCGTTAGACCGTCCTCGGCGATCTTTTCTGCCAAAATAGCGCGTTCTTGAGGCGATTTCAACTGCAAAAGCGCCCTTGCGTGCCGTTCTGACAGTGCCAATTGCTTGATTTTGAGCTGTTCTTCCTCCGAATATTGCAGTAATCGGAGCTTGTTTGCGATGGCGGATTGTGAAAAACCAAGCCTTGAGGCGATCTCCTCCTGTGTCATATGGTAGCGGTTGATCAGCTCACGGTAGGCTTTTGCATGGTCAAAAAAGTGCAATTTCTCCTGCTTTAAGTGGGAAATAGCCATGTTTTGGGCATATTTTGGGTCGTTGGGGGATAAAATCCTGCAGGGAATGCGCTGCAATCCGATGGATTCTGCCGCCTCCACCCGTTTGTTGCCGTCTAGTACCTCATATAGCAGATAACCATTGCGATCCATGATGGGTTTTACGTCAATTGGAGTTAAAATTCCGTATTTTTGTATTGATTTTGAAAGCCTGATCATGGCATTTGTCCTTAATTTTTGTGCTTTTGGCTGTTGTTGGCGGCTAATTTGATCAAGTGTGATGTGTACGGGCGCTTGTTTTGCTTCGATTAGGGCGGAATTTTCGCTTTGAAACGTCGAATAGCTGTTCATTTTTTGCCTCCTTTTCTTTTTTCTCTATTATATCACGGCATATGAGAGAAAAATGTCATTTAAAAATGGCAAAAAATGGGAATTATGCAACAAAAATGGGAAATTATGGTAAAGTGTGGGCTTTGCGCGTGAAAAATGCGTTTTATATAGGTCTTACGTTGAGAAATTTAGATTTTGCTCGTTTTTGTTTTGGTATGTGTGTGCAAAAAAGGAAAAGGCGCGAAGCGATTGCAAAAGAGCGCCAACGCGCGGTAAAGTAAAAAGCACCCCGAAAGCTCGAGGTGCTTTTGTTTGTTCTGCGTGTAACGAAAGTCCTTTTTGCCAAGAATCATCAAAGAGGTTTTTTTGTGATCTTGGCGAAATGGCGCGGGAACTCCGGCGGCGTTTTTTTGATCTTTTTGATTTCAATCAGCAGGCGCTCCTCGTTTTCTCCGGTGCCTTGCAGTGATATGCTTTTGATCTCCTTGATCTTGCCGCCAAGCCGCTCGATCGCGCGTTCTGCGTCGGCGAGCTCGGCTTCGCCGCGCTTTGCTTTCATGGCAATAAAGCTGCCGCCGCATTTTACCAATGGCAAGCAGAGCTCAGAAAGGACGGGAAGTGCCGCAACCGCTCGCGCGGTTGCAAAATCAAAGCTTTCGCGGTATTTTCCCTTGCCTGCGTCCTCCGCGCGTGTGGCAATTGCCTCGAAATGAGGGATCTCAAGCAATTTTGCCGTGTCCTGCACGTATTTGATGCGTTTTGCGGTGCTATCAAGCGCTGTAATGGTAAGATCGGGTCTTGCAATGCCAAGCGGCAGGGAAGGAAAGCCTGCGCCGCACCCAACGTCAATAATTTTGGCATTTTCGGGCAAAAAATCAGCTACGGTAAGCGAATCGGCAAAGTGAAGGGCAAGAATTGCTTTTTCATCCTTAATTGCCGTTAAATTCATGCTTTTATTGACCTCCAGCATATGCTGCATCAGAAAGTAGAACTTACTTGACTTGCATTCGTCAAGGAGGTGCGACATATTATTTAGTGCCATAACGGTATTTAATTCATCATAAAACTCTTGATAGTTCATCTTATAAAAAACTCCTTTGAAATGCCGATAAAGTTAGCGAATTCCAAGATGGATCAGTAGTACGGAAATATCTGCAGGGCTCACACCGCTGATACGTGCGGCTTGTCCTACCGTTTGGGGCTTTATTTTGGAAAGCTTTTGTATCGCTTCAATACGAAGTCCTTTGATCTCATGATAGTCAAGGGTGTTCGGCAACATTCTTGACTCTAACCTTTCATGCCTTGAAACTTCAGCAATTTGGCGGTCTATATAGCCTTCGTACTTGATTTGAACCTCAACAGACAATTGCTCGCTTCTTGTCAATACGGGGCGATCGTTGTCGAGGGGGGCAAGGTCGCGGTAGGAAAGAGCGGGGCGGCGCAAAAGATCCGCGAGGGAGGCGCCTGACGAGATGGGTGTTTGGGAAAGGCCCTCGAGTACGGGATTGGCACGCGCTGGGGATAGGTGCGTGGCGTGCAGACGGGCGATTTCTTCTTTGATATGCGCTTGCTTTTCTAAAAATGCCTTATAATGGGCCTCGTTCACAAGCCCAACCTTGTAACCAATAGGGGTAAGGCGTGCATCGGCGTTGTCTTGCCGTAACAGCAAACGGTATTCGGAGCGCGATGTCATCATACGGTAGGGCTCGTTGGTGCCTTTTATGATAAGATCGTCAACCAACGTGCCGAGATAAGAGGAGGAACGGGGTAGAATAACAGGCTCTTTTCCTAAAATTTTGAGTGCGGCGTTCATGCCCGCGAGCAAGCCTTGCGCGGCGGCTTCCTCGTATCCCGACGTTCCGTTAAACTGTCCTGCGCCGAATAGTCCCTTGATCTCCTTGAATTCAAGCGTAGCACCGAGTGCCGTGGGATCGCAGCAATCATATTCGATCGCATAGGCATAGCGCATCATCTCCGCGCGCTCAAATCCGGGGAGCGTGTGCAGCATTTTCTCCTGTACGTCGGTGGGCATTGAGGTGGAAAAGCCCTGCAGATAAAGCTCGTCGGTATCCCTGCCGATCGGCTCAAGAAAGAGCTGGTGGCGCTCCTTGTCGGCAAAGCGCATGATCTTATCTTCAATGGAGGGGCAATAGCGGGGGCCCGTTCCGTGGATATGACCGCCATACATGGCGGAACGGTGTAGATTTTCGCGGATTATGGTGTGGGTGCTTTCATTCGTGTATACCGTGTAGCAGGGGAGCTGATCGACCCCCTCCATGTAATTTTCGGGGGTATCTGTGGAGTAGGGGAGGGGATTGGATTCACCGTCTTGGCGCTCAAGCTGTGAGCAATCGACCGAGCGGCGATTGATACGGGCAGGGGTGCCCGTTTTAAAGCGGCGGAGCGGCACGCCGATGTCGGCAAGCGAGGCGGAAAGACCGCGTGAGGACAAAAATCCATCGGGTCCTGCCTCGTAATTAACATCGCCGATAAATATGCGACTTTCAAGGTACGTACCCGCGGCAACGATGACACACTCACATTCCCAATATTCACCGAGATGCGTGGTAACGCCAACGACACAGCCGTTTTCTTTCTTAACCGAAACGATCTCCGCTTGTATGAGGCGTAGGTGCTCCGTTTTTTCAAGCACGGATTTCATATAGGCTTGATAGAGCTTGCGATCTGCTTGCACGCGCTTGGAATGGACTGCCGCGCCCTTTCCGAGATTGAGGGTGCGTGATTGAAGGGTAACAACGTCTGCCGCCTTGCCCATTTCGCCCCCAAGTGCGTCGATCTCGTAGACAAGATGTCCTTTTGCCGTGCCGCCGATAGAAGGGTTGCAGGGCATATTGGCGATTGCTTCAAGAGAAATGGTGAAAAGCACCGTATCAACGCCCATGCGCGCGGCGGCGAGCGCCGCTTCGATTCCTGCATGTCCCGCGCCGATGACGGCGACCTTTGTTTGATGGTTCATAAATGCTCCTTTGATGTAGCGCTTTTTATACCGTTTGGGGGTTAATTAGCGAAAATGGGTGTTGCTGGGGTTGTAATAACGGCAAATGCGAAGCAGCTTTTCGTCGGGTTCAAAATAGAATATCGCGCGGCGCTTTTCTTTGTTTGTTTTGGCGCCAAGCTCAAATAAAATAAACCAAACGTTATCGGAACGCGCCGAGGAAATGGCGGAAAATTCACGTTCGGGTTGATAATGCTGTGCAAAATCGCGATGTAGGGAGAAGGAAAGGGGCGCAATATACACGGCGTCCTTTAACGTAATATCAAGCACACGGCGGCGTGATCTGTTTCCGTATATTTTCGAATACGTGAGCGTGCCGGAGGTGGCGGAATATTCATGCTCAACACTTACGTATCGCCACGTGATGAAAATGAGCACCCAAAGCGAAATGGGAATCAGAGCAAGCAGGGGCCACAAAATACGCGTGATAAATCCCGCGATCAGTATCGCGGTGACAAAAGCAACGTAAAAAAGGATCAATGCGATGCGCGCTAAGATCCATTTTCCCTCGATTTTTTGCGGTCTTGCGATTTCGTAGGTAACAAATTCTTGCATGGAGCTCTCCTTTGCGGTTGTTTACGTAAATTATACCACATTGATCGCCTGTTTTCAAGATTTTTTGAATATTGCACCGAAAAGGAGGAGAAATTTCTCGTGCGCCTATTGCTATTTATAAAAAAGTTTAGTATAATAAATTTATATAAGACAAAACTTGGAGGTTTTACAATGAAGGCGGTTATTACTGTTACCGGCAAGGATACGGTTGGCATTATTGCATCGGTCAGCGCGTTTTGCGCAGAGCACAAGGCAAATATTACCGAGATCACGCAGAGCGTGCTTTCCGAGTATTTTGCCATGATCATGATCGCGCAGATCGATAGCCTTGATCTGCCCTTTGCGGATTTTGCGGAGGGGCTTGCCAAAATGGGCAAGGAAAAGATGCTGGACATTCGTGCCATGCACGAGGATATTTTTAATACCATGCACCACATTTGAGGATAAGACAATATGCTGAACGTTGCTGATATTTTAGAAACGATTGGTATGATACGCGAGGAAAACCTCGATATACGTACCATTACGATGGGTATTTCCTTGCTTGATTGCGTCAGCGAGGATGAGAACCGTCTTTGCCAAAAGGTTTACGATAAGATCACGCATACGGCGGAGCACCTGGTGAAAACGGGTGTTGACATCGAGCGTGAGTACGGTGTGCCGATCGTGAATAAGCGCGTGTCGCTTACGCCGATCTCGCTTGTCGGCGGTGCTATTTCTCCTGAGGGATATTTGAAGCTGGCACACACGCTGCAGCGGGCTGCCGATAACCTTGGCATCAACTTCATTGGCGGCTATTCCGCATTGGTGCAAAAGGGCATGACGGTAGGGGATAAAAATCTCATTTCCGTGATTCCCGAGGCGCTTGCCGAAACCCGTAACGTCTGTGCCTCCGTGAACGTAGCAAGCACCAAGGCGGGTATTAATATGGACGCGATACGCTTAATGGGTAGCGCGATCAAGCGCGCCGCGTATCTGACGCGTGACAATCAGTCGATCGGTTGCGCAAAGCTCGTTGTGTTTGCAAACGCTCCCGAGGATAATCCCTTCATGGCGGGCGCGTTCCACGGTGTCAGCGAGGCGGAAAGTGTGATCAACGTGGGCGTTTCGGGTCCCGGTGTAGTTGCCGCTGCCATTCGCCGCGCGGGTGATTGCGACCTTTCGGCATTGGCGGACGTTATCAAGCAAACCGCATTTAAAATCACACGTGTCGGTCAGCTGGTGGCAAGTGAGGCGGCAAAACGCCTAAACGTACCCTTTGGTATTATCGACCTTTCGCTTGCGCCCACCCCCGCTATCGGAGATTCGGTTGCGCGTATCTTGGAGGAGATGGGTCTTGAATGCTGCGGTGCACACGGCACGACCGCCGCGCTTGCAATGCTCAATGACGCTGTGAAAAAGGGTGGCGTAATGGCTTCCTCTCACGTTGGCGGACTTTCGGGTGCGTTTATCCCCGTATCCGAGGACGAGGGTATGATCGCCGCCGTCCGACGCGGTGCGCTCTCAATCGAGAAGCTTGAGGCAATGACTGCCGTTTGCTCGGTCGGTCTTGATATGATCGCCGTTCCCGGCGACACCACGGAGGAGGTCATTTGCGGCGTGATCGCCGACGAGATCTCGATCGGCGTTGCCAACACCAAAACAACAGCGGTGCGTATTATTCCCGCGTATGGTAAAAAAGAGGGCGATAGCGTGGAATTCGGCGGATTGCTCGGTACGGCGCCGATCATGTCCCTGCGCCCGTATTCTCCCGCGAAATTCATTTGTCGCGGCGGCAGAATCCCCGCGCCTGTGCACAGCTTGAAGAACTGACGAACGGTAAATTCGAGAAAAAAATCGAATTTTATTGATGTGGGAAGAAAAACGGCGCAGAAAAAAGAAATAAGGGCTTTTGTGGGAAGCAATTTCCTTTATTTTCCGCTTTTTCCAAATTTGGAAAGAATGAACGGGGCAAAAGAAGCGCTCGCGCAGCCTGTGGAAAACTCTGTGGAAACTGTGAAAAACTCTTTGGATTCAAACACTTTTCGCGTCTTTGATCAAGAATCATTCCTTGTGTAAAACGAGAGAAAAAATCGAAAAAGAAATGCGACGGTGCTTCTTGTTTTTCCAAAGTGCGAAAGATCACGGTGCGATACCGAATTTCTTTTCCCGCGCAATCACATTATAACAAAATAAAAAACCCATCGGGTAAAAATAGGAGGACAAAATGGACAGAGCAAAAAAACAACAGCTTTCAAAAATAGCGGCACAGATCCGACTTGATATTTTGGAAGAAACGCACGAGGCGAAATCGGGACATCCCGGCGGTTCGCTTTCGATCACTGATGTGCTTACGTACTTGTATTTTGAGGAAATGAACGTAGATCCCGCGAATCCTGCAAAGCCCGATCGCGATCGCTTGGTGCTTTCAAAGGGTCACACCGCTCCCGCTCTTTACGCGGCACTTGCCGAGCGCGGCTATTTTGAGCGCGAGGAGCTTTCAAAGCTGCGTAAGATTGACTCTTTTCTGCAGGGTCACCCCGACATGAAGCATACCCCCGGCGTTGATATGACCACGGGTTCGCTCGGTCTTGGCATTTCTGCGGCTTGTGGCATGGCGCTTGCTGCTAAGATCGACGGTCAGGACTATCGTGTATACGCTGTTGTCGGCGACGGTGAGAGCGAGGAGGGCCAGGTTTGGGAGGCGTGCATGTTTGCCGCACACTACAAGCTTGATAATTTCTGCCTTATCCTTGACCTTAACGGTCTGCAGATCGACGGTACGATCGACGAGGTTATGAACCCGAGACCCCACGACAAGAAGTTTGAGGCGTTTGGATTTAACGTAATCGAGGCTGACGGACATAATTTCGACGCGATCGAAAAGGCGTTTGAAAAGGCAAAGGCTTGCAAGGGCAAGCCCAGCGCGATCATCTTTGACACCGTAAAGGGCAAGGGTGTTTCCTTTATGGAAAACCAGGTCGGCTGGCACGGAACGGCACCCAACGATGAGCAGTATGAGCAGGCTGTGAAGGAAATTCGCAGCAAGGCAAAGATTTAAGGAGGGAACTAAGATGGCAGATAAGATTGCAACCAGAGAAGCCTACGGCAACGCGCTTGCTGAGTTTGGCGATAAATACAATTTTGTAGTGCTTGACGCCGATCTTGCGGCGGCAACCAAAACAGGTATTTTCAAGAAGAAGTTCCCGAATCGCCATTTTGACTGCGGTATTGCCGAGGGCAATATGATGTCTGTGGCGGCAGGTCTTGCCGCGGCGGGTAAGATCCCGTTCGCCTCCACCTTTGCGATGTTTGCGGCAGGTCGCGCGTTTGAGCAGGTGCGTAACTCGATCGGTTACCCCCACCTCAACGTGAAGATCGGCGCAACGCACGCAGGCATTACCGTTGGTGAGGACGGTGCTACCCACCAATGCAACGAGGATATTGCGCTGATGCGCACGATTCCCGGTATGGTGGTGATCAATCCCTCCGATGCCGTGGAGGCACGTGCTGCTGTGGAGGCTGCAATTCTCCATAACGGTCCCGTTTATTTGCGTTTTGGGCGTCTTGCTGTTTCGGTGATTAACGATCCCGCTACTTACAAGTTTGAGCTTGGCAAGGGTGTGACGATGCGTGACGGCAAGGACGTGACGATCGTGGCAACCGGTATTATGGTGGATATGGCAAATACCGCCGCCGCCATGCTTGCCGAGGAGGGAATTGACGCACGTGTGATCAATATTCATACCATTAAGCCGCTTGATAAGGAGCTGATCCTTAAGGCAGCTGCCGAAACGGGTGCGATCGTGACCGCAGAGGAGCATAGCATTATCGGTGGTCTTGGTGCCGCCGTAGCAGAAACCGTATGCGAGAAATGCCCCGTTCCCGTGGTGCGTGTTGGCGTGAATGACGAGTTCGGTCGCTCGGGTACGGTGCCTGCACTGCTTGAAATGTACGGTCTTACGCCTGCTAACATTGCGGCGAAAGCAAAGCTTGCGCTTGAATTGAAGAAATAAAGGAGCAAACATTGATACACGCCCGCGCAAAGCACGGGCGTGTCGTCGCCTTTTGTGCTACATGGAACAAAAAAGATTTTCAAAAAACGATAGCGGCTTTATTTGCGCGCATTGCGGCAAGCAAGTAGAGGCGCTTGGCTTTACCTCGCGCGATCATTGTCCGTTTTGTCTTTGGAGCTTGCACGTGGACGTTAATCCCGGTGATCGCGCCAATACCTGTGGCGGCGCAATGGAGCCGATCAGCGCACAGCCCGATGCGCGGCGCGGATTCGTGATCCTTTACCGCTGTCAAAAATGCGGTCAGCTACACCGTAACCGTGCGGCGCACGAGGCAAAGGTGCAGCCTGATAGCAAGAGGCTTCTGATTGCGTTAACGGCAAGGCCGTGGCTTCAGCAATAATATCATTTAGTACCGAAAAGGAGGTGGAACGGTATGAGATTTTTAAAAGTTGTTTGCTTTTTGCTTGTGTTTCTTGTGCTGTTTGTCGCCTGCGGTACGACGGAAACTGTTCATTTGTATCCTTCGGGTGAGCACGCGCACGTGTTTGGTAATCGGTACGAGGTGGTACCTGCCAGCTGTATTACAGTCGGACAAGAGGTGCGCTACTGTAAAATTTGCCACCTTGCCGTTACCGACTCGGTGGAGATCCCCGCGGACCAGACAAAAAGACTGCACGAGTTTACGGTGACCGTGGTGCCTCCAACTGAAGCGGAGGAAGGCTATACGATGCTTAAATGTACACTGTGCGACTACGTGGTAGAGCGTACCGATGTAAAGCCGCCCTTGTTTGCGCTGAAAAGCGAGGAGGGCGTGACGGTAACGACGGCACCAAGCGGTGTCGATGCTCTGCTGATGGCGAGCACGGCGGATCTCGTTTTGCGCTATGACGTGGGTGGGCAAACAGCGGTTGACGCAACGCTTGCCCGCCGCCTTGCCGTGATGCTCACGGTAACGGAAGAGCTGGAGCGCGAGGGCGCGGTGCTTACACCCGATACGGTGGTGTCGCTTACGGGCACGATACTCGGCAATTATACGGTGAGCAATTTGCTCAGGGCGTGGTTGCAAAGCGGTGATGCCGCAATAGCAAGTGCCTTTGCCGAAATGTTCGGAGAAAGTAACGATGATTTTGCCGCTCGCGTGGACGCCCGCTTGCAAAGGCTCGGTGTTTTAAGCGAGGTCGAGGTCGGTGTTTTTGATCTGCCTGTCGCCACAGCGACGCTGCGAGCGACGGCGGTTATGCTGGCAAGAGCCTTGGCAATGCCGCTTGCGGTGGAGCTGCTTTCCGATGAGGTGCCCCCGCTTGCGCAGGTTGCGGGCAGGGTGCCGACTGTTTTCTTTGACTATGCAACACTGCGTGTGGTCGCGATTGGTGAGGATGGCGGATATCGCTTCCTGCTGCTCGCGGGCAATGCGCTGCAAACGGGGCTTGAAAACGAGCTTTTAAAATAAATTTTAATGCTGTTTACTTGGCACGTGACGTGCCTAAAACACAAAATAAAGAGGAGAAAAAACATGGCAGAATGGTTTAACGGTTTGTGGGAAACGGTCAAAAGCACCGTGATGGGCAACTGGCACAACATTATAAAGTTTGTACTGTTCCTCGTGATCGGCGCGATCGTCATGAAGGTTGCGCTTTCGATTGTGAGAAAGGTGATCAATTCGCCCAAATCAAGGCTGAAGGGTGCGGCAGGTAATTTTTTGATCTCGCTGATCAAGGCGGCGCTCGTCATTTTGTATGTGATCATCCTGCTCTCGATGCTGGGTGTGGACACGACCTCGCTGGTTGCGATCTTCAGCGTGCTGACCTTGGCGATCTCGCTTGCTGTGCAGGGCGTGATCTCCAATCTCGCCTCCGGCATTATGCTGGTGGCAACAAAGCCCTTTGAGGAGGGTGATTTCGTAGACATCGACGGAAATAGCGGCACGGTACAGCATATTTATATCACCTGCACCAAGCTTGTAACGGGTGACAATAAGGTGCTCACGATCCCGAACAGCACCATTACAGCGGCTAATATCACCAATTACAGCACGAAGGATACCCGCCGCGTGGATCTTACCTTCTCCGTGGCTTACGGCTCGGATGTGGAGAAGGTCAAGGCAATTATTATGGATGTGGTAACTAAGCACGAAAAGGTGTTGACGGATAAAGCACCTTTGGTGCGCCTTACCGAGCACGGTGCTTCTTCGCTTGATTTCGTCACGCGTGTGTGGGTAAAGAGCGGCGATTATTGGACGGTTAATTTTGACTTGAAGGAGCAGGTGCTTGCCGCGTTTGATGCCGCAGGTATTTCGGTGCCCTTCCCGCAGCTTGACGTACACGTGGTCAAGGATTGATCGGCGTATCGTGACGATCATAACGGATATTTCGGTGCGTTTGTGCCAAGTATCTTTTTTTACAACAGATAAAAAGGTGGATAGACGGTATGGAAAATGAGAAGAAACTGACGGAAAGAACCCGCGGAGGGATAGCTAAGGGTAATGCTTGGGCGCTCTTGCCGATTGCCGTATTTTTGGTGATCTATATGGGCGTTAGCATCATATTTGACGACTTTTACTTAATGAGCGTGGTGGTCGGCTTCCTTGCCGCGATTTTGGTTGCTTGTCTGCAAAACAGGACGCTTCCTTTTGAGGAAAAGCTTTCGGTAATGGCACAAGGTGTGGCTGATAAAAACATTGTGACCATGATCCTGATCTTCCTTTGTGCCGGCGTGTTTGCGGGCATTCTCGGCAGAGAGGGCGCGCAGGCGGTGGCGGATCTGATGCTCAGCTTTATTCCCGCGAAATTTTCCGTGGTGGTGATCTTTGCGGTTTCCTGCTTTGTGTCAACGGCAATGGGAACCTCCTGCGGCACCATTGCGGTCATTGCGCCGATCGGCGCGGCTGTCGCGACGGCTACGGGAATTTCCCCCGTGTTATTTATCGCGTCCGTTGTCGGCGGTGCTATGTTTGGCGATAACCTTTCCTTTATTTCGGATACGACGATCGCCGCGACCAGCACACAAGGGTGCGCGATGCGCGATAAGTTTAAGGAAAATTTCCTGATCGCGCTCCCCGCGGCGATCCTTACGGTCGTGATCCTTTTGGTGATCGCTTTTGTTGGCGGCGAGGTCAGTGCCTATGAACCCGGCGAGATCAATTTGTGGCTGCTGTTGCCCTATTTCCTCGTTTTGGTGGGGGGCGTTGTGGGAATTAACGTCTTTTTGGTTTTGCTCACGGGCATTTTCGCGGCACTTGTTGTCAAGCTTTGCCTTGGCACAACGGTATCTGCTGTGATAGCCTCGATGGGCGCAGGTGCCTCGGGTATGTTTGAGGTGATCATCGTCACGCTTCTGGTGTCTATGCTTTCAGCACTCATGCGTGCGTATGGCGGATTTGACGCGTTGCTTTACGGCATCAAGCGCGTGTTCCGCGGACACGTTGGCGGTCAGCTTGGTATTGCAACGCTTGTTTCGGCAATGGACGTTGCAACGGCAAACAATACGGTCGCCATCGTGATGGCGGCACCCATTGCGAAAAACATCAGCGAGGAGTACGGCATCACCAACACCAAAACGGCGTCGATCCTTGATATTTTCGGCAGTGTTGTGCAGGGGCTTATTCCTTACGGCGCTCAGCTGATCACGGCTGCCGCCATGACGGGCGTCGGCGCTGTTGAAATGCTCCCCTTTATGTTTTATCAATATCTGCTCGCCGCCAGCGCAATCATCTTTATGTTCATTCCGAGCAGAAAGAAAAAAGATCAATGACGGTATTGAAAAAGCAGCCAAACGTATCACGTTTGGCGCGTTTTTTGTTGTTTTATTAGCGGTTGAGGATCAGCTTGGTCAGCTCAACGGGGGTGACGATCTCGTCGCCCTTGTAAACGCGCATGTTGCCCGAAGCGATCTCGTCAATGAGAACGACCTCGCCGTTGTTGTAGCCGAACTCGAACTTAATGTCCCAAAGGTCAAGACCGATGGTCTTGAGGTCGTCTGCAACGATCTTGGTGATCTGAAGGGTCTTTTCCTTCATGCTCTCGAACATAGCGGGCGTCATAACACCAAGCACGTCAAGGCCCTCGCCGGTAACCAGCGGGTCGCCCTTCTCATCGTTTTTAAAGGTGCACTCAACGTAGCCGTTCGGGAAACGGGTGCCATTCTTGATATATTCGCCGTATCTGCGGACAAAGCTGCCGGTTGCAACCAGACGGCAAATGACCTCAAGTCCGCCGCCGCCCTGTGCCTTACCGAAGCACTCTGCGGGGGGCCCCTCCATGGTGGCGTTCTCAATATCCGCGCTGACGTAGTGCGTTTTGATGCCTGCCTTTTTGCAGAGCTCAAAGTAGTAAACAGAGGTTTCGAGGTTTGCCTTGCCGATGCCTTCGATCGTAAGTCCTACGGAGTTCTCGCCCGGATCAAACACGCCGTCCTTGCCGGTGCAGTCGTCCTTGAACTTCAGAAGCACGTTGCCGTTTTCAAGCTGGTAAACGTCTTTTGTCTTGCCTTGATACAGTTTTTTCATATCTGTTCTCCTCATTAAATTGGATTGGATTTCTACAAGAAATATTATAAAGTTTTTTCTTTCGTTTGTCAATAAAAAATTTTGCGGGGAGGGTAAGTTTTTTAGTGGAGAATCGATTTCTTATATTCTTGCGGTGACATATGCACGAAGCGCTTGAAGCAGATCGAAAAATATTGCGGCGTGTCGAATTGCAGGAGCGCGGCGATCTGTGTGAAATTCAAGTTGCCCTCGCGGATGAGCTTTTTGGCTTCCTCGATCTTCAATTCGTTGTAATATTTGATAATGCCCCCCTCGCGGTAGATGGCAAAAAGGTTTTTTACGGTGCTCACGCTCTTGCCAAGCATCTTGGCGATCTCCTCCACGGTAAGGCGCCCGTACAGGTTTTTTTCAAGCAGATCAACGATCTCCTTGACCTGAAAGGGAATACTGATGCCACCCACCTTGTAATGGTAGCGGCTTTTCTTGGCAAGCACGTCGGTATTGCGGTGCAGGCTGATGAGAAAGATTTCGAGTAGATTTTTCGTCATCTGACTACTGCCAAACGGGGCGTTTTCAAGCTTGATGAGCTTTTGCAGGAGCGGATTTGTTTTGTCGATGAGCTGATAGGCGGAAAGTCCCTCTCGGAAAAGCATGGAAACGAGCGCCTTTTCCTCGGCGGTGGGGCGGAAGATCTTGCCCTCAAAGTCGTGCATCACGCGGCTTTTGCACTGAAAGGTGATGATCGATACGTTGGGTGCCGAGTTGCCGCCCGCGCGGATCGCGTGGAATTCGTTTGGCTTGTGAAAGGTCAGCTCGCCGCTTTTGAGCTCAAATTTTCGCTTTTCCGCGGTACAGATGACCTCGCCGCGATCAACGTACACCATTTCCCAGAAATCGTGTCGCTCACCGTCGTAGGTGAAGTCCTTTGAGAACTCTGCGTAAAAGAGGGTGATGAGCTTTTCAACGTTTAGCACCCTGTCAAAGCTGTATCTTATAAAATTATCTTTCATAGACTCACCTCTGTGGCTAATATTATAATTATTATAACCGATTTTATATTTCAATGCAAGGGGTTGTGTGATAAAATGAAAGGGAAGATAGCAAAAAGGCTATTTTAATAATGTAAGGAGGATATCTTTCCATGTATACAGTACTTTGTATTTCCTGCCATCCCGACGATATGGAGATCGCTTGCGCCGGCACTCTCTTAAAGTGCAAGGAGCGCGGTGACCGCGTGGTCATTTGCCACCTGTCAAGCGGTAATCTCGGTCACGTGATCATTCCGCCCGATGAGCTTTCCGTGATGCGCGCAAACGAGGCGAAGAAAAGCGGTGCGCTTGCCGGCTTTGACGAGGTGATCTGGGGCGGCTTCGACGATCTTGCCATTTATGACAATAACAAGGAGGCAAGAGATAAGGTCGTGGAGGTCATTAAGTACGTCAACCCCGACTTTATTATTACGCACGACCCGAACGACTATATGCCCGACCACGTGGCAACCTCGAAGCTGGTATTTGACGCGGCATTTACCGCCACCTTGCCGAATTACCACGTAAACACCCCCGGTGCTGCCAAAATGGTGCCGATCTTCTATATGGATACGCTTGCGGGCGTTGGCTTTAACCCCACCGAATACGTGGACGTAACGCCCTACATTGACAAGAAGCTTGAGATGCTTGAGTGTCACGAGTCGCAGATCGTGTGGATGCGTGACCATGACCACATCGATTTCCCCGATATGGTAAAGACCTGCTGCCGTTACCGCGGCTATCAGTGCGGCGCCGATTACGCCGAGGGCTTCAAGCAGTGCCACGTTTACCTCAAGGGCACGACCAAGCGCTACCTTCCCTAATCAAAAAACACCATAAAATATAAAACAAAAGGAGAACAGAATTATGAATTTCATGTCTACCGTTAAGGGCTCTGCACTTGAGGGCTTCTATCCCGCAGGTTGGGATTTTGACAAGATCGACGCATGTATCGACGCACCAGAAAAGATCACCGAGCGTCAGGCACACTGGAACAAGGATTTTAATCCCATCAAGTGCGACAACCTTGCTGAGTTTGAGACCTACATGGGTCACGAGATCGCACAGCAGATCAAGCTTGCCAAG
>JAZOSR010000081.1:0-14908 GCA_045657225.1 Eubacteriales bacterium | reverse complement strand
GGGGTGCAAAATAGAGGGGGTGTCGGTGGGGGTGTTCGCGTAAAAGCCCTTGGGGTTGTGGTCGTCCATCGGCCAGCCGCCGTAGGCAATGGTGTCCTCAAAGATACCGCCTGCCTCAACCTCTTGTTGGGTCAGCATATGCGCGCCCTCATAGCGCACAGATTCGCGCTTGCCGGGCAAAAATCCGACCCACTCAAGCTCCCAGTTGGCAAGCCCGTGGTCCTCTTGGTTTTTCAGGTGATCCCAGATGCCAAGAGCGATTTTCAAGAGCTCGTCGCGGATCTCCTCTGCGTCGTGCAGGGAGTCCATGTCGCCGCCGACCTCCATCCACCAGAGGTTACAGCCGCTGGTTGCAATGTTCTGGTCGCGGAAGGTGCTGTGCTTGACGTCAAGACTGGGGATCACGGCAAACTCCTCGTCGCTCTTATACGTATATGCCCAATCGGGCTTGATGAAGGGAACGGGGTGATCGGTTTCGGTCGCCTGCAACAAAATGCTGTTGCCCATCGTCTTGCGGTCCGCCACGTCACGCGCCATTTTTTCGCCTGTTTCGGATTTTGCTTCTCGACCGACGCGCGCCTTTGCGGGTGTGAGGAATGAGAGAATGCCGTCACCCGAGCAGTCGGCAAAATAGGTTGCCTCAACGGTGTGCCAGGTGTAGGTGGTCAGCTGCCACGCGCGGATGCTCGTGACGCGCGTGTCGGTGCTTTCGGCATCGGCACAGCTACAGTTAAGAAGCAGGGTGATATTCTTTTCTGCCTTTACCTTGCCGTAAAGAACACTGTCCCAAAGCGAATGGGAAAGCGTCGGGTTGCGATAGATATTTTCTTCCTCAAATTCCGCAAGAATGCCGGTTTCGCGGTCGTATTTTCCCTTGGCGCCGCGCACCCACATTTTGATCTCGGAGGAGCAGTTGCCGCCAAGCACGGGGCGATCCTGCACCAAAACAACCTTCATGCCACCGCGCGCGGCACAGAGTGCGGCGATCGTGCCCGCAAGGCCGCCGCCGATGATACAAAGATCGGCTGTGTGTTTAATTTCTCTGATCTTATTCATAGTATATCTCCTTCGGCTTATGAAAAGAAAGCACATTGGCGGAGCACGTCCGTCAATGTGCTTCAAGCATTATTCCTCGTCGCCTTCAAGCAGCTTTTCGCCGCAAGCGGGGCAAGCAAGCTCGGTGGGATCTACGTCCTCGTCAAAGCAGACCTTCTCGCCGCAAGCGGGGCACTCTACCTCGTAGGTGTCGTCGTAGCAGTCGCAATCGTCGCAATCGCAGCAATCGCAATCGCCGTCGCACTCGTCATATTCGTCAAGCAGAACCTCTTCAACGTCGTGCAGGTCCTCGTCAAGCTCCTCGCAGTAGTCGTTGAGGTCCTCAACGTCACAGTCAAGCTCCTCAACCTTTGCGGCAAGGGCGTCTACCATGTCGATCAGAGCGGCAATGAGCTTGCCCTCCTTGGTTTCAGAGTCAAGAGAAAGACCGTCTGCAAGACCCTTCAAGTAAGCAGCCTTTTCGGTTAAATTCATAACAGTTCTCCTTTCGGGATTATGCGCGGGAGAGATACTCGCCCGTGCGGGTGTCGATCTTCAGCACGTCGCCCTCGTTGATGAAGAGCGGAACCTTGATCTCAGCGCCGGTCTCAAGCGTTGCGGGCTTGAGGGTGTTGGTGGCGGTGTTGCCTGCAAAGCCGGGGTCGGTCTTTGCAACTGCAAGCTCAACGAATGTGGGGGGCTCCACGCCGAACACGTTGCCCTTGTAGGAGATGATCTTGCACATCATTTCTTCCTTGACAAACTTGAAGCTCTCGGGCAGCTTGTCGCTGTTAAGGGGCATCATGTCAAAGGACTCCATATCCATGAAGTAGTAAAGATCGCCGTCGCTGTAGGAATACTGCATCTCGCGGCGCTCAATATACGCGTTCTCAAATTTATCGGTGGGGTTAAAGGTCTTCTCGATCACGGCACCGGTGATGACGTTCTTCAGCTTGGTGCGTACGAACGCGGCACCCTTACCGGGCTTAACGTGCTGGAATTCAACTACCTGCAATACGTTGCCTTGTCCGTCGTCAAAAGTTACGCCGTTTTTAAAATCTCCTGCTACTACCATTTTTATATACCTCCAAAGATGGTTTGGTTTTGCGACTCGTCGCATTATTTATAATCGTATTTATTTTACACGAAAACAAGGTCAATTGCAAGAGGTTTTTGAAATTTTTTGATAATTGGCACAAAAATGTTGTGAAAAGACGAAAAAACGAGTCTTTAAATGATAAAAAAAGATTGACAAAGTAAAAAAACGGTATTATAATATATTCTGTATAAATATCACACGCAGGTCCGCTGCGCAGCAAAAGGAGCAAAAAATGATGAAGTTTATCAACATCGGCTTTGGCAACATGGTTGCCGTTGACCGTATGGTGGCACTTGTCAGTCCCGATTCCGCGCCCGTCAAGCGCCTGATACAGGACGCGAAGGACGAGGGCAGAACGATTGACGTTACGTGTGGCAGACGCACGCGCGCCGTCATTATCACGGATAGCGAGCACGTCATTCTTTCCGCCATTCAGGCAGAAACCATCGCCAACCGCCTTGAGGACGAGAGCCTTGGTGATGAGGACGAGAACGAGGAAGAAGAATGAGCACGAATAATCAAAAACAAGGCTTGCTTGTCGTCATTTCGGGCCCCGCCGGCAGTGGCAAGGGCACGGTGATCGCCGAGCTTTTGCGCGATGAAAATTGCTGCTTTTCTGTTTCCGCCACGACCCGCGCGCCACGCCCCGGCGAGCGCGACGGTGTCAATTACCATTTCCTCACGCGCGAGGAATTTGAGGAACGGATCAAGGCGGGAGATCTGCTTGAGTACACCGAGTATTGCGGAAATTACTATGGCACGCTCAAAAAACAAACGCAGGAGGTCCTTGACCGCGGCTGTCATTTGCTCCTCGAGATCGAGGTGGAGGGCGCGGCAAACGTCAAGCGCCAATATCCCGATGCCGTAACCGTCATGCTCCTGCCGCCCTCTTACGCGACGCAAGAGGCACGCCTTCGCGGCAGAGGCACTGAAACCGAGGAAAAAATATTGCTTCGCCTCGCACGTGCAAAGGAGGAGGTCCTCCATGTCGGCGAGTACGACTACGTCGTTTTCAACCGCGACGGACGTGCCGATGAGGCAGTTAACGAGGTGCGCGCAATTCTTTGCGCCGAGCAAGCGGCAGTGCGCCGCAATGCGGGTGTCACCGAAATCTACTTTCAAACATAATTCACCAAAAGGAGTAACCGATCATGATCTATCCAACCATTGAAGAGCTTACCAAGGGCACGTATAACCGCTACCAGCTGGCAATCGCTACCGCAAAGTGCGCACGCATCGTCACCGATGAGTACGTGAAGCAGCGCGTCAATGCTGAAAACACCCTCACCAACACCAAGGAGGGCGGTAGCATTATGTCCCTGATTGACCAGGACCTTGCCGACAAGAAGGCGGTTAAGAACGCCATCGACCGCATCAGCGCGGGCGAATATCAGATCGTAGATGCGCCCGAGGCATCGGCAGAAGAGGAAGAAAACGATTGATTTGAACCACACGAAGGGGGGGATCGCAGAATGAATGACCGCTATGTCAAAGTCAGAATTCTCGATGCCCCCCGTTTTCTTGATAAGGAATACGATTATTTAATTCCCGAAGCGCTTGCAAACGAGGTCGGCGAGGGATCCTTTGTCACGGTCCCCTTTGGCGGCGGAAACCGCAGGCGCGTGGGTCTTGTGACCTCGCTCGCCGATAGCACGGAGTACGATGCGGTCAAGCCGCTGATCGCTCTTGCCACGCCTCGCATTTCACTGTCAAGAGAAATGCTGGGGCTTGTGTCTTTTTTGAGGGATACGACGCTTTGCGCGACGGGCGATGCCGTGCACGCCATGATCCCCGCCGCCGCCTTTTCGGTGGTGAGGACCTATTATCGCGCCACCGACGCGGAGCCCACCAACGTCAAGGGTCTTACCACCGATGAAACCTTTGTGCTTGCTTATTTGCGCCGCGTGGGCGGGGCTTTTTTGGAGGCGCTTGCCTCGCGCTTTGGCGGGGCTGTTGAGGAAACGCTCAAAAAGCTGGTGCGCCTGCACCTTGCCGAGCGCGAATTTTTGCAAAAGGACGGCATGGCGGAGAAGGAGTGTGTCTACCTCGCACTTGCCATTGATAAGGATGAGGCACTCTCGCTTGCGAGTGGCACGGGTGGCAAGCGCCTTGGTGAAAAGCAAAGGGCACTGCTGGGGGCACTCCTTGATGGCGAGCGCGATGCCGACACACTGCGCGCCGAGGGCTTTCCGAAAGCCGTTGTCGATTCGCTGGTCAAAAAAGGCTATCTTTCGCGCCGCGCCGAGCGCGTGTGGCGCAACCCTTACGGGGAGAGCGTTGGCAGGTCGGCACTGCCGCTTGATTTTCAGTTAAACGAGGAGCAGCAGGGCGTATTTGATCGGCTTGCCGCGCTTACGGGTGACGGTGAGCCTCACGCGGTGCTGCTGCACGGTGTCACGGGTAGTGGCAAAACGCCGGTGATGCTCAAAACCATTGATATGATGCTAGGTAGGGGCAAGGGCGTGATCGTGCTGTTGCCCGAAATTTCGCTCACGCCCCAAACGCCTGCGATCTTCTCGTCGCGCTATGGAAGGCGTGTTGCCGTCATGCATTCCGCGCTTCCCGCGGGTGAGCGCATGGATACCTATTACCGTATTTTAGAGGGCGGTGCGGACGTTGTGGTCGGCACGCGCTCCGCGGTCTTTGCACCTGTCAAAAATCTCGGGCTCATCGTCATGGACGAGGAGCACGAGCACACCTATAAATCCGACATGAACCCCAAGTACCACGCACGCGACATCGGGCGCTGGCGCTGTGCCAAGAACGGCGCAACACTCCTGCTTTGCTCGGCAACGCCCTCGCTTGAGAGCTACAGCCGTGCCGTGGAGGGGCGCTACACACTGCTTCAGCTGAAGCACCGCCACAAGGGCGCGGTGCTCCCCGAGGTGAAGATCGCGGATATGCGCCTTGAGGCCGCCGAGGGCAACCCCTCGCCGATCGGCAAGGAGCTGCGCCAAATGCTGATCGAGAATAAGGCGGCGGGAAATCAGTCGGTGCTCTTTTTAAACCGCCGCGGCTACAATCACGTCGTGACCTGCCGCTCCTGCGGTGAGGCGCTGACCTGCCCCTCGTGCAGTGTTACACTCACCTATCACACCAAAAACCGTCAGTATAACGAAGGGTACTTGCTCTGCCATTTCTGCGGCAGACGCCGCCCTCTGCCCACTGCCTGTCCGTCGTGTGGCTCGGTGCACCTTTCGCGCACGGGCTACGGCACACAGCGCGTGGAGGAGGAGCTCGGTGGGCTACTCCCCGATGCACGTGTGCTACGTATGGATACCGATACTACCGGTGCGCGCTTTTCCTATGAGGAAATGCTCGGTGCCTTTCGCCGCCGCGAGGCGGACGTGCTGCTCGGCACGCAAATGGTCACCAAGGGGCACGATTTCCCCGACGTTACGCTCGTGGGAGTTCTTATGGCTGACGCGTCGCTTTACCTTGACGATTACCGCGCCTCGGAGCGCACGTTTTCGATACTCACGCAGGTCATCGGTCGAGCGGGACGTGCCGAGAAAAAGGGCTGTGCCGTCATACAGACCAACAACCCCGACAATGATGTGATCAAGCTTGCCTGCAAGCAGGATTACGAAACCTTTTTTGAGCGCGAGATACGCCTGCGGCGCCTGCTTGTGTTTCCGCCGTTTTGCGATATTGCGCTTCTCACGCTCTCGCACATGGACGAGCGCAAGCTCCTGCCCGCGGCAAAGGTCCTCTCGGATGAATTGACTGCGCTCGTTGGGGGAGAATATCATGATGTAAAGCTCATTGCATTCGGTCCCTTTGAAGCGCCGATCTACCGCGCGGACGGCAAATACCGTATGCGTATGGTCGTCAAATGTCGCCTCAATACGCGCTCGCGCGAAATGTTTGGGACACTGCTTGATATTTTCGGAAAGCAAAAGCCCGAAACGCCGCTGCTGTCGATCGATTTTAACCCTTCATCACTTTAAGCGCAAATAAGCGGCGCCATACGGGCGCCACTCTACACATAGTTCCAAAGGAGTTTTTTATGGCAAAATTACAAATCAGAAAAATAGGGGACGAGGTGCTCGGCAAGGTTTGCCGCCCCGTTGAGGAGATCACCCCCCGCATTCATACCCTGCTTGATGATATGATCGAAACCATGCGCGCCGCAAACGGCGTGGGACTTGCAGGTCCGCAGGTCGGCATTTTGCGCCGCATTGCCGTGGTGGAGGTCGAGGAGGGACAGGTCTTTGAGCTGATCAATCCGAAGATCATTGCCACCGCAGGTGAGCAGGAGGATGCCGAGGGCTGCCTTTCCGTGCCCGGTCGCTACGGTCTTGTGGTGCGCCCCAAGCACGTCACGGTGCGCGCAACCAACCGCAAGGGCGAGGAATATGAGATCCGCGCACACGATTTTCTGGCGCGCGCCCTTTGTCATGAGATCGATCACCTCGACGGTCACCTCTATCTTGAAAAGGTGACGCGTATGCTGGAGGAGGATGAATACTGATGCGAGTGCTTTTTATGGGCACGCCCGATTTTGCCCTCTTTACGCTTCGCGCATTGGTAGAGGCAGGGGAGAATGTTGTAGGTGTCGTTACCCAGCCTGATAAGCCAAAGGGCAGGGGATACGAGCTGCAGCCGCCACCCGTCAAGGTCTTTGCCACTGAGCAGGGCATTCCCGTTTTTCAGCCGACGACCTTAAAGGACGGTGCCTTTGCTACGGACCTTGAGGCGCTTGCGCCCGACGTGATCGTGGTGGTGGCGTACGGCAAGATTTTGCCGCCCTACGTGCTCGATTTTCCGCGCTTTGGGTGCGTTAACGTCCACGGCTCGCTCCTGCCGCTTTACCGTGGTGCCGCGCCAATGCAGCGCGCGATCATTGACGGCTGTGCCGAAACGGGTATTACGACCATGCTGATGAACGAGGGGCTCGACACGGGCGATATGCTTGAGGTCTGCCGTGTGCCGATTTCCCCCGATGCTAATTTTGAAGATATGCACGACACCCTCGGCGAAGCGGGCGCAAAGCTGCTTCTTTCGACCCTTGCGGGGCTTGAAAACGGCAGTATCACGCCACAGCCGCAGCCCGAGGAGGGCGCGACCTACGCCGCCAAGATCACCAAGGCGGATTGCCTGATCGATTTTACGCGCACGGCGTGCGAGGTCCACAACCTTGTGCGCGGACTTTCTCCCGTGCCGCTTGCCTTTACGCACACACCGGACGGTAAGCTTCTGAAGCTCATCAAGACCACGGTCAAAAGGGAAGACGGCGTGCTCGCCGCGCCCGGCACGGTCTTGTCGGTTGGTAACAGCCTTGAGATCGCGTGTGGCAAGGGCAGTATTGAGGTACACCGTCTGCTTCCCGAGGGGAAGGGGCGCATGAATGCCGCGGAGTATTTGCGCGGTAGGCGACTGTTTGAGGGCGACATACTCTCTTAGCCGTAAGGGAGTCGAACACACAAGCCCTGCGGCAGTAAATTTTTGTGTCTTTTCGCGTGGCGTGCTTTGAAAAGTCCACACTTTTCTGCACCCCACCGCACAAAAATTCATTAAAAATTTTCTTGCCGTAGGGTGCTTGCAGTTTTAAAAGAATGGATTTTTTACAAGACAAGCCGAATTTTTTGCAGAATATGCGGATATTTAAGAAAAATTCGGTGACGTATTGGAGGAAATACATCTTTTAAAACCTTATGCGTTCGATTCCCTTGCGGCTATGCACAAATAAGCGGCGCAATGCGGCGTTGCTCCGCATGTGCAATCTTGACGAACGCAAAAGTTCGCCTGCGTCTGCACATTTAAGTCGAAAGATTTGCATTGCAAATCTTTCCAAAACGCATTCTTGCGTTTTAGAGCGCCATTGCCTTGCTTGCTTCTTTGCGCTTAATAAATTGCTAAAAGGTAAGCGGCGCAATGCGGCGTTGCTTGTAATTTAGAAAGGAATTTACTATGTTTGGATTTTTCTGGTGGGACTGGACGCTTTTAATTGTACTGCCGGGATTTGTTCTTTCCTTGTGGGCGCAGTATAAGGTGCGCTCCTCTTATCGCGCGGCGTCCTCCGTGGTACTGCGCCGCGGCATGACGGGCGGCGCGGTCGCGCGCCGCATTCTTGATAGCAACGGGCTTCACGACGTTCGCATAGAGGTGATCCCCGGTGAGCTTTCGGATCATTACGATCCCCGCTCGCGGGTGCTTCGCCTCTCGCAGTCCTCTTATCACGGCAATCATGCCGCCGCTGTCGGCGTGGCGGCACATGAGGCGGGGCACGCCCTGCAGCACGGCAGAGCCTATTTCCCCTTAAAGCTTCGTATGGCAATGGTGCCTGTTTGCAACATCGGCTCAAGCCTTGCCATGCCCCTCTTGCTGATCGGCATTTTGTTGTCTTATTCCTCCCCGTTTGTGGGTGAATGGTTGATGTTCGCGGGAATTGCCGCTTATTCGCTGGCGGTTCTTTTTCAGCTTGTGACCCTGCCCGTTGAGTTTAACGCAAGCCGTCGCGCCATGCGTTGCCTTGCGGGGTCGGGTACGATGTCCGACAGTGAGCTGAAGGGCACGAGAAAGGTGTTAACGGCGGCGGCGCTCACCTACGTCGCGGCACTTGCCGTGGGGCTTCTTAGCCTTTTGCGCTTGCTTTTGATTGCGGGTAGCCACTCCCGCCGAAACTAATGACGGTGCGCGTTGCGGCAAGAGATCTTCTCTTGCGTATTGAAGCGGCAGGACAGTATGCCGACCGTGCACTTGACACGGCACTCTCTCGCGCGGGTGAGCTTTCGCGCGAGGATCGCGCGCTCTTAACGACCCTTGTTTACGGTGTTGTGGAGCGCCGCATCACGCTTGATGCCGTGATCGATGGGCTTGCTACTACCTCGCCCTCTGCCATTGAGCGCGGCGTGCGTATGACACTCCGCGTGGCACTTTACCAGCTGATCTATCTTTCCCGTATTCCCGATCATGCCGCCATCAACGAGGCGGTTGAGATGACCCCGCGCCGCACCAAGGGCTTTGTCAATGCTATTTTGCGTAGCTTTTGCCGTAGCGGCAAGAGGATCCCCTTGCCCGATGCCGCCACCGAGCCGACGCGCTATCTTGGTGTTTGCTACTCGGTGCCTGAGCGTACGGCAGAGGTTTTCTCGGATATTTTCGGATACGAGCGCGCGGAATCGATTTTGGCGGCGTTTTCAGAGCGCCCGCCCCTTACCGTGCGTGTCAATACGCTCTCGCTGTCAAGAGAGGAGCTTTTGCGGCGGGTGGAGGGCGCAACCCCCACGAAAAACGCCCCGTTTGGCGTCCATTTGCCAAACGGAGCTATGCTGCATTCTCTGATTGCCGATGGTCTTTGCTTCGTGCAGGACGAGGCATCGCAGATCGCGGTGGCAGCACTTGATGTGCGACCCGGTATGCGCGTGCTCGATCTTTGCGCCGCTCCCGGCTCCAAATCCTTTGGTGCCGCGCTCGACCTTAAAAACGAGGGTGAGGTCAAGAGCTTTGACCTCCACGAAAACAAGCTCTCCCTCATTCGTGACGGTGCCTCGCGCCTCGGCATTACGGTGCTGACGGCGGCGGCAGGTGATGCGCGCCATGCCACGCCCGAAACGCACGGCACCTTTGACCGTGTGATCTGTGACGTGCCCTGCTCGGGCTTTGGCGTGCTTGCCAAAAAGCCCGACATCCGCTACAAGAACATAGACGAGGCAAAGGGACTTTTGCCGGTACAAGCGGATATACTCTCTGCCGCCGCGTCGCTTGTCAAGGATGGCGGTGTTTTGGTCTATTCGACCTGCACGCTTTTGCCCCCTGAAAACGAGGAGCAGGTCACGGCGTTTCTCGCCGCACACCCCGAATTTTCACTAACGCCCCTTACGGTAGGCGAGCTTGAGGTGGGGAGCGGTATGGTGACGCTTACACCCGACCGTAACGGAACGGACGGATTTTTCATTGCAAAATTAACAAAAAGGACAAGCTGACTTGTCCCCGAGGTGGTTATGAAACAGGAATTGCTGGCACTGTCGCTCGAGGAGCTCACCGCCGCGCTGACCGAGCAGGGTGAGCCGCGCTACCGCGCGGAGCAGATCTTTACCCAACTGCACCGCGGTCGCACGCCCGAGGAAATGACGAACATCGGAAAGGCGACACGCGAAAAACTGAATACGGCGTTTTCCTACCACCTGCCAAGCGTGAAGCGGCGGTTGGTATCCGCGCTTGACGGTACGGTCAAATATTTGTTTGAGCTTGCCGACGGCAACTGTGTTGAGAGCGTGGTGATGCGCTATGAGCACGGCACCACGATCTGCATTTCCAGCCAGGTTGGGTGTGCAATGGGGTGCAAATTCTGTGCCTCCACGATCGGCGGTAGGGTGCGTAACCTCACCGCGGGCGAGCTTTTGGGGCAGATCATTGCCGCCGCGCGCGATCTTGGTGAGCGCATTGACGGCGTGGTGATGATGGGCATCGGCGAGCCGCTTGATAATTTTGATCACGTGGTACGCTTTTTGAGGCTGGTCAACCACGAAAAGGGTCTGAATATCGGCTTCCGCCATATCTCGCTTTCGACCTGCGGTATCGTGCCGAAGATCGACGAGCTGGCGGCGCTTGAGCTTCCCATTACGCTTTCGATCTCCCTGCACGCGGCAGATGATGAAACGCGCAGTGCCATTATGCCCGTAAATAAGAGATGGGGTGTTGCCGACCTGCTCTCGGCATGCAAGCGCTATTTTGAAAAAACGGGCAGACGTATTTCCTTTGAATATACCCTCATTGCGGGTAAGAACGATTCGCCCGAGGCGGCAAAACGCCTCGCTACGGTGCTTAATCGGACGCTTCGCACGCGCACGGCAACCATGCCGATCCACGTCAACCTCATTCCCGTCAACGAGGTTGAGGAAACCGGCTTTTGCCGCGCGGATCGCCGCGCTGTGTCGCGCTTTGCCGCCGTGCTTGAGGAAAACGGCATTCGTGCCACCGTGCGTCGCACGCTCGGTGCTGATATCAATGCTTCTTGCGGTCAGCTGCGCCGTCAAGATGCGAAGCAAACATAAAAAAGTGCCATACGGGGCAAAATAAAGGCGATATCAACCAAAAAGGAGAGATCGCCTTGAAGGATAAGAAAACAACCGAGCGCGCGGAAAGGCTGACCGTGAAAAGACTGCTTTTCATCAATGCCATCGCGCTCGCGGTGCTCCTTGCCGTGACGGTCCTTTCACTGTGGGCAACGGGGCTGCTTGGCAGTGTCATCAAATTTATTTTTTAGAAAGGAGAGGTGCTATGACCTACGAGGAAAACGGGCGCATTGTGCGCGGCGTTGGCGGACTTTATGAAATTTTGCTTGACAAGGGCGATACCCTCCTTTCGGGGCGCGTGGTCGCATCGCGCGCCAAGGGCAATTTCAGGCACGAGGGCGTGTCGCCGCTGGTCGGCGACCGTGTGCGCGTGCAATACGACGACAGTGCGGTGGCACGTTATCAAGCACCCGTGCCGCCGAAAAATGACGACGGCGGCGGTGTGGTGATCGAGGAGATCCTGCCCCGTGCAAATGCACTGATCCGCCCGCCTATGGCAAATCTCGGTATTTTGTTTATCACCTTTGCGGCGGCAAAGCCGGCGCCCGTCACCGAAACCATTGATAAGCTGATCGCCATTGCCGAGCACAACGGCATTGAGCCCGTGCCCGTTATTTGCAAATCCGACGTTGATCCCGACCGCGCGGCGGAGCTTGAGGAGATCTACCGTCGTGCGGGCTTTACGGTCTTTTCGCTCTCGGCGGCGAGGAGCGACGGCGTTGAGGAGCTGCGCGCGTGGATAGATAAAAATCTCGGGGGACGTGTTGCCGCGTTTGCGGGTGCTTCGGGTGTTGGCAAATCTACACTAATGAACGCGCTTTACCCCTCGCTCGGTCTTGTAACGGGTGAGATCAGCGCCAAGATCGCGCGCGGCAAGCACACCACAAGGCGCGTTGAGCTTTATCCCGTGTCGGGCGGCTTTGTTGCCGATACTCCCGGCTTTAGTATGCTTGATTTCGTCCGCTTTGATTTCTTTAAAAAAGAGGATCTTCCCCTTGCGATGCGTGAGTTCCTGCCCTACATAGGCGCTTGTCGCTATACCAAATGCACGCACACCAAGGAGGAGGGCTGTGCCATTCTTGATGCCGTTAAGGCAGGCAAGATCGCACCCTCGCGTCACCAAGGGTTCCTTGCCATGTACGAGGCACTCAAAAACAAGCATGATTGGAGCAAAAAATAATGCGTGCTTACATTTACGTTGGGGGCGAGATCGATCCGCCCTTTATCAAGGAGAAGCCGGACAGGGACGCTCTGACGATCGCCGCCGATTGCGGCTGGCATAACGCCGCGGCGCTTGGCGTGACACCCGCTATCCTGCTCGGCGATTTTGATTCGATCGGCAAGGGGGAATTACCGCCCGCGGAGGAGATTTTGCAGGTGCCTGCCGAAAAGGATCGCACCGATACGCAGCTTGCGGTCGATCTCGCGCTTTCGCGCGGTGCAGATGACATTGTGGTGATCGGCGGTCTTTCGGGGCGCCTTGACCACACGCTTTCCAACCTTGCTCTGCTTGAGCGGCTCTTTATGCTCCGCGTGCCTGCCGTGATGACCGACGGGCGCAACCGCGCGCGCTTTATCCGCAATACGGGCGCGCTTGTTGCAAGGAGCGATTTCCCGTATATATCCCTGCTTGTCGCCGATGAGATCGCCAAGGGCGTGACGGTGCGCGGATGCAAATATCCGCTTGACAACGCAAAGCTCACGCGCGAGTGTCAGTTTGCCGTCAGCAACGAGATCACGGGTAACTGCGCACTTATTGAGGTGCGAAAGGGCGGAATATACATTATTGAAAGCAGATAAAAAGAGCGCTCCGCACAGCGGAGCGCTCTTTTTAGCGAATCTTTTTCACGCCAAAAAAGCGGCGCAATATCGGCGCGATCAGCGCGGGCGGTCTTAAGAGCACAATCTTCATAAAAACAACTCCTCACCTGAAATAAAGGCGCCTCAAAGATCGCCTTCAAGAACAGAGTATGCACCGTGCCGCTGCCTCGCTCATAATCTGTAGTGAGGTGAGATTATGTGTTCTGTTAACGGCTATGTTGATTTTAACGATCTGTGCTGTGCCGAAAAAGAGAAGGCGAAGCGCGCAGGGGATACGATGCGACGGCGCGGCCCCGACGGTCACGGTATGCACGCTGTCGGCGGTGTTTGCTTTTGTCATAACCGCCTTGCCGTGATGGACGTGGCGGGCGGCGCACAGCCGATGAGCGCGAGCTTTCGGGGGCGGCGTTATACGATCGTTTACAACGGCGAGATCTATAATTCGGATGAGCTGCGGCGGGAGCTTCTGGGGCAGGGTGCCTCGTTTTCCACCTCATGTGATACCGAAACGGTGCTTTGGAGCTATATCATTTACGGTGAGCAGGCGCCCTGCCACCTCAACGGCATTTTCGCCTTTGCCGTGCACGACGAGGAGGGGAAAAGGGTCTTTTTTGCCCGCGACCGTCTGGGGGTAAAACCCCTTTTTTACGCTACCGTTGGCGATCGTTTTTATTTTGCGTCGGAAATCAAGGCGCTCCTCGCGCACGAGGAGATCCCGCGCGAGGTTGACGAGGTGGGGCTCTGGCAGCTCCTTTATCTTTCCCCCGTCACGATCCCGGGGCAGAGCGTTTTCAAGCACGTGAAGGAGCTTTTGCCGGGATGTGCGATGACTCTTGACGAAAACGGCTTCAAAGAGTTTTCCTATTGGGAGCTGCGGGCGCTTGAATGCCACGATACAAGAGAAGAGGCGATCGATCGGGTGCGCACGCTGTTTGTCGATGCGGTGGAAAGACAACTGAAAAGCGACGTGCCCCTTGCCGTGCTTTTGTCGGGCGGGCTTGATTCCTCGGCGATCGCGGCAGTGGCAAGCAGGGCAATGATGGGGGAAGGAAAACGCCTTGATACGTATTCGTTTGAATATGAAAACAACGGCGAGTATTTCAAGTCCGATTCTTTCTTGCCCGAGCGTGACGAGGCGTATGCGGGCGCGCTTGCTGCGGAGCTTGGGACGGCGCACAGTGTTCTCACGGCATCGACCGCCAAAGTTGCAGAGCTGCTTTTTGAAGCGGTGCTGGCGCGTGATATGCCGGGGCAAGCCGATATCGATTCCTCGCTTCTTTATTTTTGCGGCGAGATCAAAAAGCGGCATACGGTGGTTTTGTCGGGCGAGTGCTCCGATGAGATCTTTGGCGGCTATCCGTGGTTTTACCGCGCGGAGATGCTTGCGCGGGATTTTTTTCCGTGGCAGCACGATCCCCATACCCGCATCGGGCTTTTTGATGAAAATATTGTGCATGCCAAGCGTGGACTTGCGTATATGAATGAGGTATATCGCGATGCGTTGCGTGCATGCCCCGTATTGGAGGGCGAGAGCTCGGATATGCGTCTTTCGCGGCAGGCAACCTGGCTTTCAACGCGATATTTTATGGCAAATCTGCTCGCGCGCAAGGATCGCATGAGTATGTATCGCTCGGTCGAGGTGCGCGTGCCCTTTGCCGATCACCGTATTCTCGAGTACGTCTTCAATTTGCCGTGGGAATATAAATTTGAAAGCGGCGTGGAAAAATCGCTTTTGCGCCATGCAATGAGAGGATATTTACCCGACCGTGTGCTCTGGCGCAAGAAAAGTCCGTATCCCAAAACGCAGGATCCTGCGTTTGAGGCGACTGTGCGCAGGCTTTTGTCGGGGCGGGTGAACCACGGGGAGGGCTTTTTGGCGAGTGCGATGGGAAGGGATCGGCTTGGGGCGCCTTTGACGGGCACGGGAGGCACG
>JAZOSR010000080.1:0-4448 GCA_045657225.1 Eubacteriales bacterium | reverse complement strand
GCGTTTGCGGCTCGTCGAGCGGCAGTGTCCCCACCGACGTCGGTCAGCCCCTCATTCGCGTGCGCAAGATCACGGTAGGAGGTCGCTCATGAAATTTGAACTGATCAAACAGATCCTTTTTGATGAAGCAAAAGCGAGGGGACTTGCCGAATACGACGTGTATTACCGTATGGCAACAGACCTTTCTGCCGATGCCCTCAATCGCGAGTCGAACGCCTCCTCCTTTGGTACGGCGGGCGGTGTTTCCTTCCGTGCCGTTGTTGACGGTCGCATTGGCAGCGCCGCGACCGAATGCTTTGAGGAGAGTGAGCTTCGCGCGCTTGTGGCGCGCGCGGTGGCAAACGCGCCGCTCGTTGACGTTGATGAGGAGCCGATCCTTTACGCACCACAGGCGGGCGACGTGTACGAGCAGCCGACGGTGACGGCACCCGCTATGCCCGATGCCGCCACGCTTCGCCGTGCGGCGCTTGGCTTGCAGGAGAAAATGTATGCCGCCTCGGAGCTGGTGACAAAGGGCACGGAAAGTGCCGCGGGTGCTGCCGCGGTCACGGTTTCGCTTGCCAACTCAAAGGGGCTCTCACTTTCCCACACCGCCGCCATGCAATACGCTTACGCCGAGGCGGTGGTTGAAAAAGAGGGCGAGGCAAGCTACGGCACCGCTACCGCCAATGTGGTGGAGGCAGGGGAAAATATTGCCGCCGAGGCAGTTGAGGAAGCGCTTGCCAAGCTTGGCGGCGCGCCGCTTGCGACGGGGAAATACGACGTTGTGTTTTCCGCAAAGCAGGTACGCTCGCTCCTCTCCGCCTACGGTAGTATTTTCAGCGGAAAAAGTGCGTTGCTTGGACTTTCTTTGTTGGCGGGCAAGGAGGGCAGTGAGATCGCTTCGTCCTGCCTTTCGATTTACGATGACCCCTTTTACGGAGAAAATACCATGCAAATGCCCTTTGATGCAGAGGGCGTGCCCACCTACAAAAAGGCGCTTGTTGAAAACGGTGTCCTGAAGACGCTGCTTTACGACCTGACCACCGCCAAAAAGGCGGGCAAGAAGACCACGGGCAACGCGAGCCGCGGCTCGTATGCCGATCCCGTATCGGTTGGCTCGTTTTGTCGCCTTGTCGCCCCCGGCGAATACACGCTTGACGAGCTGCTTTGTAAGCTTGGCGACGGTGTGTATATTACCGAGCTCAAGGGCCTCCATTCGGGTTGTGACGCCGTGACGGGTGACTTTTCGATCGAGAGCGCGGGATTTCTCGTAAAGGACGGCAAAAGGGCGGGCGCTGTGCGCGGCTTTACCGTTGCGGGTAACTTCTACGAGCTCTTAAAGCAGGTTGAGGCAGTCGGCAGTAAGGTTGAGCACGGCATTTGCGGCTTTTCCATGACCGCCGCCCCTGCACTGTTGGTGCGTGGCATCTCGGTTGCGGGTGCTGAATAAATAGGGCTTGCAATTCGCAAAAAATTAGTGTATAATATATCGGTTAGAAACAGGAATTGACAAAAAGAGGATAGATATGCAGACGATTAAATTACAAATTGCAGAAAAATTACAAGAGGGGATCGGTGCGCTCGGTGTGCCCGAGGTACCCGCGGCGGCTGACCTTGTCGCAATGCTTGAATATCCGCCCGACGAGGCGATGGGCGACCTCGCGCTCCCTTGCTTTAAGCTCTCGCGCACCCTGCGCCGCTCGCCCGTGGCAATAGCGGCAACGCTTGCCGACTCTCTTTCGGGCACACCTGCCATTGCCAAGGCAGAGGCGGTGAATGGGTATTTGAATATCAAGCTTTCAAACGAATATCTCGTGGGAGAGGTGCTTTCGGGCATTCTTGAAAAGGGTGCTTCGTACGGCGCATCGAGCGAGGGCGAGGGCAAGACCGTGGTGCTTGACTATTCCTCCCCCAACGTTGCCAAGCCCTTTCACATCGGGCACCTTGGCACGACCGTGATCGGTCACTCCCTTAAAAAGCTTCATGAGTTTGTCGGCTACAAGTGCGTTGGCATCAACTATCTTGGTGACTGGGGCACGCAGTTCGGCAAGCTGATCGTTGCCTACAAGAAGTGGGGCAACAAGGAAATGATCGAAGAGGGCGGCATTGACAAGCTCGTTGAGCTTTACGTCATGATCAACAACGCAATCTCAGGGAGTGAGGAAAAAGGCATTCCCGCCGATCCCGCGCTTGGCGACGCGGCCCGTGCCGAGTTCCACAAGCTTGAGCTTGGTGACGAGGAAAACCTTGCCCTCTGGCGCTGGTTTATCGACATCAGCCTTGCCGAATACGAAAAAACCTACAAGCAGCTTGGCATTACCTTTGACAGCTATAAGGGCGAGAGCTTTTATACCGACAAGATGCCCGCCGAGGTACAAAAGCTGCGCGATAAGGGGCTTCTTAAGATCGACGACGGCGCTTCGATCGTAGATCTTGCGGAGTATAACATGCCTCCGTGCCTGATCCTCAAGCGCGACGGCTCGACCCTTTACCCGACACGTGACATTGCCGCCGCTGTTTACCGTAAGGGCACTTACGACTTTGACAAGGCGATCTACGTCACGTCCGCGGGACAGAGCCTGCACTTTGCGCAGTGGTTCAAGGTCGTGGAGCTGATGGGCTACGATTGGCACGACAAGCTGGTGCACGTGCCCTACGGTACGGTCAGCATCAACGGCGCGAAGCTCGCCACCCGCACGGGTAACGTGGTGCTCTTAAAGGACCTCTTCCGCGCCGCGATCGACGAGGTCGGTGCCATTATGGAGGAGAAAAATCCCAACATTGAAAACAAGGCGGAGGTTGCCGAGGCAGTGGGCGTTGGCGCAATTGTCTTCTACTACCTCTCAAACAGCCGCATCAAGGATATCAATTTCGTCATGGAGGATGCCCTGAACTTTGACGGCAACACGGGCCCCTACGCGCAGTACACCTACGCGCGCACCTGCTCGATTCTGCGCCGTGCAGAGGGCGGCGTGAGCGGTGAGCTTGCCATTACCGCGCCCGACGAGGCTTCGCTTCTGAAGGTCCTTTCGAGATTCCCCGAAAAGGTGGCGCAGGCGATCGCAGACTTCGAGCCCTCGGTCATCACGCGCTATATTCTTGACGTAGCGGCGGCGTTCAACCGCTTCTACCACAACTGTCAGATTCTGTCGGCAGAGGATCCTGCCGTTCGCGCGACGCGCGTGGAGCTCACGCGCGCTACCAACGTGGTGCTTGGCAATGCGTTCCCGCTGATTTGCCTGAAGACCATGGAAAAAATTTAACCACAAACATACAAGGAGATACGAAATATGTCAGGACATAGCAAATGGGCGAATATTAAGCACAAAAAAGAGAAGACCGACGCGCAAAAGGCGAAGGTCTTTACCAAGATCGGCAAGGAGATCGCCGTTGCCGTAAAGGCAGGCGGCGGTGACCCCACCTCGAACTCCAAGCTGCGCGACCTTATTCAAAAGGCAAAATCCAACAACGTCCCCAACGACAACATTGACCGCATTATCAAAAAGGCAATGGGCTCGACGGGCGAGGATTACGAGGAGATCACCTATGAGGGCTACGGTCCCGGCGGCGTTGCCGTGATCGTCAAGACCACCACCGACAACCGCAACCGTACCGCAGGCAACGTGCGCTCCTACTTTAACAAGTACCACGGTAACATGGGTACCTCGGGTTGCGTGTCCTTCCTTTTTGAGGATAAGGGCGTGATCATCGTTAACAACGAGGACGGCGACATTGACGAGGATAAGCTGATGGAAACCGCGCTCGAAAACGGCGCGGAGGACTTCGCCGCAGGCGAGGGCGTGTTTGAGATCTATACCGAGGTTGACGATCTCTACGCCGTCAAGGAGGCAATTGAGGGCGCAGGATATCCCATTCTCTCTGCCGAGCCCGACAAGATCCCCTCTAACACCGTTACCCTCACCTCCGACGACGATATCAAATTCATGGGTCTTCTCATTGACATGCTCGAAGAGGATGATGATGTCATGGACGTTTACCACAACTGGGAAAATTAAACGCCCAAAATAAGTGACGCCCGACAGCGTTGTTCCGCGAAAGCGGCTTGACGTAGGTAACTACGCCTGCGCCTTGCTTTCTGTGGTACGCCTTGTCGGGCTTCTTATTTTGGGCGTTGTTATAATAGTTGCGTGCGTCTTGTTTGCTCTTTTTCCGCGTTGGGGGAGCTGTGCCAAATCCCACAGCCCTATCGTACACCGCTTGCTCTTTTTCCGCGAGTTTAACATGGTTTCGTAAAATAGTTACATAAACAAAAGTGCCGCAGGACTGTTGAAGTCGGAGGCCAAGCGGTCTTAGGAAGACAATTAGGAAAACCAACCCCTTGGCCCACAGCACGACATGGCTACGATCCGACTTACAGCCCTATCGTACACCGCTTGCTCTTTTTCCGCGAGTTTAACATGGTTTCGTAAAATAGTTACATAAACAAAAGTGCCGCAGGACTGTTG
>JAZOSR010000079.1:0-22192 GCA_045657225.1 Eubacteriales bacterium | reverse complement strand
ACAATATTAAGAACTGCGTTATTTAGCGTAGAACAAAAACACACTTTTAAGCACAACTTAAATAACCGCTTTCCTTTATCCTTTTGGGGTAAGGGAAAGCAGTTTTATTTTTTTAGCATGATTTTTTAAGGTAGAAATCCGCTTTGCGGATTTCATTTATGTGTGTTTTTTTCCCGCGCTCTCGGCACGCAATGTATTAAATACAGCTCCCGTGCCGAGATCACGGCTTCTGCATCAAACTAAACAGCCCTCCTTTATGGTTGCGGATTTGCGCAGACCAAAAAAACACACTGTAATTTATTTTTTGATCACTGCTTTCCTTTATCCTTTTGGGGTAAGCGAAAGCAGTTTTATTTTTCACAAACGCTCAACCCCGTCATAGTTTCCCCTCACGGCACATATAGTAAAACAAACCCCAACAAGGAGGATTGTTATGTTTATCTATTCAATGCGTGCCGGTACGGTGCGATTTGTCGGCGTGGTTTGTGTCGCGCTCGTTGCGCTTGTGATGCTGATCGCCTTCGTGCCGCAGCTGCAGCCCGCCGCCGCTGCCGTTGGCGAGGACGTAAATCATATTTCTTATGAAAAAATCAAAACAAACGAGGACCGCATAGGATTTCTCGCCTCATTCGGATGGCAAGTAGAGGCGGAGCCGACAGAAGCCACGACCGTCAAGATCCCCACCACCTTTGACAAGGTATTTTCCACCTACAACGAGCTGCAAAAACAGCAAAACTTAGACCTTTCGAAATTTTCCGGCAAAACGGTAGAGCGTTACACCTATACCGTCACCAATTACGAGGGCTACGAGGGAACGGTTTTCGCCAATTTGTTCGTTTGGAGGGGGCGCGTGATCGGCGGCGACATTTGCACCGCAGACACGAACGGCTTCATCCACGGCTTCCAAAAATGAATAACACCCATGCAGTGTGCGAAGTATTGCTTATTTCTACACCATTGCATGGGTTTTTCTGTTTTAATACGCGATCCGTGCGCATTTGATCTCTTTTTTTGAGTGCTTTTTTGAAAATTTTTGCCCAAAAAACGCCCCAAAAGGGTAAATTTGCCGCATTTTTATGCCTTTTTTAAAAAATTTCTCCAAAAATAACAATTTTTTTATAAAAATATCTTCCGTTTTTATTTTAGATATGTTATAATAAATTAAACGGTTGTGAAAAATGCCCCTTAACGGTACTTGTTTGGGCAGCTTACAACAGTTAATTTATTGGTTGGAGGGACACACAAACATGAAAAAAGTTCTCGTATGCCTGCTCACCCTATGCCTGATGCTGACCTTCGTTTTCACACTCAGCATCCCCGCCTTCGCCGCAACCGACGCCGCAGAGGTTACCGTCGGCACAGAAACGAAATCCTTTGCCAAATTCCAAGATGCGCTTACCTACGCGCAAACGCACGACGGCGCTACCATCAAAATTTTGAGAGACATCTGCGATAGCGATATCCTTAATCATGAAATCGGCACTGTCGGCTCTTACACCTTTAACCTGAATGGTTTTAGACTTTTGTTGGAACATCCCCTTACGATATCAATTGGTACGGTATCTTTTATTAACACAAACACCAAAGCGTCTTTGATCTACGGTACCGGCTGCAACACTATCACGATGAGTGGTGGAAATGCCAAGCTTTTTTCAAACGTACACGTTGCTGCTATTTCAACCCAAACCGAAAAAACGCCTTTAATACCGATCAGAAATGAAGGAACGGGCACGCTCTATCTTTCCGGAACTCCCAGTGTGGGTCAGATCTACCTTGCCCATGCCAACACCTTAATTGCAAATGACGGTGCCAAAGATGCCCCTATTTCTTATACCGGCGACACCAAAACCACAATCCACTGCGGCTGGGATATTTCCGCAAATGAGGATGCCGTCGTTGTAAAGGGCGCTTCCCTTGACAAATTCACCATCAAGCATGACCTGCTCGGTGTTAAATATGTCGTGCAAGAAAAAGACGGCAACATCGACGTTGTCAAGATCGCGTACGGCAGCTGGGTGCTTATCGGTATCCTGTTCGCCGCGGCTTTGATCCTCTTTGTTATCACCGCTACGCGCGCCAAGGTACTTAAAACGCACGTCAAGCACTATGCCATTCTCCCTATTTTCCCCGGCATCGGTCTGATTACCGATAGACAGTTCATTTTCCTTTGCATCGCAGCGGCTGCCTTTCTCATTGCTCTTATCACCTTTATCGTATCGATCACCAAGCAAAACAAGCGTCTGAAGGCGGCAAAAGCGGCAAAATATCCCACCAAGGCAAAGCCCGCTCCCGCCCCCAAAGCAGCTCCTGTTGTGGAGGAGGCTCCTGTTGTTGAGGAAGCTCCCGCTGTTGAGGAAGCTCCTGTTGTAGAGGAAGCTCCTGTTGCTCCCGAAGCTCCTGTTGTCGAGGAAGCTCCTGTTGCTCCCGAAACTCCTGTTGTCGAGGAAGCGCCTGTCGTGGAGGAAGCTCCCGCTGTCGAGGAGGCTCCTGCTGTGGAGGAAGCTCCTGTTGCTCCCGAAGCTCCTGTTGTTGAGGAAGCTCCCGTTGTGGAGGAAACTCCTGTTGTCGAGGAAGCGCCTGTTGTGGAGGAAGCTCCTGTTGTCGAGGAAGCGCCTGCTGTTGAGGAGGCTCCTGCTGTTGAGGAGGCTCCTGCTGTCGAGGAGGCTCCCGTTGTGGAGGAATCCATGTCTATCGGCGAAGCTGTTTCGGTCGCAAATAACGATTCCGACCGTCTGGTACTGAGCGAAACCGACGCCAACGGCAACGTCGTTTATTCCACCTACAAGAAGTCCTTTACCGCTCGCATGATCCAGGCACCCGCCGACGTGCAGGAGCGCTACGAGGCGTTGAAAAACGCCCTTCTTTCCTACAAAAAGGTCAGCGCGCGCACCAGCTTTGGTTACGAATCCTTCAAGACGGGTCACACGCCTCTTGCAAAGTTCGCCATTCGCGGTAAAACGCTTTGTCTGTTCCTTGCCCTCAATCCCGCACAGTTTGAGGAGTCCAAATACAACCTCACGGACGTCAGCACCTCCAAGAAGTACGAAACCGTTCCCTGCAGATTGCGCCTGACCTCCAAGCGCAGTGTTAAATGGGGCCTTGAGCTGATCGAGGCACTTGCCGAAAAGCACGAGCTTGCAGCTAACCCCAAGTACGAGGCGCAGAAATTCTTCATGGAATATGAAACCACCGAGAGTCTGATCGAAAAGGGTCTGATCAAAAAGATCTGACACAATACAAAAAAGGGCGTTGCCGCGGCAACGCCCTTTCTTTTATAAATACCGCTTCATCATTTCAAGATTTCGCTCCTCAAATCGCACCACGTCCTTTGCAAGCCGCACAGCATCGCTATCGCTTGTATCGTAGTTGTTAAGGAGCTTGGTCGTGTCGGTAATCCCCATATTCGAGCCGTCGATCATCAGCTCGGCAATATGCCCCGTGCTCGCATCCATCATGGTCCTTGTCGCGATCCCCATACGCGCCGACATACGCGTGAGCAAATTCTCTTCCTTTGCCTTCACGCCGCGCATCATCAGCGCCTCCTCGGCACGTGCCGCGTATTTTTCATAGCCGTCAAGCTGTGTTGTCATATCGCTTCTCAGTGAGTCGTTTTTTACCTTAGGCAGCAGGTTAATGATCGCATCCGCGCCCATCTTGGTATTTTTATATATCGCACCGAGGAAGCTTTCCTCGGTAATTTTTTCCTTTACACCACTCATCGTTCTCTCACCTTTCCATAAAAATAGGACACGCTTATTTTGTGCGTGTCCCATTTTTTATATACACAAGATGCTTACTTCTTTTTTGCCAATTTTTGACGTCGCACATCAGTCCCCGCAAACAAAAGGGGCTTGTATTCGCCAAAAATACGGCTGGTAATGCGGTCGGTATAGCGCGATTGCAGCTCCTTGCCCGAAAGATTGGTATTAATAATTGTCGGGCGCTTCAAATTCATACGGTTATTGATCACCGAATAAAGGCAGGAGATCGTAAACTGATTGGTCGTTTCGGTACCAAGATCGTCAATGATCAGAAGATCACAGTTGGTATAACGCACGGGGTCTGCCGCCGCGCGCTCCGCGCCCTGCCCAAATCTTGCCTCACTGAAATCGGCAAACATATTGATGGCGCAGGTGTAGTAAACGTCAAAGCCGCGCTCGATCACAAGGCGTGCGATGGAGGTTGACAAATGGGTCTTACCAAGACCCGTTCCCCCGCAAAGCAACAGATTATCCGATTTCTCGTGAAAGCTCTCGGCATATTCACGAAGCATATCAAAATTGCGCTTCATGCGCTCGCGGTCACCCGATTTTTCATCGTAATAGGAAAGATCAAAGCTATCAAAGGATTGGGTGCGCATCAGCTCGCCAAGCCCCGAGGACTCGTAAGCGGCAAGCACAAGCTCGCGACGCATGCAATCGCACATCACGGTATCAACGTACCCCGAATCGCGGCATTTTGGACACTCATAGGGCGGCAGGGTATAGTCCTTTGGGTAGCCAAGCGCCACCAACAGCCTTTCGCGCTCTGCCTGCAGGTGAGCGTTTTTCTCGCGCACCTCGGCAAGCTTGGCTTTATATTCCGTCCCCATACCGATCACGGCAAGCGCCACCTCTGCACCCGTTGCACGCAGCTGCCTGTCAATGGCGGCAATTTCGGGAGATTTGGCATGGATCTCCAACGTGCGCTGCTCGGCTATGGCATACGCCTCGCGATATTTATAGCGGTACGCCTCGCACACGCGCTTATAGTTTTCTTGATTGTATCCCATGTTATGATTCTCCGTATGTATTTTTCAGTGCCGCGCCAATGAAATCGTCAAGATCAAAGCTGCTGCCACCGCGCTTTTCGCGTTTATATGCCTGCATGGCACGTTCCACGTCCTCGGTCGTTTTCAAGCCCTCGGCATACCAGCGCTCAAGGATCGTGTTGGCATACGCAATAGATGCCTCGTTGATGGCATTGACCGTGCTTTCGTACGCCATCTGTATGACCGCAATATCGTAATTCATCACGCACACCCAGCGCTCGATCATGGTCTTTTCCTTGGTGGTCAGCGTGCGGTGCGCAATGCCGAACATGGCGCGGATCTTGCCCGTTGCCGTTGCCATCGTTTCCACGCGGCGCAATCTTTCCTCAAGTGCCGTGGCGCTCGTCACGTCCTCGTCGTAGAGCTGCAACGCCATTTTCTCGGCATAGCGAAGCGACTTCTTCTCCATGCGCACGCAATGGGCAAGCAGGAGCAAAATATACTCCTCATCAAAGCCAAGATCGTCAAGCATGCCAACGATGATCTGCACCTCCGCCGTGTTGAAGATCTTGCCAAAGGTCTGCTGACACGCCCCGATGAAGGCGGGGAAATCCTCCATATTTTCAATCACGCCCGCAAGCTCCTCGGTCGTGTAAAGCGCAAGGCTACGCTCCTTTTGTAAAACGCGCTTCTTTTCGGTGCTTGCGGTATTGACTGCCGCACACTCATCCTCTTTTTCATCCCGTATGGCGAGAATATTGGCGCCGCGCCAAAAGGCAATGGCGTTTTCGATCTCCGAGGGTGAGAGCGAAAGGCGCTGTGCCACGCGCTTTACTCCCTCATTCAGATCCTCTCTTGCCGCAGGCTCTGCCGCAAGCGCAAGCAGTACGCGCAGGTCGCGCTTGGTCGCCTTTTCGATATGCTCCGCCACCGTAGCGGGAAGCACAAGCACGTCGTTTCCATAAACAAACGTCAATTTCATGCCTTTTCTCCTTCGTCGCTCATTTGCGCGCGATGGCGCAGATCGTAGCAAAGCGTCATGAGCGAATCTCCGATATGTACGTTCTCGACAGCCGCGTCGGCTTCACTGATTCCGCAGGCTCTTCCCGTAAAATTCCAAAAGCCACGCACGCCCGCGTCAAACAAGCGCTTTGCCGCCGTCTTGACCTCGCTTTTCGGCAGGGTAAGCACGGCGATATCCACGGGAAAACGCGCGCAAAAATCCTCAAGCTCATCCATATGATGCACCGCGACGTCCCCCACGGTCTTGCCGATCATGGTAGCGTCAACGTCAAACATAGCAAGAATATTAACACCGCGCTTTTCAAACATCGGACTGCGCACAAGCGCGCGCCCGAGGTTGCCCGCACCGATCACCACGGCACCGTACCCCTCGCCAACGCCAAGGATCTCACAGATCTTGGCATAAAGGTGGTTGACGTTATAGCCATAGCCCTGCTGACCGAAGCCGCCAAAGCAATTGAGATCCTGCCGCACCTGGGAGGCGGTGACCTGCATCATATCGGAAAGCTCCGAGGAGCTGATGCGCAGCTTGCCTTGCCTGATGAGCTCGCGCAAATAACGGAAATATCGCGGCAAGCGCTTGATCACCGCGGGACTCACGTCATGCGCAAGGCTTTCTTTACTCATATGAACCGATGCTTCTTTTTTCATAAAACGTCCTCAATATTTATTTTCAAAAAATCAAATTTCGGTGGTTTGCACAATCAATAACGGCATTGCAGGCGCGAAACGCGCGCCGCCAAACAAAGTCCCCTCGACTTTTCCACAGCCGATTTTTTTAAAGGGTTATCCGCATTTTAAGCATGCTTTTCCACAGAAATTACCGAATTTATAGCCAGACAAGCGATATTTTTCAAGCGCGATTCAAATTTTTAAGCATTTTTACGCATAAATACAAGCGCGCCTTGAATTTTCCACAGCCTGTGGAAAAAGTCTGTGGAAAATTGAATTCCCACCAAATTTAAGACTCTTTATCTAAAGTGCCGAATTTCATCTTTTTTCAAAAAAGCACTTGACAACAATCGCGGGGAAACCCAATACGTGAGCTCCAAGACTACGGCATATCCGCCGCGGAAGCATTGAGATAAACGTCAGCAAAATTGCCCTTCACATACTCAAAGTATCCCGCCGCCGCGACCATCGCGCCGTTGTCGCCGCAAAGCGAGCGAGGCGGCACGGTAAAGGAAACTCCCATCTCACGTGCCATCTCGGCAAGTGCCTCGCGCAGGTGCGAATTGGCGGCAACGCCGCCCGCTAACACCAGCGTGGGTGCCGCGGTTTTTACCAGCGCCTCCCTTGTCTTTTTCACAATTCCCTTCACCACTGCGGCAGTAAAGGATGCCGCCATATCGGCGCGCACGGGCTCCTTTCCCGCCTGACGGCAGGAATTGATGTAATTGAGCGCCGCGGTCTTAAGACCGCTGAAGGAAAAATCAAGCGAATCGTCGGTCATGGCAGGCGAGGGGAGCTTGATGGCATTGGGGTCGCCCTCATAGGCAAGCTTGTCCATGGCGGCACCCGCAGGGTACGGCAGACCGATCACACGGCCGATCTTGTCAAACGCCTCTCCCGCCGCGTCGTCGCGCGTTGCGCCGACCACGTGGAAGTCGGTTTTGTCGGTCACATGAAAGAGTGAGGTGTGACCGCCCGACACAACAAGTGCGAGAAACGGGGGCTTTAATGCTTCATCCGAGAGATACGCCGCCGCCACGTGTGCCTTGATGTGGTCAACCGCCACCAACGGAATATTGTTTGCAAAGGCAAAGGATTTGCCAAAATTCACACCCACGAGAAGCGCCCCGATCAACCCGGGGTACGCCGTCACCGCAACGGCACCAAGCTCCTGTGGGGTAATGCCCGCTTCACCAAGCGCCTGCTCGGTGATCGAGGTGATCGCCTCAATATGTGCGCGGCTTGCGATCTCGGGCACGACGCCGCCGTAAAGACGGTGCGTTTCGATCTGCGAAGCCACAATGTTGGAAAGCACCGTAAGGCGCCCGTCCTTTGCCTCAAGCACTGCGGCAGAGGTTTCGTCGCACGAGCTCTCCATACCTAAAATATACATAATTACTCCTTAATCATCACAAGCGCATCCTCGCGCGGATTCGTATAAAAGCCTTTTCGTGTACCCGCGACGCGAAAGCCAAACGCCTCGTAAAGCGCGATCGCGGCGGTATTTGAGGCACGCACCTCAAGTGATAGCGTGACAAGTCCTCGCTCGCCCGCTATTTTGATCATTTCCGCAAGCACCGCCCGGGCGAGTCCCCGACGGCGGTAGCGGGGGCTTGTTGCCACGTTGGTGATCTGTCCCTCGTCAAGCACACACATCATGCCACCGTACGCGGCGACACGGCCGTCCTCTATGGCAACCACGGCAAACCCGTGGGAGGCGGCAAGGCGCCCCAGCGCCGCCTCGCTCCAAGGCGAGGCAAAGCATTCCGCCTCAATTGCCGCAACATCGGCAAGGTGCGTCTTGTCCATCAAGGCAACGGTCATACCCTCTCCTCCCCGCCGAAATAGCGAAGCGTGATACAGTAAGAAAGCGTCGCAAGGCACGTGCGGTAAGCGGCGAGCCCACGGCCGAAGGGATCGGGAATGTCGCTTTGCAGTGTTACGATCTTCGAGATATGCTCGGGAAAGCGCATCATCAGCTCCATTGCGTGCGACGCGCTGATCGCCACCACCTCATCTGCCTCTTTTATCATTTGCTCGGTAACGGTCGCGGCAGTGTGCGCGGTATAATCATTGTCGGGCAAGGGCGCAACACCCGCTTCACGAAGGGCATCCACCGCCTCGCGAGAGATCGGTGCGCCATGGTGAGCATAAAGCCCCGCCGACGCGGCAACGATACGTGCCTGTCCGCTTTTCGTGGCACCGAGCGAGCACACGCCGCGCTCGCGCGCCATGTCATTGAGTATTGCCGCCGCCATTGGTGAGCGGCAGGTATTTCCCGTACAAACGAACAGTATCCGCCGCGCCTCACCCTCGGCACCATGCCAAAGAGATTTGGTGATCTCCTGTGTCAACGTCATACTTACTCCTTAAACAACTCATTTGCAAGCTCGTCGGGAACGGCAACGGCACGCCCCGTCATCTTATCGTAAAAGAACGCGCCCTCCTCAAAGAGTCCGATATCAAAGCAATAAAATATGTTCGCGAGCTCGGTGAACTTCCATTTCACCGTGCGTTTTTTCAAAACCGTTGTTTGCGGATACTCCGCAGCCTCGCCCTCAAGCCACAGCTGTCTGATCCTTGCGATCATCTCGGAGTCCGACCCCGACGAAAAGCGAAAGAGCTCACGGCTAAAGGCGGTCTGCTCGCAAACGAGCGCATCGGTCACGGTGAGCGCTACCGGGTCGGGCGGCACCTCGCCCGCGTACCAAACGCCCATTTCACCGTCGGCGATATACAGCGCGGTGTCAAGACCCTTGACCTCGTAAAAGCTGCGCGTATACGTACCGTCAACGTACGTACCGACAAGCCCTGCCGTTACGGCAGGCTCAAATGAAAGCGAGAGCGCGGTGTAATGAATGCCCGTCACCGTATCGGTCACGCCAAAGCCGTCCGCATCCTGCGAAAAGGCGTGTCCCGTTGTCACGTCACCCTCGCCGTTACAGCCGACAAGCGCGGCAACGAGCACCGCGACAAGCAATAACGTCAATATTCGCTTCATTGGGTCAATACCCCAACACGCCCGAAAGCGAATCATCGTTTTCGATCCAATCCGACACCTTGATCACGCGGTACTCGGTGTCGGTATCGCGCACGACCACGGTTTCAATTCCCGCGTTGAGGATCACGCGCTTGCACATCATGCAGCTGCTCGTGCCGGGGATCACACTGCCGTCCTCGGGCGACACACACACCATGTAAAGCGTCGCGCCCAGCATCTGCTCACGGGGGGCGGCGATAATGGCGTTTTGCTCGGCGTGCACAGAGCGGCAAAGCTCGTAGCGCTCGCCGCGCGGGATTCCCATTTTTTCACGCTGGCAAAATTCAAGATCGGTGCAGTTTTGTCTGCCGCGGGGCGCACCGTTGTAGCCCGTCGAAACGATCACGTCGTTTTTAACGATGATCGCGCCAAACTTGCGGCGCAGACACGTCGCGCGCTCCGCCACGGTCTTGGCAATATCAAGATAATAATTCTCCTTTGATACTCTGTTCATACACTTCTCCTTTGCAGTAAATACCGCCAACTTATAGTTATACATAGTAATTATAACATATTTAAAGTAGGAAATCAAGCACTCCGCCGCAGATTTTTGCGCTGCCGCGTTATCTGCTGTTCATATGAAGGCGCGAAAAGCGGTTTCTGAATTCCGAGGGGAAGCACCGCTCGTGATACTTAAAAAACGCAATAAACGCCTTATCGTTTGGAAACCCGAGCCTTGCCGCAATCTCCTTTACGTAAAGGTCGGTGTTGCAAAGCAGCTCCTTTGCGCGCTTGCAAAGAAAGCGATTGATCAGCTCCAGCGCCCCCACACCGAAATCGGACTTACAAAGGCGCGACACGTGATCGGCAGAATATCCGAAATGCGCGGCAACGTCCTTTACCGACAGCTCTGCGCTTGCGTTGATGCGCATCCACTCGTAAATGCGCTCCGCGCGGTCGCTGAAAACGCGCTCAAAACGTTCCGCACGATAGGAAAGCTCTGCCAAAATATGCAACAAAATGGCGTTGACAAGCTCGGTATTTACCACGGGCAGATTGTTAAAATGCAACAGCTCCTTGAAAAGGGAGGGGCTTTCAATCCCGTCAAACAAGCGACGGGTAAAGGGCAGCTCGCCGCCCTGCACCAAAAAATGCACCCAATAAAAGCCGACGTCGTGCGAGATGCGCGTGCCCTCGTGCTCCACGTCGGGGGCAAGCAGCAAAAGCTGCCCCGGCAAGAGCGCATACTCGCGCTCCCCCTCCTTGATATAGACCTCCCCCTTGGTTACGTAAATAATCTCGTACGTGCGCTCGCAACGGCGCGGGTGTATCCACTCCCCTTCGCAGCGAAACAGCCCCGCGTAATCAAATCTTACGTTTTTATTCGTCAATACACTCATATCGGATTTTTATACCTCATATCGCTTTTTTGGAATTGACTTTACGTCAAGTCTATTATACAATAAACACAGAGAAAGTGCAACACGACACGGGAAAAGGAGAGAATTTTATGAAAAACATACACTTTCATCACGTCAATCTGCATTCCGGCTACCTTTTTGAAAAGCAGGAATTAAATCGAAAAACAACGATAAACGCCGTGCTCAAGCAATTCACCGAAACGGGGCGGATCGACGCATTCCGCTTTGATTACAGGGAGGACAACGGCACCGTCAAGCCGCATTTCTATTGGGATAGCGACGTTGCCAAATGGATCGAGGGTGCAGCTTATATCATCAAAAAGCACCCCACCCCCGCACTTGAGGAGAAGGTGGATGCGCTTGTCGCGCTGATTGAAAAAAATCAATGCGAGGACGGCTATTTCAACATTTATCATACCGTCGTTGCGCCCGAGCTGCGCTGGCAGGATCGCTCGCACCACGAGCTTTACTGCGCGGGGCACCTCATGGAGGCGGCAGTGGCTTACGCTGAGGCAACGGGCAAGACCCTCTTGCTTGATTGCATGGAGAAATACGCCGATCACATTGAGCGCGTATTTATAAAAGAAAAAAGCGCCGCGTTCCTCACCCCGGGTCATGAGGAGATCGAGCTGGCGCTGTTGCGCATGTATACCCACACCGGCAAGAAGAAATATCTTGACATGGCATCCTACTTTCTCAACACACGCGGCACGGTCGTCGAGGGCGAGACAAATGAGCGGAGAACACACGATCAATCGCACCTCCCCGTGCGCGAGCAAAGGGAGGCAAGGGGGCACGCCGTTCGCGCGCTTTATCTCTACACCGCTATGGCGCGCCTTGCCGCCGAAACAAAGGATGCCGCGCTGTCAAGCGCCTGCCACGCGCTGTTTGAGGATATCGTCCGCCGCAAAATGTACGTCACGGGCGGCTTTGGCTCCACGCGGCACGGCGAGGCCTTTACGGGTGAATTTGACCTGCCCAACAGCGCCGCCTATGCCGAAACCTGCGCGTCGATCGCCATGATCTTTTTCGCCGCTGCTATGCAGCGTCTTGACACCGACAGCATCTATGCCGACATCATCGAGCGCGCGCTCTACAACGGTGCCATTTCGGGTCTTTCGCTTGACGGTAAAGCGTTTTTCTATGAAAATCCGCTTGAGATCGATCTGGCTGAACGCAAGGAAATTTATCGCAACAAACGGATCTACGCCATCACACAGCGTGTCGAATGCTTTAACTGCTCCTGCTGCCCGCCCAACCTCAACCGTCTGCTTGCCTCGCTTGGCAATTACGTTTACGGCATCAAGGACGGCACGCTTTTTGTGCATCAGTTCGTCACCTCCACCCTCGCAAGCGGCAGGATCCGCTGCCGGCAGGAGACCTCCTACCCCAACGACGGCACAGTCAGGATCACCGCAAGCGGCGTTGACGCGCTTGCCGTTCGCATTCCGTCCTGGTGCAAAAAATTCAGCATCAACCGTCCCTACCACATGGAAAACGGCTATGCCGTGATCGATGCCACCGAGGTCGAGATCACCTTTGAGCTCACACCGCAAATGCTGTTTTCCGATACACGTGTAGCGGCAAACACAGGGCGCGTTGCCATTATGCGCGGCCCCGTCGTCTACTGCGCTGAGGGCAACGACAACGGTGAAAATCTCCACGCCTTTGTTTTGTCAGACAAGTCGACCTTCACCGAAGTGCTTGACAGCACCTTCGGCTTACACACGCTTGAGGTCACGTGCGAAAAGCGCTTACCCTTTGAAAACACGCTTTACAGCACCGAGCCGCCGAAAGCCGTACCGAGCTGCCTGAAGCTCATCCCCTATCACGCCTTTGCCAACCGCGGCGAATGCAATATGCTGGTGTGGCTGCCCTTTAAATAAACAAAAACGCCGACGGCTCATATCCGTCGGCGTTTTGAATTATTTTTGTCTTCCCTGCTTTTCGGCAAGCTTTTTTGCCTTTTTATCACGATACTTCTTCATCGTTTCCTCGCTCGCCACGCGCTTGTCGGCAAGGGTCACGTACCACGCCTCGCGGCAGTGCGGCACGCACCAAAAGGTCAGCGGAAACATATGCGTGTAGATGATCTGCTTTTCCTTTTTCGTAAGGTCAAAATCCCGCTCGGCATTTTCAAGGGCAAAGCGGTGGTGCTTGAAGCCGTGCCAGCGAAAGCCCTTGTTCGGGTCGTGCCAATCGTAAAGGTAGTAATCGTGCAAAAGCGCGCCGCGTACCAGCGCTCTTAGATCGCATTTGGTTTTTCTCCTTTTCGCCGCCATGGTGTAAGCCACGCGCGCGACCTTCAGGCAGTGCTGATAGACCGTGACGTCGGAATGCGAGATATAGCGCTTCATTTCCTCGTACCTGGCGGTGCTTATCACCTCGCGCACGACCTCGTCAAAGAGCGTGTAATCAACCGTTGCCTTTGCCATCATTCCCTCCCCATCTCTCGCGGAGCTGCTCGCGATAGCCATAGGTATCGGTCATATAGCGCCCCACCATACGGTAGAAGTTAAAGGGGCGACGCTTGCCCGAGGCGCGTCCGAAATGCTCCTTTGCCGTTGCCTTGAGCTGATCGAGATTGATATGTGTGCGCATCCCCGCCGCCACACGGCGCAGGCGCTGCATCAAGCGCAGGGAGTGGGCAAGATCAACGGTCAGAATGCCAACGTAAAAGCCGACCGCAAGAATGAGAAGCGGCAGCTCGATCACGCGCTCGGCAATGCTTTGCAAAAAGGGATACGCGCCGAAGTAAAACACGGCGCACACCACGCCCCAAATGAGCGAGAATTTCGGGCAAACGACGCCCTGAAAATTCATCCATTCTCCCGAATAGTCCCAAAGCCTGACGCGAAAATACTTGACGGCGACAAGACCGCCGATCAGCTCGATCAGCGTCATGATCAGCATTGCCAAGAGGAGAATCGCCGCCACACGTATATACTCGTTTGGCAAAAAGCGCAGCTTCAGTCCCGAAAGGAAGTAAAGGATCACGCCGCCCGTGCCGTAAATGGGCAGGCAGCAGCCCGTAAGAAATCCGGGATTGACGACCCTTTTATGGCGAAAAGCGCGGTACACGACCTCCAGCAGCCACCCTGCCGTCGCGCAAAGGCAAAACAAGAACAAATATTCAAGTAAGCTCTCCATTTGCGCCTCCGTTTTCGTTATTTCTTTGCCCCGCGTTTTTTCCTGTAAACGATCACAAGCCCCGCAAACGCGCCGCCAACGACGAGCACAACACCCGAGATCACGCCAACCGTGATCATCGTGCTTCCCGCCCCCGCGCTGATCGCGGGCAGGTTGGTCAGGTCAAGACCCTCACCAAACGCGGTCTTCTCAAGCGTCATGGTACCAAGCCTCTCGCTCACCTTGTCGTTGAGCGTGACGAAATAGGATTTTTCCTTGAGCTTTTGGAAGTTCAGCTCAATGTAGGACGTCTCCTTGGGCAGACGCATGATCACGTAATACCCCTCGTCGCTCTCCACCACGGGGCTGACGTCATAATCGTTTTTAAGCGCGAAGGCGGCGGACTCATAAAATTCCTCCATCTCGCCGCGCGCAAAATAATACCCGTTGCCGTTGAGGTCGTTAAAATCGTTATTGTACTTACTGCCGATCGCCTCGCGCAGGGCAAGATAGCGGTCGTGAGGCTCGGTCTTTTCTACGATAGATGCGTGAAGCTCGGCAATATGTGCCTTGTTTTGCTCATCGGTATAGGCGGGATTGGTCTTGCTGATGAACACGTGGGAGGTACGCACGAATTCCTCGCTGTGAATGCGGGCACGCACCTTCTCATCGGAGGTTTCAAGCTCGCCCTTGCCGAGCATGGCAAGCACGATCTCGTTGGCAAGATAGTTTTCAATACCGAAAAAGGCTCTTGCGTAGCGATCGGTCATATAACGCTCGTCAAGGCTGTCGATATAAGCACCGCGATCCCCCGCGAACTCCTGGTCAATGAGCATATCCATATAAACCTGCACGTTCTCGGCAATGTCGCCCTCGTGCACGTTGATGCCATACTCATAGCCGACCGAAATCAGCGCCGTTTCCTTGGTTAGAAGGCTCGCCCACACAAAGTCATTCAGCTCCGTAACACGCGCAGGGTCGGCAAACACCACCTCGCCGTGCTCCGCCTTCATCTCGGCGATCTTGTTCATTGCAATATAATAAAGCTCCTCGTAAAGGATCTCCACGTCCCCTACCATCGCCACCACCTTGGAGGCACGCGGAGAGGCGTGCACGGGGCTTGATGCCGCGCAGGAGGTCACGTTCAGCAAAAGAACCGCAACCAAGGAGAGCGCGAGCACGGCTCGTATCAGTTTTTTCATATATGCTCCTTTTCAATGTTTTTCATTGCTACTGTACATTTGCCTTTATTATACTCTATACGTGTGAAGAAAGTGTGAATTTTATCTATAAAGATAAACATACTTTAAACTTTATTGAAAAAAGCGCAAAATCCTCTTTGCAAGCACCAAAAACTGTGGTATAATATCTAAAAGAAGTCCGACTACGATAAGACAAGGAGTGGCATCATGCACGAAACCTACAGCATTTCCCTCGCAGCACTGATCGAGGAGTTTTCGCTCTGTCCCGTCCACCTGCCCGAGGAAGCAGAAAAGATCATGATCACCAATACCGAGGTCAATCGCCCCGGTCTTGCCCTTGCGGGCTTTTTCGAGATCTTTGAGCCAACGCGTATTCAGATCATCGGCAGAGCGGAATACCAATATCTCGCGGAATGCGAGGAGAGTGAGCGCAACGAAAAAATCGTTGACCTCTTCATGCAAAAGCCGATCGCCATTATTATGACGACCTCCCTTGTTCCCTTTGACAAAATGGTCGAGGCGGCAAAGGAGCACGGCGTACCGTTGCTTGCCGTCAAGGAAAAAACAAGTCCCTTTATGGCGGCGCTGATCGCGTACTTAAACGTCCAGCTTGCCCCCCGCATCACGCGCCACGGCGTGCTGGTCGAGGTCTACGGCGAGGGTCTTTTGCTCCTCGGCGATTCGGGCGTTGGCAAGAGTGAAACCGCCATTGAGCTTGTCAAGCGCGGTCACCGCCTCATTGCCGACGATGCCGTTGAGATCAAGCGCGTTTCTGCCAAAACACTTGTTGGCACGGCACCGCCCATCATTCGCCACTACGTTGAGCTGCGCGGCATCGGCATTGTTGACGTACGCCGCATTTTCGGCATGGGTGCCGTCAAAATGTCGCAGAGCATCGACCTCGTCATTAACCTTGAGCCGTGGGTTCAGGGCAAAATGTACGATCGCTTAGGACTTGATAACGAAACCATGGAGATCCTCGGCAACCACATCCCCAGCATCACCATTCCCGTCAAGCCCGGCCGCAACCTCGCCATTATTCTTGAGATCGCCGCCATGAACAACCGTCAAAAGAAGATGGGCTATAACACCGCGGAGGAATTCAACCGCAAGCTGATGGGTCAAATGGGCCTTGAATAAGAAAGGAAGCACGATGAACACGAACAAGCTTTTAGATATGATCAACAGCGGCGCGCTGGACGCGCGCCTCACAGCACTTTACGGCAAGGAGGCACTTGCCGCGCAAAAGCTGCGTTACGCGAGCGCCATTGCGGAATTCGTCAAGCTCTTTGGCGAGCGCGAGGGTTGCCGCCTTTTGTCGGTGGCGGGGCGCAGTGAGCTTTCGGGCAACCACACCGACCACAACCGCGGCTGCGTGATCGCCGCCTCGATCGACCTTGATATCATTGCCGTTGCGGCACCGACGACCGACGGTGTCGTGCGCGTTAAATCCGAGGGACACACGGCGGATACCGTGGACCTTGCCACCTTCACCGCACCCCGCCCCGAGCGTTACTCGCGCTCCGACGCGATCATTGCGGGTATGTGCGTCGGAATGAAGGATAAGGGATACCGTGTGGGGGGATTTGTCGCCTACACCACCTCGAGCGTCCTGAAGGGCTCGGGGCTTTCCTCCTCCGCCGCCTTTGAGGATATGATCGGTAATATTCAAAACCATCTTTATAACGACGGCACGATCAGCAACGTGGAGATCGCCAAGATCGCGCAGTACGCCGAAAACGAGTTTTTCGGCAAGCCCTGTGGTCTGATGGACCAGATGGCGTGTGCCGTTGGCGGCATTATTGCCATTGATTTTCAAGATAACGCAAACCCCATTATCGAAAAGCAAAGCTTTGACCTGACGAGCGCGGGCTACAATCTTTGCATCGTGAACACCGGCGGCAACCACGCCGACCTCACGCCCGATTACGCCGCCGTCCCCGCCGAAATGAAGGCGGTGGCAAAGGCACTCGGTAAGACCGTTTTGCGAGAGATTGACGAGGCGGCAGTCGTTGCCGCGGCAAAGGAGCTTCGCAAGACCGTCGGGGACCGCGCCATTTTGCGCGCGCTCCATTTCTTTGGCGAAAACCGCCGCGTGGCGGCACAAAAGGCGGCGCTTGAAAAGGGCGACCTTGCCGCATTCCTTTCCCTTGTGCGCGCCTCGGGCAGATCGTCGTTTTGCTATCTCCAAAACGTCTACACCACCAAAAACGTCGCCGAGCAGGGTCTCTCGCTCGCCCTTTGCCTTGCCGAAAATTATCTTGCCGACAAGGACGCCGCATGGCGTGTGCACGGCGGCGGCTTCGCGGGTACCGTGCAGGCATTCGTCAAAACCGAGGACGTTGACGGCTTCAGAGCCTTGATGGACGGCGTGTTCGGCGAGGGCGCTTGCATGGTTTTGCGTGTGCGCCCCGAGGGCGCGGTCGCCGTTTGCTAACGATGGCAATGAAAAAATTACGTGAAATTACGGGCGACCAAAAATTCCGTTATCTTGTACTGCTCGTCGTCAATACGGTCTTGTTTTTTACCGTCTACCGCGTTTTTATCTCTTACGGTGAGCTGACCGACCAAACCTTTTATTCCTTCGTGACGATGATCGTTTATTTTGCGCTCCTTCTCGGCTTCACGCTCGCCTACCTCATTTACAACCGCTTTTTTTACCGCCAAGGTATCACGCGCGAGCAGCTGTCGAGCGAGTGGAGCGAGGAGGAAAAGGACGCGTTTCTTGAGGACGCCAAGCTCCGTGTGCAAAAATCCAAGTGGATGCTAACGATCATTTTCCCACTGGTCGTCACCTTTCTTATCGATTCCTTCCAGCTCTTTATTTTGGAGCGTGTATTTTAACATGACAAACGATTATTCTTTAAAATTACTGTATTCGGGCTCGGGCGGCAACGCGGCTTTACTGACCACAAAAAGCGCCACGATCCTGATTGACGCGGGGTGCACGGCAAAAACGCTTTGCACCTCGCTTGCGTCACAGGGGTGCGATCCCGATCGTATCGACGCCATATTTTTAACGCACGAGCACCGCGACCACGTCGGCGCGCTCGACGTCTTCTTAAAGCACCACAAGACCCCCGTACATACCGTGGCGGCATGCGCCGAAAAGCTAAAGGCAAGCGGTGATGCCATTGCCGCCTGCCTTGTGGAGCACGCGCCGCTTTTTTCGGTCACCGTGGGTGATGTCACGCTTACCTCCTTCCAAACGCTTCACGACAGCGCGGGGAGTGTTGGCTACCGCATTACGGTGCGGGGCGAGAGCGCCGAGCACACGCTTGCCTACGCCACCGACCTTGGCACGGTAATCGATACCGTTGAGGCGGCAATGCTGGGGGCAGAGGCGGTCGTGATTGAATGCAACCACGACGAGGAAATGCTCGCGACGGGTCCTTATCCCTATTACCTCAAAAAGCGCATCGCCTCGCGCTACGGGCATCTTTCAAACCCCGATTGCGCCGCCCTTTGCGCCCGCCTTGCCGCACGCGGCACCAAGCGCTTTTTGCTCGCGCACCTCTCCGAAACCAATAATCTCCCCGACCTCGCGCTCGGCGAGGTACGCGCCGCCCTTGCGGGCTTTTGTGCCGAGGTTCGCGCCGCGTCCCCCGACACCGTTACCACACTGTAAAGGAAATTCATTATGCTGAAGATCAAGCTGATTGCCCTTGGCAATCTAAAGGAAGCCTATTGGCGCGACGCGCTTGCCGAATACAAAAAACGCCTCGGCGCCTTCGCCGAGGTCACGATTACCGAGTTAAAGGAGGAGCGCGTGCCCGAAGGTCCCTCCCCCGCCGAGATCGAAGCGGCACTTGAAAAGGAGGCAACCGCCATTCTCGCGGCGATCCCCCCTCGCGCCTTCGTCACGGCACTTTGCGTGGAGGGCAAGCAGCTCTCCTCGGAGGAGCTTTCGGTCACGCTTTCCCGTGTCATGCAGGAAAACGGTGAGCTTGCGCTCGTCATCGGCAGCTCGCACGGCCTCTCGCCGCGCGTGAAGGCGGCGGCAAATTTCAAGCTCTCGGTATCAAAGCTCACCTTCCCGCATCAAATGATGCGCGTGATCCTCCTCGAAACCCTCTACCGCAGTCTTTCGATCCTGCACGGTGGGAAATACCACAAATAAGATCCGACAAATAACCAACCGCGTTCTCCCTGTAGGGACCGGCGTCCTCGACGGTCCGTGCTCGCTCCCTCTAACAGTTACCAATATTTGTATCGCGTATATATGTATATATCGCCGCAACAAGTCATGGATTGCGGACCGTCGGGGACGCCGGTCCCTACAAAAGCGTCCCCGACTCGGACACGCAAATGTGAGGTCCTCCACGACTCCGCTTGTCGGTCGTTATCTCATTTATAAAAAAGCCGCGCCCCGCCAACATTGGCGGGGCGCACGGCTTTATACGGGCTTTGCGTCCTCGCTCATATCGAGGTAGCCCGAGGTGATCTCCTCTGTGACAGTCGCCTCCTCGGCACTGTCAGCGGTTTTTGTGCTTTCTTCTTGCGGCAGAAGGTGGGAAAGGTCCATTTTCGGCTTGCGCGACAAGCGCACCTCGCTGGTTTCCAGCGTATCAAACAAGACCTTGATGGGATAGATCTCGACCTCCTCGCCCGCGGCAATGCGTGCCTCGGCGGCGGCAAGACGTGCGTCGCCCTCCTCACCGCAATCGTAGGTAAAGAGAATGTCGGCATCGCGTGTCGAGAGGGTATAACGTCCTCCCTCGTTGACGATCATCTGCGCAATATAGAGCATTTCGTTGAAATGGTAGCGCTGATAGCCAAGGCTGATCGTGACGGTATGTCCCGAGAGCATCGGCGGCTTGCGCGTCTTCTTCGGCTGAATGGTCGCGAGGTATTTGAGGAAAAGCTCGGCGTTCTCGGACCCTGCCTCCATCATATTGGAGGTGTCGGGCACCGTGGGCTCCTCCTCCTTTTTCTTATGCTTCTTCCCCGTGCGGTGGCGCTTTTTCTTGCCCTGCTCCTCGGGCTTTTTCCACGCGTAGTCGATCTCAAAGCCTCTCGCCATACCGCCGCAATCGGGGTATTCTTCAAGAATTTCCGTAAGGTTCTTGCCGTGGTAGGCGGCGATCGCCTTCAGGATCAGCATGGTGTTGTAGGCATCCTCGTCACTGCGGTGCAGGTTTTCAGCTTCAATGCCGCACCAGGAAAGGAGCGAGTCCTCAAGGTTCTTGGCGGTGTTGTTCTCGGGCTGACGCGCGTAGATCTGCTGAACGTCATAAAAACGGTAGGTAAACGGCTCAAGGCCATAGCGCCTGCAATCGTCCTGCAAAAAATGCACGTCGTTGGTGACGGCATAGCCAATGACGATCGTGTCGGGATCCTCGAACATTTCCTTGAAAAACTCGTAAAAATCGGGGAACGGAGGCTTATCGGCGAAGATCTCGCGCGGATACGCCATCATTTTTTTGGCAACGTACCAGTCAAAGCGGTCCTTTGGGTTGATGAGAACGTCCTCTTTCTCGTGCAGGATATTGAAATTCTCATCGGTAATGACGTAGCCAAGGCTAAAAAGCTTGGCGCAGTTGTTGTAGCAGTTGGCGCACTCGATATCAAAAAACAAATATTTCATGCGGCATCACTCCACAAAATCCATCACGTCAAGCTGCAGCATCGGCAGCAGGCGCGTCAGCAGCACGCGGTAACGCATGTAGGAATGGTATTTAAGACCCTTTTCAAGCAGCTCCTGTGAGATATGTACGTCGGCAGGATCGGTCACAGCACCCGCCGCCTGCATCATGCGCATCATCTCGGCATCGCTCGGCAGGATCTCCTTAATGAGCCCGCGGATCTCCTGCCACTTTTCCTTGAGGCGCGCGGGATCGACCTTGTCGGTAATGGTCGGGGTATTGAGCTTCATAAGGTCCTCGTGCTGGGTTTCGTCAAACGCCGCCTTCACCTCGTCCCAATCGGTGGGATCGGCGATCGGGTCAACATCAAGCACGCGGTCGGCAATGTTGTGGTAAATACGGTTGATCAAAACCGACGCAACGCCCACCTTTTTGCCGTGGAACTCGGGCCAGATGCCGCGCGCGAGCTTATAGCACTCCCAATAGTGCGACACCACGTGCTCCGCACCCGACGCGGGGCGCGAGCTCTTGGCAAGCTTCATGCCAAGACCCGAAAGAATGAGGCCCTCCATGATGCTGCCTGCCGCCTCCTCGTCGTCACCCTTCACCTTGTCGGCAAGCGCAACGATCTTGTTAACGCCCTGCATGGTAATGTCGGCAATGGCGGGGCAGTAATACTCGTCAATGAGGAGGTTAGAAATACGCCAATCGAGAATGCCGATGTACTTGGCAACCATGTCGCCAAAGCCTGCGGCCTTGAGTTCAACGGGGGATTTCGCGAGCACTGCGGTATCGGCAAGGATCACCGAGGGCTGCTCGACAAAGTAGGAATTTTTAAAATTATTCTCAACGATGGGGGCAGTATCCGAGGCAAAGCCGTCCATGGAGGGGGCGGTGGCAAAAATGCAGAATTTTTTGCCCGTTTCAAATGCCGCCACGCGGCAAATATCATTAACCGAGCCCGTGCCCACCGAGATCACGCCGTCAACGTCACCGCACAGCGCCTTCACCTCTCTTACCTGCTCAACTCGCGCGTAGACCATGTTGTCGTACACCAGCTTTTTGAGCGTGAAGCCAGCGCCTTCAAGCGACTCTACCACGCCATGTGCGGCCGCCAGCGCGTTCTTGTCACTGACGAGCAAAAGCTTCTTCGGGAAGCCTGCGTCCGAAAGGATCTTGCCGCATCTGAGGGCAACACCGTGACCGATCTCCACGACCTCCGTCGCGATTTTATGTTCTCTGCCGCAGGGGCAGTTTTCAAGTGAATGCAATATCTTTTTTAAGTCCATTACATAGCACCTCCTTAAAACACCTTAAATAACAAGTAATATTATATATCATCGCCCCCCGTTTGTCAAGGAAAAAGCACGTGCTTTCGCAAACTTTCCAAAACTTCTCCCACCAAAAAGCACCCGCCCGTTTTTGCAAAA
>JAZOSR010000078.1:0-8135 GCA_045657225.1 Eubacteriales bacterium | reverse complement strand
CGATCAGGTCAACATAACGCTGACGGTAACGAAGATCCTGATCCTTCAAGCCATGGAACTTTTCGGGCAGGGGGCGCAAGGATTTGGAAAGCAAGGTAATTTCCTTTGCACGAATGGAAATTTCGCCCATTTTGGTGCGGAAAACAATGCCCTTTACACCGATAATATCGCCAATATCCATCTTTTTAAAGCCCGCATACGCCTCGTCGCCAATGACGTCGCGGCGCACGTAGATCTGAATGTCGCCCTTATCGTCACGCAAATGGGCAAAGCTTGCCTTACCCATCACGCGCTTGGTCATCATACGACCCGCAAGGCATACAACGACCTCGGTTTCCTCTTCAGCCGCAAGATCCGCAAAGCGCTCCTTAATGTCGGCGGAATAGGAATCCTGGGGGTATTTGGTAATTTGGAAGGGGTCAGCACCTGCCTCGCGCAGTGCCGACAGCTTCTCGTGACGAACACGAATAATGTCCGAAAGGTTGACCTCTTGCGCAGAGGTTTCCACTTCATTTCTCTTTTCTTCTGCCATTTTTATGCTCCTTATCAGTCGCGCGTTACGTCAACAATACGGTAGGTAAAGCGGTAACCCGATGCCTCTACCACGCCATTTACCACATCACCCTTGCGGTGACCGATGAGCGCGGCGCCAACGGGAGATTGATCCGAGATCTTGCCGTTAATAGCGTCAGCCTCGTTCGAGCCAACGATGCGGAAGATGATCTCCTCCTTATCATTCTCGTCATATACCGTAACGGTAGAGCCGATATCGATCACGCCCTGTACAGCCTTCGACTCGTCGTAGACCTCTGCGTTTTCAATATCGCTTCTCAGCTTTTGAATGCGTGCCTCGTTCTCTGCCTGCGCGTTACGTGCGGCATCATACTCTGCGTTCTCGGAAAGGTCACCAAAGCCACGTGCTACGACAATGTCGTTTTTAATACGCTCGCGCTCCTCGCCCTCGCGCCATTGCAGCTCCTTGACAAGCTCGTCATAGCCTTCCTTTGTCATGGTGATTTTCTTTGCGTTCGTCATCGTTGTATCTCCTCTTTGTTATAAAATTTCGTAAAAGTTATTTTGTCAGCTCGGTAATCGCCGTCGCTAATTGATTGTCCTCGCTCTCGCTCCAAAGCCACACGTGCTTGCCCGACAGCGAAGCGGCGGGGTCTACTGTTAAGGTGGGCGTTAAACCAACGTCGTGATAATTACCGCTCTTTGGGGGATTGTAATACCCCGTCGTCAGCTTCACCGCGCCATGATAGCCCCATTTTTCAAGGAATATTACAGACTGTAAAATTCCCTTTCCAAAGGTTTTCGTGCCGACCGTAGTCGCAAGACCGTAATCAAGCAGAACTGCGGTAAAAAGCTCCGCGGCACTTGCCGAGCCGCCGTCGGTGAGAATGACCTTTTTATAATCACGGTATTTACCGATCATTTCTTCCTTGATGCTACAATCCTTATAGGTGTCATTTTCGTATTCAACGGGTGCAAGGTAATATTCCTCCACGTCACCACCCTTTGTAACGGTGCTATACACAAGGTCACCGTTTTGCAAGAAGGTGGAGAGCACGGCAAACACGGATTTGACATCACCACCGGGGTTGTCGCGCACGTCAAACACGAACTTATCGCACCCCGCATTGATAAGCGCCTCCATTGCGGCGTAAAACGCCACGGGTGTATCGGTGTGAAAGGCGCGAATGCTGACGATGCCGACCGACGGGTCGGTCGCGCTTTGACGGTAGCGCACGGTTTGTGCGACAAACTCGGCGCAAGCGATTGAAAAATCATGGAGTTCACCGCCGCGCGAAGCGCGGAAATGAACCGTCGATCCCGCCGTTCCCACAAGCTTTGCTTGCGCGGCGCTGTAGCCAATGTCCTTCACAAGTGCCTTTTCCTCGCCGACCGCGACGATCACGTCACCGGGAAGCAGCCCTGCGCTTGCGGCGGGCGTGCCGTCGTAAACGTCAATCACGAGGAAGCCGTAGGGCTCCTCGGAGATCTGTATCGAAACACCCATACCAACCGCCTTACTGCTGCTTGCTTCAAGCATCTGCACGAGCTCCTCGTGCGTATAATATTCGGCGTATCGATCGCCCGATGCCGCCGCATACGCGTGCAGCATTTCGTCAATCAAAAGATTGCCGTTGATATCGTAAAGTGAATAGGTGTCAAAAATCTGATCAAGTAAATTGATCTGATCAAAATAATTCTCGCCCGTGCCCTCGATCGTACCAAGCGGATTTTGATTCAGCATGGCGTTTGCAAGCGAACCTGCAAGCGAAACACAGAGCACCGTGCAAATAAGCACCGTCGCCACCAAGGAAATAATAAAGGTACGCAGCCTCACGGTGCGCGCGGGACGCGCCGCCTTGCCGAAAAAATGCTCCTCGTACAAGGGCACGTAATCACCCTTCATTCCCTTTTGCTCCGCACGGTAGCCAAGCGCGCTCATGCGCCAAACGATCGCATCAACAGCACCTACCGTATCCGTCCCTTGCGGAAGCGTAACCATGAACTCGGATCCATCGGGTGAAAAGGAAACCGTAGTGTTGGGGATAAGCAGAACGATCTCGCCCTGCACGTAAGTCTGCCGTTCTTTTACCACGGCAGGCGTTGATTGAAACAAAATTTGCATGATCTGCCCCTTTTGATCCAAGTGACAAGAAAATAAGCGGCGGGGCGCACTTGGCGCTGCCGCTTACCTCAAATTAAAACTTGCTCGGCTTGGAATCGAGATATTTCTTGACCATCAAAGCAACCTTAAAGGTGATGGCATGCTCAAATTCACGCAGATCAAGACCCGTCAGCTTACGGATCTTTTCGAGGCGGTAAACAAGGGTGTTACGGTGTACAAAGAGTCTGCGCGAGGTTTCCGACACGTTGAGGTTATTCTCAAAGAATGCCTGAATCGTCATAAGGGTCTCGCGGTCAAGTGATTCAAGGCTTTCCTTTTTAAATACCTCCTGCAGGAACATATCGCAAAGCGTGGTGGGAAGCTGGTAAATGAGACGTCCGATGCCGAGATTTTCATAATTGATGATATTCTTCTCGGTTTCAAACACTTTGCCGACCTCAAGTGCGACCTGTGCTTCCTTATATGCACGTGCAAGATCCTTTATGTTGTCAACAACGGTCGAAATGCCGATCGCGACCTTGGTATAGAACTCGGTAGAAAGCGTGTCCGCAATGTTGGTGGCAATACGCTCGATCTCCTTGGGGTCGGTACCCGGCTTGAGGTCCTTTACAAGAACGATGTCGTACTCACCGACGCTGATGACGTAATCCTTGGATTTGTCGGGGAACATATTCTGGAGCATTTCAAAGGGCATCATATCGGTCTTACCGTAGAACTTAATAAGGAAGACGATGCGCTCCTCATCGGTATTAAAATGAAGCTCCTTGCTCTTGATGTAAATGTCGCTCGGCAAAATATTATCTAAGATAATATTTTTCACAAACGAGCCCTTGTCATACTTTTCGTCATAGAGATTTTTAATGTTACCAAGCGCGATCGTGAGCATCTTGCACATTTTTTCCGCCATTTTGTCCTCGCCCTCGACGAAAACGATGTACTCTGCCTTCGTGCCGCTGAGGATCGGACGGTAGGTGTATCCGTTTGCCACAACCTCCTCGGAGGCGTAGGAAAACTCATCACGAATGCCGCTCTTGACCTCGCCGATCTTAACAAGCTCGGAGCAAGAAATGATCACGCCGTTCTCGTCGATCACGCCGATCACACGGTCAATGGCATCCTTCATTTGATGGATCACGCCTTGAAACAATCTGTTAGACATACCTTTACCTCATATTCCGCGCAGCGCCATCGCCGCGCATTTTTTGTTTTATCGTCATAAAAAACAACCTAAATTAAAGAAGCTCGCTGACAAGCGAAATGCAGGAAAGCGCAAAAAGCGGCGCGGTTTCGGTACGCAAGATGCGTTTGCCGAGTCCCGTCATCAAAAATCCCGCATCAGCAGCAGCCTTTGCCTCGCTAAGCGAAAAGCCACCCTCGCTGCCCACAACAAGCGCAACACGGCGCACGGCGGTAAGATCAAGGGAGGTGAGAAGCTTGCCGATCGGCACAGTTCCCTCACCCTCAAAGCAAAAGAGCACGGCATCCTCGCCCCTTGCCGCCTTTACCATTTCGGCAAAGGAGCAGGTTTTTGCGACCTCGGGCAAAATGCCTCGCCCGCACTGCTTTGCCGCCTCGTCCGCGATTCGCTGACGTCGCTGGCACTTTTTATCCTCCGCCTCTGGCTTGGCGCGCACAATGCAACGCTCGCTTTCAAACGGAACGATGCGCGACACGCCGCACTCGACAGCCTTTTGTATCACGGTATCAAGCTTATCACCCTTGGGGAGTGCCTGATAAAGCGTAATAAAGAGAGGGGGCTCACTGTCTTGTTTTTTAACAGACAAAACAGTTGCGCGAACCGCCGTGTCATCAACAAAGGCAGTAATCGCGCAGGTGTATTCCCTCCCTGCCGTATCAAGAACGGTGATCTCGTCACCCACCGCCATACGGAGTGAACGGGCGATATGATGTGCATCCGCACCGAGCAAGGTGATCTCCCCGCCGTTTATTTGTTCATTTGTCACGAAAAAACGCGGCACGGCGATCCCTCCTTTTCGGAATGTACAAACAGTATAACGCAAAATAAACAATTTGTCAATGCCCATTTTGTGATTTTTTACAAGTTTCTTGACAAAAATAACAAAACAGGCATCATAAGACGCCTGTTTTTTGCTATTTTATGCTTTTGGGTTATCAAGCAAAGAGATTTTCTCAAAATTTGTTATGCTTTTTGCACAACAAGCGCACACCAACCGTTGTCATCAAGGCGGTCCTTTACGGTCAAGCCGTTCTTCAAAAGCTCCGCTATGACCTCCTCTGCGCGCTCGGTAATAATGCCCGAGGCAAGCAGCACGGCATCGTCCTTCATGTAAGCCGAAACGTCGGGTGCCATGCGGATAATAATATCCGCCACGATATTCGCGCAAACAAGATCATACTTGCCGCCCGAAAGATCCACGCCCTTCAAAAGGTCGGAAACGTCACACGTGACGTCGCTCTCGCCGCTATCCTTGATATTTTCGCGCGCGACGCGCACGGCAACGGGGTCAATATCGTACGCCTTGCACTCAGCAGCCCCCAATTTCTTGGCACAAATGGCAAGAATGCCGCTACCGCAGCCAACGTCAAGCACACGTGAACCCGATTTTGTGTAGTTTTCAAGCAATTCAATGACAAGACGCGTGGTTTCATGCGTACCCGTACCAAATGCCATGCCGGGGTCCATACGCACAATGATCTCTCCCGGTTGCTCGTCATAGCGCTCCCAAGCGGGCACGATCACCATACGCTTGCCAATATGCAGGGGCTTATAATACGCCTTCCAAGAATTTGCCCAATCCTCTTCGTTGACACCGATGATCTCGATCTTACCCTCAAAGCCGCTCTCGCGCATGCGCTCACGCACAAATGCAACAGCCTCCGAGAAGGGGCGCTCTGCAGGCAGGAAGACCGAAACCGAGGCGATCGACTTGTCGGCATTCAAAATACTCTCGTCAATAAGATCGCCATAACAGGTCTTGAGGTCAATATCACTGAAATCCTCAATCATCAAATTGTTATTGAGCATGCTCATGATCGCCGTGAGGGTATCAAGATATTCGAGCTTTACCGTTACCTTCAACTGCGTCCAGTCCTTACAGTATTCCATACTACTCCTTAATTTCGATTCAGTTTTTCAAAAATTTTCTTGAAAAATCCTGTTTTTTTGCCATAATTTTTTTCATTACAGCAGTCGGCAAAGGCGCGCACCTGCTCCTTTTGCTTATCGCTAAGACCCTTGGGGATCTCGACGGTCACGCGAAAGACAAGGTCGCCGCGACGATTGGCATTGTTAAGATAAGGAATACCCTTTCCGCGCAGGGTAAAGGTGCTTCCCGTTTGTGTTCCCTCAGGAATCGTGAATTTTTCGGTGCTGTCAAGCGTTTGGATCTCAATCTCAGCGCCGAGGATCGCATCGGTTACAGGTAGCGGAATATCACAGTAAATATGATAGCCGTCACGCTCAAACACGGCATGCGGCTTGACAGTGACCTGCAAAATCAGGTCGCCTGCACTACCGCCGTTTCGACCGTCATTACCCTGTCCGCGCAGTGCAATGCGCTCACCGTCGTCAATACCCGCAGGGATCGACACCTCCAGCTTTTTGCTAATGCGGATAAAGCCCGTGCCGCGACAGTTAGAGCAAGGATTTTTAATGATCTTGCCCTTACCGCGACAACCGTCACAGGTCGTGGTGGTTTGGAATTGCATACCGCCCATGCGCTGCATAACGCGCATCTGACCCGAGCCGCGACATTTGCCGCAGGTCTCGGCAGACGTACCCTTTGCTGCACCGCTACCCGAGCAGTCGGGACAACGGCAAATGCGGTTATAGTTGATTTCCTTTTTGACGCCAAACGCCGCTTCCTCAAAGCTGACCGACACGCGCGCGCCGATATCATCACCGCGCACAGGACCGTTTGGTCTTGTGCCGCCGCCACCGAAGCCGCCGAAGCCGCCGCCGAAAAAGCTGCTGAAGATGTCGCCAAAATCACCGAAGCCGCCAAAGCCTGCGCCCGCACCCGAGGCAGGATCAAACGCCGCGTGACCGTATTGGTCGTATTTCTGGCGTTTATCCGCGTCGGACAGGACGTCATACGCTTCGTTGACCTCCTTGAATTTGACCTCTGCTTCTTTGTTGTCGGGGTTCATGTCGGGGTGATACTTTTTGGCAAGGGTGCGGTAGGCTTTTTTGATTGTCGCCTCGTCCGCGCCCTTGTCAACCCCTAAAACCTCATAATAATCACGTTTATCTGCCATGATGATTTAATCAGTTCCCACTCTTATCCTCAAAATCGGCATTGTAGAAGCCGTCAGCGCCTTGTGCGCCTGCGGCATCGGCACCCATATCGGCACCTGCGGCACCGCTTGCCTTGTAAAGCTTTTCGGACAGTGCGTAGAATGCCTTTTCAAGTGCCTCGGTATCTGCCTTGATCGCAGCAGTGTCACCGCCGGCAACTGTGGTGCGAAGCTTCTCAATGGCGTTCTTCACCTCGGTCTTCTCTTCCTCGGAAATCTTATCGCCAATTTCGCCAAGCGTCTTTTCGCTTTGGAAAATAAGGGTTTCTGCGTGGTTCTTGGTATCAACCGCTTCCTTTTGCTTCTTGTCCTCCTCGGCAAACTTCTCCGCATCCTTCACGGCGCGGTCGATGTCCTCCTGCGACATATTGGTAGAAGAAGTAATGGTGATGTGCGTTTCCTTACCCGTACCCTTATCCATTGCCGTGACGTTTACGATGCCGTTGGCGTCAATATCAAAGGTAACCTCGATCTGCGGTACACCGCGGGGAGCGGCGGGAATGCCGTCAAGGTTAAAGCGACCAAGGGTGGTATTGCCTGCCGCCATCTCACGCTCGCCCTGCAAGACGTGGATCTCAACGGAGGTCTGACCGTCAGCGGCGGTCGAATAGATCTGGCTCTTCTTTACGGGAATGGTGGTGTTGCGCTCAATGATACGGTTAAAGACACCGCCAAGGGTTTCGATACCAAGAGAAAGAGGGGTAACGTCAAGCAACAGAAGATCCTTTACGTCGCCACCGAGCACGCCGCCCTGAATTGCGGCACCGAGTGCTACGCACTCGTCGGGATTGATGCCCTTGAAGGGCTCCTTGCCCGTAAACTTCTTTACTGCCTCCTGAACGGCGGGAATACGCGTGGAGCCGCCGACGAGAAGCACCTTGTGGATCTCGGAAACAGACTTACCGGCATCAGACAGTGCCTTCTTGGTGGGCACCATGCAGCGGTCAACGAGATCTGCGGTCAGGCGGACAAACTCCGCACGGGTGAGGTTCGCCTCAAAGTGAAGAGGTCCTGCCGCGGTTGCCGTGATGAAGGGCAGATTAATATTGGAGGAGGTCATGCCGGAAAGCTCGATCTTTGCCTTCTCTGCCGCGTCCTTCAGGCGCTGAAGCACCATCTTGTCCTGACGGAGGTCAACGCCGTTTTCCTTCAGGAACTGCTCTGCCATCCAGTCAATGATGCGCTGGTCGAAGTCATCGCCGCCAAGACGGTTGTCGCC
>JAZOSR010000077.1:0-23998 GCA_045657225.1 Eubacteriales bacterium | reverse complement strand
ACAAGCTTGCCTGCGTGTGCGCCTGCGGCTACGGCATTCTTACCTGCCACGGCAATAAAGCCAAGGCGATCGCCATCCTTTACGGCAAGCACAGCAACAACGTCGTCATATTTTGCCTTGATGTCGTCGGCAAGACTGCGTGCAACATCTGTTTGCATCTCAAGCGCGGCGGTGGCAAGACGTACAGCACCAACCGTGACCGCATCCTTCACGACCTCGTCGGTCTTGGAGGCGGCAAGCTTGGCGTTGAGCGCGTCAAGCTCGCGGTGCGTGTCCTTCAGCTCTGCCTGCACTGCCTTTGCGCGCTTGGCAACATCGGCGGTGTTTTGTGCCTTGAGCGCGTCTGCAACCTCGCCGAGCAAGCGCTCGCGGGAGGCAAGCAGGGAAAGCACGCCAAGACCCGTTACTGCCTCGACACGGCGCACGCCTGCGGCAACCGAGGATTCGGAGGTGATCTTGAAAAGACCGATCTTTGCGGTGTTGGCAAGGTGCGTACCGCCGCAAAGCTCGACGGAGAAGGCACCCATGCGCACCACGCGCACGATCTTGCCGTATTTTTCGCCAAACAGTGCCATAGCACCAAGCTTCTTTGCCTCGTCAATGCCCATTTCGGTCATGGTGATGGGCAGACCGGCGAAGATGTGATCGTTGACGATCTCCTCAACCTTGGCAATCTCCTCGGCGGTGAGTGCCGCGAAGTGGGTAAAGTCAAAGCGGCATTTCTCGTTGTCAACAAGCGAGCCTGCCTGCTCAACGTGGGTGCCGAGCACCTCACGAAGTGCCGCCTGCAAGAGGTGTGCTACGGAGTGGTTGCGTGCAATGGCATCGCGGCGCGCGATGTCGATGCGAGCGGAGATCTTGTCGCCCACGCGCAAAACACCGCTCGTAACGGTGGCAAGGTGGAGATAGATGCCGTCGGTCTTCTTGGTATCGCGCACGGTAAGGAGCGTATCCTTGTCGGAGAGCGTGCCCACGTCACCGATCTGACCGCCGCCCTCGCCGTAAAATACGGTTTTATCAAGCACAACGGTGCAATCGCCCTCGCTGATCTCGTCAACAGCTTGTGCGCCGTCCTCGTTTTCAACGATAATGGCAAGCACGGTCGCGTCATCTGTGCGGTAGGAGTCGTAGCCGCGGAAGGAGGTGGCGGGCAGGTTTTCCAGCATGCCCTTGGTGGCGTTGTCCCAGCCGCCTACGTTACCGCGTGCCGCGCGTGCGCGCTCGCGTTGCTCCTTCATCAGCTTCGTGAAGGTTTCCTCGTCAAGGGAGAGCTTGTGCTCGCCAAGGATCTCCTTGGTAAGGTCGAGCGGGAAGCCAAAGGTATCGTAAAGCTTGAAGGCATCCTCGCCTGTGATGTGGTCGCGTCCCTCGCTCTTGGCGGTATCAATGAGGGTGGTGAGGATCGAAAGGCCTGCGTCGATGGTGGCATCAAAGCGCTCCTCCTCCATCGAAATGACCTTGAGGATATAATCCTGCTTTTCGCCAAGCTCGGGGTAGGCGTCAACGTTCTCGCCGATTGCCACGCGGCAAAGGTCAGTGAGGAACGGATGGTCAATGCCAAGGAGCTTGCCGTGGCGGCAAGCGCGGCGAATGATGCGGCGCAACACGTAGCCGCGACCCTCGTTGGAGGGAATGACCCCGTCCGCGATCATGAACATAGAGCTCTTGATGTGGTCGGTGCAAACGCGGATAGAAATGTCGTTGTTTTTATCGGCACCGTAGGTCTTGCCCGCGATCTCGCAAACGGTATCAAGGATCTTGCGGATGGTATCGACCTCAAACATGTTATCAACGCTCTGCATGACGCACGCAAGGCGCTCAAGACCCATGCCGGTGTCGATGTTCTTTTGGGAAAGCTCGGTATAGTTGCCTTGTCCGTCGTTGTTGAACTGGGAGAAGACGTTGTTCCAGATCTCCATAAAGCGATCGCAGTCGCAGCCGGGGCGGCAATCGGGCGAGCCGCAGCCGTACTTTTCGCCGCGGTCAAAGTAGATCTCGGAGCAGGGACCGCAGGGACCCGAGCCGTGCTCCCAGAAGTTGTCCGCCTTGCCAAGACGGGTGATCTGCTCGGCAGGCACACCGATCTTGTCGTGCCAGATGGCGAATGCCTCCTCGTCGTTTTCGTAAATGGAGGGCCAAAGGAGCTCCGCAGGGATCTCAAGCGTCTTTGTGAGGAACTCCCACGCCCACTCGATCGCCTCCTCCTTGAAATAATCGCCAAAGGAGAAGTTGCCAAGCATTTCAAAAAACGTACCGTGGCGCGCGGTGTGACCGACGCGGTCAAGGTCGGGGGTGCGGATGCACTTTTGGCAGGTCGTTACGCGGCGACGGGGCGGCTCCTCCTCGCCTGTGAAAAACTTTTTCATGGGTGCCATGCCCGAGTTGATGAGCAGAAGCGATTTGTCGCCCATCGGCACAAGGGGGTAAGAGGGGAGGCGCAGATGTCCCTTGGATTCAAAAAAAGCAAGGTATTTTTCGCGCAATTCGTTCAGAGAGGTCCATTTCATAGCGGTAGCCCTTTCATTGATCAATAATTGGGTTTATTATATCATTTTTTATATGTGTCGTCAAGATAAATATGAAGAAAAGTAGACGAAAATAAAACTTTTTTGAGCGGAGTGTCTGCTTTTGTTCAAAAGCAAAACCGAAAAATTTTCTCTTTGAGGTCGGTTGACATGCAGTGGCATTTATTGTACAATAATAGTAACCTTAAATTTTGATCTGTTTATTATTTGGAGGAAAATGATGAAAAAGATTTTATCTCTTTCGCTTGCCCTTTTAATGCTGCTTTCCTGCATACCTCTTTTTGCCTCGTGCGGCACAAAGAAGGTAGACCTTTCGGCGTATCTTGTGACCTACACGAGCGATGGGGCGGCGTACATGAAGCGTAAATGCACCGACCTTTCAAGTGCGATGAAAAAAGCGATGGGAAAGAAGCCGGAGGAGCGCACGGTACGCAGCACCGATGCGCAGGAAAAAATAGACGGTTTTGAGGTGCTCGTCGGCAAGACGAACCGTCCCGAAACCTACAAGGCGCTTGACAGGATCGACGGTCACGGCTATAGTGTGACGACCTCAGGGGATAAGATCGTGCTGGTCGGCACGACCGATCTTCTTACCTCCATGGCGGTGGATCATTTTATTAACACGTATCTTTCGAGCGGTAAGATCGAGGGCGAGCTGACGATCAAGGATGAGGTCTTTGATGAGCTGCCGATGTTTGACTTTACCAAGGCAACCGCGTTCGTTTGCTCAAGCTCGCTTGGCAGTGAGGACAAGGAAAATCTTTACATCAATGAATTTAAAGCAAAGATCAGTGAGATCAGCACCGTGAAGGGCGGAATGATGCTTTCCGCCAAAGATACCTCGGAGGTGCACGAGAGCGAGGTCATTGTGGGAGCGACGTATCGAAGAAGCTCGGTCCTGGACGTCTTTTCCTTGTTGGATGCCGATCATTACGGCGTGGTGGTGCGCGAGGGCACGGTGATCGTGGGCGGCCTCAATGCCGCAATGCTTGAAAAGGCAAAGGTCATGTTCCTTGACATGCTTGTCGCTTCGGTCTATTCCGTCACGACAGAGTACGACAACGTCAAAAAAGAGATCGCGCTGCCCGTTGGCTTTTCCGAGATCCACGACGGTGAGAAGACGGAGTACAGCTTTGAATTCCCGCGCCCCGAGGGGCTTTCGCTTGTCGGCACGCTTGACGTGCGTGACAATTCGATGGAATACCTGTACCAAAGCGAGTCGTTGGATGTTACGGCTTATAAAAATTATTGTGCAACGCTTGTCAACGCGGGCTATACGCTTTATTCCGACCACGAGGCAGAGGATAGTATTTTCCGCACTTATAATAACGCGGCAGCAGGCATCTCGCTTTACGTTTCCTATGATGCCTTCAAGCACGCGGCAGAGCAAGGCGTTTCGCGTACGAGATCGCTCCGCATTGTCGCGTCGCGCCTTGACAAGGTCAATTTGATTCCCACGGAATATCTTTCCCAAAATCTTTCTTTTACAAAGCGTCAGAATTCCTCGATCTCGGCGCTTCGTGTTGATTACGATAACAATACGGGTGATTATTGGGGAAATATTTATATCGTGACGCTGGAGGACGGCAGATTTATCGTGCTTGACGGCGGCACGGGCACCACTGCGGACGTTAAGCGTATTTATGAGTGCCTTGTGGATCTTTACAGGAGAGGGCACGGCGGTGCGGCGCCTACCACGGAAAACCCCATTGAGATCGCGGCTTGGTATCTTTCACACGCACACGGCGACCATTTCGTCAATATGCGCAGCTTTATCAATGCGTATTGCGCAAATTATGAGGCAACGCCCGTTAAGATCCAATATCTGCTTGCCAATTTTGTGTCAGTGGAGGAGAGCCACAATTCCAACAATCCTGCGTCTTCCTCTACGATCAACAACATTCTGTCCCTGTCAGCCAAGGTGCAGGGCGGCATGACGTATATCAAGCTCCACACGGGTCAAAAATTCCATATTGCAAACGTTGATCTTGAGGTCATGTATACGCATGAGCACCTTTACCCCACGCAGCTTCACACGTATAATAACAGCTCAACCGTTATCCGCATGACACTTAATCATACCGAGAACGGGGCGCTGACGGGCGGCAAGGAAACCGTGCTGTGGCTCGGCGACGCACAGGAATCGGCAAGCAAGGTTATGCGTGCGATGTACGGCGATTACCTCAAATCCGATATGGTACAGGTGGCGCACCACGGCTATTCGGGCTGTGAGATCGCACTTTACCGCTTGGTCGCGCCCGAATGCGTATGGTGGCCGGCCGGCAGAACCGAGTGGAAGAACACCTATCACGATTCCGACTCCACGGGCTACAGAAAGGTGAGTTATCTTATTAATTACGATATTGCCTCGGTCAAATACATTATTTTGAGCGATGATTTTAATTACACGGTCAGCATAACTGCAAACGGCGCGGATTATGCATCCGCCAAAAGCAGCCCCACGGGTGTTTTCAGTGCGGGAGAAAACAAAGATGCGCTCTTCTCCATCTTTTCACAAACGCCTGCTTACGGATTTTTGATGAAATAAACAAACGCGCGGGAGCCGCTTTCGGCTCCCGCGCATCTTTTATTGATATAGATCAGACCTTGCAAAGTGCCGCGCCGATAACGGTGCCGTACTGTGCCATTTCGGGGATGATGAAATGTATGTTGAAATTGCGCTCAAGGATCTCAAAGACGTGGCGCACGGGAGCGAATGAGGTGAGGTTGCCGATCAGCACCACGCGGTCAAGCCCGTAGCTGCGTGCCGCAAAGACCGAGAGCATACCGACGGTTTCCGCCACCATGTTGGCAATGCCAAGGGCAATGTCCTTTTTGCTCGCGAGGTCACTGATCTTGCCGAAATTGGCGGCGGTGAGCTCGCGGTCAACGCCGGGGTCAATATTTTCGCTTGAAATATCGCTGATGCGCAGGTCGATGTTGGCGAGGTTACCCTCCGTTGCCAGCTGCTCAATATGCTCAACGGTGTCAACGCCGATCGTCAGACGCGAAAGACCCACCAGCGTGCCTCCGCCAACGCCCGTGCCGCCGAGATATTTAATGGCGGTTTTGCCGCTTTCCGTGTGCTTGGCGTGGATAAGTGCCGTGCCCGTGCCCATGCTGACAACGATCGCCTCATCAAGACCCGAGAGGTAAAGACCGCCGCGCCCTACGCTGTCGAATTCGGGAACGACTTGGCAGGAAAGTCCCTCATAAAGCGGCTTTTGGGCAAAGGTGGAGCCAACGCCCGTCATCATCACGCGCTCAATATCGCTGAGCGAAAGTCCGTTTTCCATGGTGAATTTGCCAAACGCGCCGTAAATGGAGGTCAGGGGATCGTTTGCGTGTACCAGCTGCGGCGCAATCAGCTGGCGCTTGCCGTTTATCTCGCGAAAACCAACAATTTTGGTGGCACTGCCGCCAACGTCAATGCCAAGAACTGCTTTTGCCATAATCATGCTCCTTTTGGAGAAAATAAAATATCTGAAAATAATTGTAACACAATCTTGCAAAAAAATCAAGAGAGTGTTATAATATAAACGTATTTGATTTTAAAGGAGAACGACTATGAGCTTTCAAAACCCCGATCTGAAGACCTTGCTTGATAAGGATCTCTACATTTTTGACATGGACGGCACCATTTACCTCGGTTATCAGGTGTTTCCGTTTGCCATTCGCTTTATCAACAATCTGCGTGCGGCGGGCAAAAAGGTGCTGTTTTTTACCAACAACGCCTCGCACACCACCGAGTTTTACGTAAAGAAGCTGACAAAGCTCGGCTTTTCTCCCACGCCCGACGAGATCATGACCTCGGGCGACGTGACCATCGAATATCTGAAGCGCCATCGCGCAGGCAAGAGCGTTTACCTCGTTGGCACGGACGAGCTGGTGGAGAACTTCCGCGAGAGCGGTATTAAGCTTCTTTCGGGCAAGGAGGAGCAGGGTGACATCGTTGTGACCAGCTTTGACACGACCCTTACTTACGAAAAGCTCGACAACGCTTGCCGTATGGTGAGAAACGGTGCGGAGTATCTTTCGACCCACCCCGACTTTAACTGCCCCACGGAAACCGGCTTCATTCCCGACAGTGGCGCGATCGCGGCGTTCGTTACCGCCTCCACGGGCAAGGTGCCCACGTACTTCGGCAAGCCTTACCGCGAAACGATTGAAATGATCTGCGAGGCAACGGGGAACACGTGCGACCGTATGTGCATCTTCGGCGACCGCCTTTACACCGACATTGCCGTTGGCAAGCGCCACGGTGTAACTGCCGTGCTCGTTCTTTCGGGCGAATCGACCCTTGAGGACGTGGAAAAGGCGGAGGAAAAGGACCGTCCCGATTACGTATTCCCGTCGCTTGACGAGGTTGATCAGGTCTTCTTCGGCAAATAATCAATTTGTATAATTATTCATTCGGCGCACGCTGTAAGCACGGCGTGCGCTCTCTTTGAGGAGGTGTTTTCGTGGCGTTTGACGCAGGGTTTCTCGCTGCCGTTGTCAGCGAGCTTCAAGACACGGCGATCGGTGCTGCCGTAGAAAAGGTCTATCAGCCGGAGCGCGACGCGATCGTGCTGCAAATGCGTACCTTTTCGGGCGGCAGACGTCTGCTGATAAATGGCGGCTCCTCGAATCCTCGCATCAGCTTTACCGAGATCCCGATGGAGAATCCGCAAAATCCGCCGCAGTTTTGCATGCTCCTGCGCAAGCGCCTGTCGGGCGCGCGACTTGCCGCGGTGTGGCAGGAGGGCTTTGAGCGCGTGGTCGTGACCGAATGGGACACGCGCGACGAGATGGGCTTTCCCATCAAGTGCCGCCTTGTCGCGGAGATCATGGGCAAATACAGCAATCTGATCCTTACGGACGGGGAGGGAAGGATGCAGGCGATCCTGCGCCCTGTGGATTTTACCACCAGCAGTAAGCGCCAGCTTCTGCCCGGTATGCGCTACCTGATGCCGCCCCCACAGGATAAGACCGATCCGCGCGGCGTGACAAAGGAGCAGTTTCTTGCCCTTGCCGAAAAGGGCGGCGAGCGCCCCGCGGACAAGTGGCTTGTTGCCACCTTCCTCGGTATTTCGGCGGCGGTGGCAAGGGAGATCGTTTACCGTGCGACGGGCGCTGTGGATACGCCGATGAATTTGCTTGATAAAGCAAAGCTTTACGGTGTTTTTGCAGGGGTAATGGCGGATGTTGTCGAGGCGAGATTTTCGCCCTCGATCGCGCTTGACAGTGACGGGCATCCCATTGAATATGCCTTCTTGCCGCTCACGCAATATGGGGAATATAAGCTGCTTGACACCCCCTCACGCCTGCTTGACGAGTGGTTTGGCACGCGTGACCGAGAGGCGCGCGTGAAGCAACGTGCCGCCGACGTTTTGCGCCTGCTGACGAATGCCCGCACCCGTATTCTCAATAAGCTTGAAAGACAGCGCGCCGAGCTTGCCGAGTCGGCAAACGGCGAGCAATACAAGAGAATGGGCGACCTGATCGTCGCGAATGTTTACGCCCTGAAGCGCGGTATGGAGCGCGTGACCCTCACTGACTACGAGGACTACCGTGAGGACGGCAGCTTCGGTGTGGTCGAGGTCGTGCTTGACAAGCGCCTGCCGCCCTCGGCAAATGCGCAGGTCTATTACAAAAAATACAACAAGAGCAAAACCGCGCGTGTCGAGCTGCAAAAGCAGATCGCGCTCGGCGAAGCGGAGCTTGCCTATCTTGCGACCGTTGATGCGGCGCTCACCACCGTGGAAACACCGACCGACCTTGCCGAGATCCGTGAGGAGCTGGCAAATAACGGCTATGCCTCCCGCGTAAAGCTGGCAGGTATGCCGAAGCGCGGCACGCGCGCGCCGCTATATGCCGAGTTTTTGTCAAGCGGCGGCTACCGAATCCTTTGCGGCAAAAACAATTTGCAAAACGAATATATAACGCATAAAGTTGCAACAAAAAATGATTATTGGTTCCACGCAAAGGGGATTCCCGGCTCGCACGTCGTCATGCTCCTTGAGGGTAGGGAGGAGCCGCCCGCCGAGGACTTTACCGAGGCGGCAGAGATCGCGGCGCTTTACTCCGAGGCGGCAGGCGCGTCGATGACCGAGGTCGATTATACACTCGTGCGCCACCTCAAAAAGACACCGGGCGCAAAAACGGGACTTGTTATTTACCACACGAACTGGAGCGCGATCGTTTCGCCCGACAAGGAGAGAATTGCCGCGATGCGCAAGCGCTGACGCGTGGCTTTGTGTGCTTCAGATCAAAGCTTTTTGTGCAATTGATCATCAATCCCCCGAGGGCGTATGCTCCCCTCGGGGGATTTTTTGTGTCCCGAAAACCCCGCCATACTGGCGGGGTTCAAAAGAGGTTAACCGATAAACAGAAAAACAACAAAAAGTAAACGCAGAAAGCTTTTCGAGAGAAAGGCTCCCTCCGGGATGGGAGTTGTGCCACACAGTGGCACGCCGAGTTTGCTATGCAAACATCGCGCTGGCGCCGTAGGCGACTGAGGGAGAATGCGGATTTTTAATTAAATTGTTGCAATGAGGTGAGAGAAAAGTTAAAGTTTCGCGGGGCTCCTTCGCGAGAACGCTTCTGGCGTTACTCGCAGAAAGTAAATTGCAAAGCAATTTCTTTCGATCCACCGCAAGCGGTCCCCCTTCCTTTCGTCGGTCGGCTACGAAGTAGCTGACCGACGAGGGCGGAGAGAAGGCTTTTTACGTAACCCGTTTACGGGTAGCAAGTAACAATTGCATGGTTGGCGGGCCAATCTCAAGCGCACTTGTGTGCAGCCACGTAGTGTCGGCAAAATCGCATCGCGATTCTTGCCACCAAGAATGCTGAATCGCATTCTTGGGATAGGGCATATGCCCGAAAATGAAATAACCCCCGTTTTACGGGGGGTATTTATTTGTGCGGTTGGCGGAGTAGGGAGGTGTCAAAATTCACAGTTTGTTCATGGAATATTATTTTTAAGGTTAACGTTAAGAATTGACGGGCGCGAAAAAATTATGATATAATAATTTCATATACAAACAAGGAGAGTCCGAATCATGAAAAGACACCTCAAGCTGACGGTATTTGCCGTGGCGCTTTTTGCGTTGGTTGCGCTGCTTTGCCTGACGGCGTTTGCCGCCACCGATGGCGCGACCACGGAGGAAGCAGACCACAATTTCAAGGTCACTGACAAGGACGGCGCGAATGCTAAGTATTACGTTGACATTGTTGCCGCTTATGCTGCGATTCCCGACGGCGGTACCATGTATTTGCTCAATGACTATACGTATACTGCCAGCAGCGGCAAACTCGTCGTCACAAACGCGAACGGCAGTGTGACGATCGACGGCGGTGGGCTTTATACGCTTTCTTTCTTCCATTTTAAGGTGAAAACAACTGCTACCAAGCCGACGGTAACCGTTCAAAATCTTAAGGTGGTCGGTACGGACACGTATTATGCCTTTAATACCAATTCGGGCGCGTTGACGCTGCAGTTCAAAAACTGCAATATTACCTCTGCGGGCTCGATTGTTCATATGAACGTGGCGAATTCTACCGTGAAATTTCTTGGTACGGATAACGTCTGCACGATCAATAACGAGAAGGTATCCAACCGTTATATGGTCGTTTTGCAGGCTAATACCGCCGGTCACTCCGTGGTCGTGGAGGGCGGTACCTTCACGGCAAATGGCGCCAAGAATCCCGGCTTCATACACATGAATACGGCAGAGGACGTGACGCTGACCGTCTCGGGCGGTAGCTTTTCGCTTCTTGGCGGTATGATCTACAACGGCGGCACGGGCACCGTGACCGCAAGCTTTGCGAGCTGCGAGGTCACCATGACTGCCGCGAACCATATGTTCCGAAGCGCCACCGCCTCGGGCGAGAGCTGGAGCTTGACCTTCAATAGCGGTACGTTTACACCCTATGCTGCGAAAAACGTGATCTCGCTTAACGGCACGGGCAGCTCGGCAACGGTGACCGTGAACGCGGGCGCCACCTTCAATCTGAAGGATTCGTCGGCGTTTTCTTACGTCAATACCGAGAACGGCACGCTAACCGTGAACGGCGGTGTTTTCAACGTGGCGGGTAACACGAGCATCTTCCTTGGTGCTCACCGCCCGACCGTTAGCGGCGGTGAATTCGTTGTGTCGGCGGGCAGTGTTGTGCCGAATAAGGCGCGTGAGCAGGTCGATTTTTCGAAGGCAAAGCTGACCGCCAAGGGCGCCGTTCTTTTCACCCTGACCAATGCGGGGGAGTACACCGTCTCGACGCAGGCGGAGCTTTTGGAAATGCTGAAGTCGGCTGCCGGCTATGGCTCTTATGACCTTGCGAGCGCTTGGCACGGCGTGACACTCAATAACGAAGCGCTTGCGCTGAAGCTTGCGAACGAGGCAGCTACAGCGCAAAACGAGCTTGCCTTTGTGAGTGTAAAGGCGGGTACGCTCCTTTACGTGGCGATCGACGGAGATACGCTTCAGAATCCCGCACATAAATTTAAGGTGGTTGACGCCGCGGGCGACAACGCGCGTTATTATGTCAACCTTGTGGGCGAGTCGGGTGCGCTTGCCAATCTTCCCGCGGGCGGCACGATTTATTTGCTTGATGATTTCAGCACGTCGGGCGTGCTTGAGATCAATACCGCCAATGCTCTTACGATCGACGGCAACGGCTACACCGTGAGTGTGAAATTTATTTCGATTGCGGGGCAAGGCAACATTACCTTCAAGAATCTGACGGTCAAGGGCACGGACGTTTACCATCTCTTTATCGTCAGAACCGCTTCAACGCTTTCCTTCAGTGGGGCAACACTGCAAAGCGCAGGCTCGATCGTCCATATGGACGTGAGCAATATTTCGGTTGCCTTCCTTGGCACGGAAAACAAGATCACCGTGACCTCGAGTAAGCAGGAAAACAGATTTATCGTCAACGCGCAAGCAGGCACCTCAGGGCATACCGTGACCGTGGAGGGCGGTAGCTTTACTGCCGGCGGCGAGCTTGCCACGGGCTTCCTTTACGTTGATGCGGGTGCCTCTGTGACGCTGAACGCGGTGGGCGGCAAGGTCGTTGCACCGATGCTTGTCTACAACGGCGGTAGCCTTACCGCAACGCTTGCGCTTGATTACAGCGGCGCTGTGGGTGATATTTTCTGCGGTAGCGGTGGGGAATCCGCTTGGAAGCTGACCTTTACGGGCGGCAGATACGTGGGTGATCTTGCATATACCGTTTTGAATCACAAGGCAGGCTCGCTTTCTCTTGCCGTCAGTGATGCCGCCTTTATCAATGTGTTCACATTTGCAAGCTTCGCTTCGAGCGTGACCGCGACGTTTACACGTGCGGACATTGCGACAAAAAACGTTTGCTTGATCGTGCCCGCCAACTCGAAAATTACGCTGACGGACTCTACCATCGTGGCGCGCGACTCGTCGGTGATGCGCGCGGACGGCTATATCAGCCTTACCGTCAAGGGCGGCGTTTACGCGGGCAGCACGACCATGCCGACCTTTTATATGTACCCGAAATCAAGCACCGGCACGAATAAGACCATTTCGATCGACGGTATCGAGGCGTACGGTGACGCGCTCCTCAATATCAGAGGCGGTGCTTGGTCAAGCGTGAAGGTGGCGAACAGCACCCTTTGCAGAAATATGCTCAGCGAGGAGTTGGCTGCCGATAGCTTTATTGAGATCGACAGCGGCTCTATTGCCAACAATATTTCCAGCCTTATCGTGCAAGGCTGTCGTGCGACTCTTGAAAAATCGATCCTCTTTGTCAAGGCAGGAACGGTGAAATTCGACCTGCGCGACGGTTGCTATTTCGAGTCAACGGGTATGTTCCTTGATGCTGTCCCGTCAGCGACGGTCACTTTGACGGTGCGAGGCGGATATTATTACGTGGAGGGCGATGTCTTTTCACTCGGTAACGGCTCTGTTACCGTAAACGGTGGCAAATTCCGTATTTTTGGAGTGCCATTCCTGAATTCTGCCGTGTCGGCTGTCCTTAACGGAGGCGTCTTTATCCTTGACGTTGCCGATCAGACCGATGAGTTTTTGCCCGCTGACGCCAGCGTGAAGAATTTGACGGTGCTTTCCGATCGCGTGATCGTGATCGACCGTGAGGCGATGGCTTTTGACAGCTCGGTGATCTATTACGGCGGTAAGCCCTACTATATCTACACGACCGCCGCCGCGTCGAACAGCAGATACGATCCCACCACGGTTGACGAGGCGAAGGGAAGCGTTTATCTCGGTGATGACCTTTCAAAGAGCGGTGTTCGCTTTGTGACCGTCCTTTCCGATGCCATGATCGCCAATGCGGCAACCCAAAAGAAGAACGGTAAGACCGTCAAGTACGGCACGATCATTGCGCCGATGGACTATGTGGCGGCGGCAGGCGAGTTTACCGTGGAGGCGCTTGATGCGCTGAATATCTCCGCGGTGAAATACGAGAAGATCGAGGCGGTGAGAAGCGTTCGCACCAATGCGGACGGTGATGTGATCGCATACAGCGCGGCGCTGGTTAATCTGAAGACGAAAAATTATAACAGAATGTTTGCCGCGATCTCCTACGTTGAAATTGGCGGCACGATCTACTACGGTGAGTTTAACGAAAAGGACAACGTGCGCTCCGCCTCGGAGATCGCGACCGTCCTGCTTTCGGTTGATGCGCCCGAATATTCGGGTGAGGAGCTTGCGGTCCTCAACGCGTACGCCGCCGCATATGAGAAAGCACCTTACGTGCTCGTCCTTGACGACGCGCTGTCGACTTATACGGCAAGAAAGGCGCAGGGGCTTTACGATACGCTCGGCAGTGTCATGGCGGCTCGCGTGCCCGTGGTAGTGGATAGCTTTGCACTTGACATCAGCGCCACCGAAATCCTTGTGGGCAAGACCGATCGCGCCGAGAGCAGTGCGGTGCTGGCGACCCTTGGCGATTACGGCTACGCGATCACCAAGAAAAACGATAAGATCGTCATCGTCGGCACGACCGACGTGCTGACCGCAATGGCGCTTGACCTTTTTGTCAGCACCTATCTTGAGGGAAAATCAAATCTTTCAACGCTTTCCGTGACCAATACGACCAAGACCGGCGTTGCCATGATGGAGCTGACCTCCTCCTTCAATTACGTTTACCAAAACGGACTTGACGCGGTCATTAATTATTACGGCAACAAGGTTGAGAACGGTGTCGTCGGCGTGCGCGGTGAGGGGAACAAGAACTATAACTACGATTATCCCGTTCTTGCCGCGACGATGCTCCGTGACCGTTACTGTGCCTTGATGGGTATTGAGAGCACCGCAGTCCTTGCGGTTAGCGATTCGACCACCGTAGCGAACGAGGTGCTGGTTGGCAAGACGAGCCGCACCGCTATGACCTCGTTTGTCAAGGGCTTTGACGTGGATAACTACGGTATTTCGATCACCGGTGGCAAGATCCTGATCGGCGCGCTGACCGACAACGCGCTGAAGTGCGCCGTTGAACGCTTTGCCGAGCTGATGGCAGCAGGCTTTGCTGACGGTAAGATCCTTTTGCCCGCAAGCTATACCGATCTTGGCGTGATGCCGCACGATTGGGTGACCGATTTCCCGCGTCCCGCTACCGCAAACGTGTCACTGACGAGCTCGATCCCCGTGGGCGAGAACTCCTTGCTCTTCGTTTATACGGGTAGCGGCATCAACTCGACGGCGCTTTCCACCTATTGCAGCAAGCTTGTGTCAAGCGGCTATACGCTTTACATGGAAAACACCATTGGCACGAGCGTATTCCGCACGTACGTGAACTACGCAAAAAACCACACCCTGCATATTATCTATTCGCTTTACGAATTTGCCGCTATCAATAAGATCACGACCTACGAGCCGTCGATCCGTATCGTTTCGGCTTCGCTTGACGATGTGAATTTGCCTGACAAGGCAATGCTGACACAGGACCTTTCCTACGAAAAGGTGATCGACTCGCGCCTTACTGTGATGCGCCTTAATTGGATGCCCGGCTGCTACGAGAATGGCAACTCGACGCCCGATAAGAACGGTGACGGTGAGGCAGACGAGCTTTCCGATCCCGAGCGCGGCTACGGCAATCCGTATATCGTCACGCTTGAGGACGGCTCCTTCGTGGTGGTGGACGGCGGCTTTACCAACTCGGCTGATATGAAGCGCCTGTATGACCTTTTGAACGCACTGCATAAGGAGGCGACGGGTGCTGACGCTACGGCAGAAAATCCCATTCGCATTGCCGCGTGGCTCCTCACGCACGACCACAGCGACCACTATCAGCTCTTCTTTGAGTTCTTGCGCAATCGTCTTTATACCGACACGGTGGTGCTGGAGCGCCTGATCGCGAATTTCACCTCTGAGGAGGAGATCTTCAATGCTGTCGATCCCGGTGTTGCAATTCGTAATTACGCCGATTCGCTCAATAAGCTTCTTGGCGGTAATTGCCAATACATCAAGGTGCACACGGGTCAGAAATTCCATATCGCAAACGCGACCTTTGAGGTGCTTGGCACGCACGAGGACGTGTATCCCGCACGCATTGCGCGCTTTAACGATACCTCCACTGTCGTGCGCGTGACGCTCGATCACACGAACGGAAGCGGAAAAATCACCTCCGGCTCCTCCGAATCAATATTGTTCCTTGGCGATGCCGAGGTGAAGCAGAGCAATAGCATGAACGCAATGCTCGGCACGTATCTTGAGTCGGATATCGTGCAGATGTCGCACCATGCCGGCGGCGGCGCAAACCTCACGCTTTACAAATACGCGCTTACTACCATCGCAGGCAAGAATAAGGTAGTGCTCGTGCCGCAAAGCCGTGTGTATTATTACGCGCACATCAACGATACCAACAAGGTGCAAAAGGCAACGGGCTGGGGCTGTACCTACGCGGTTACCAACGTGCTCGCAAGCGTGAAGTACGTCTTTATCAACGACGATTATAATACGACCTTTGTGCTTGGCGCAACCGGATTTAATTACGAGATGCGAAGCAGCACGAATCTCGGCGGATTTTATAATCTTTACGACAATACCGCAATGGTTTGGAGCACGAATCCTTACGCACCCAAAACCTCTATCATTAAAAAATAACCAATACGGGGAGGAGCACGCGCGCGTCGCGTGCTCCTCTTTTGTTGTAAAAAGCGGCAATTACACCTTGACGAACGCTTGCTTTTCGGTTACAATAGTAAAGAAGAAAATTTACGTTGAAGGGAGGTAACCGCATGATACTGATCATTGCCGAAAAGCCGAGTCTTGCGCGCAACATTGCCGCGGGCATCGGAAAATGCGCGCGTCGCGACGGCTATCTTGAGGGAGAGGGTTACCTTATTACCTGGGCGTTCGGACACCTCTTTTCACTTGCGGATATTGAGCATTATACGGGTGATGCGGAAAATACGCGCTGGTCGCTTGACAAGCTCCCCTGTATCCCCTCGGACTTTCACTTTGAGCTGCGCCGCGAAAAGGGGAAGGTGGACAGCGGTGTGAAAAAGCAGTTTGGTGTCATTACCGCGCTTTGCAACCGACCCGACGTTGATACGATCGTCAACGCGGGGGACGCCGACAGAGAAGGAGAGATCATCGTGCGGCTTTGCGTGTCGCACGCCCTGAAGACCCCCAAGGCGCAAAAGCGCCTGTGGCTGCCCGACCAGACCCCCGAAACCGTTGCCGAGGCGCTTCGCAACTTAGGGGATGCCGAAAATTATCAAAATCTCGCAAGCGAGGGCTTTGCCCGTACCTACATTGATTGGCTCTACGGTGTGAATCTCACGCGCTATGCCACCGTCAAGTGCGGCACGCTGCTGCGTGTCGGGCGCGTCATTGCCCCCATTGTGCGCGCCATTTATGAGCGCGACATGGCGATCCGCAATTTCAAGCCCGGTAAATATCTTCAGCCCATCAGTGCGGCCGAAACGAACGGCGAGGTCGTGGAGCTGACATCAAAGCAGAAATTTGACGAAAAGGATAGAGAAAAGGCGGCGGCGCTTTGTGCCGCGTATAATGCCGCGGGTGCGGTGGTGGTGTCCGTGAAGAAGAAAAAGGACACGCTTTACCCCGGTAAGCTTTATTCGCTCTCCAAGCTTCAAAACGTGCTTGGTAAAAAGTACAAAATGTCAATGGCGGACTCGCTTGCCATCATTCAGGGGCTTTACGAAAAGGGCTATCTCACCTATCCCCGTACGAACTCCGAGTACCTCGCGACCGCCGAGAAGGATAAGATCAAAAAGATCCTTTACAACTGCAAAAATCTTGGCTATAACGTCACGTTCAAGGACTCGAAAAAGATCTTTGACGACGCGAAGATCGAGTCGCACTCGGCATTGACGCCGACCTACAAGATCCCCAAAAAGGAGGAGCTTTCCGAGCGCGAGAGCATGGTTTACAGCACGGTCTTCCGCCGCTTTGTGGCGGTCTTTTGTGCCGAGCCGTGCACGGCGGAGCGCACCGAGATCACCATTGCCGTCGGGGACAAGGAGGAGTTCCTTCTCAAGGGGCTTGTCATTATTGATCGCGGCTTTATGAAATACGATGACGCACCGCAAAAGGATAAGACACTCCCCAAGCTTTCAAAGGGCGACGTGGTGAACGTGGATTTTCAGCCCAAGGAAAAGGAAACCACGCCCCCGAAGCATTATACCATTGAAACACTCAACAATTATCTGAAAAATCCCTTCCGTGACGAGAAGGCGGCGGCAGAGGATACCGTCGGCTCGGACGATGCGGAGGAGTATAAGGCGGTATTTGAGGGACTTGAGCTTGGCACGGAGGCGACGCGCACGGGTATTATCGATAACGCGCGCAAGAGTGGCTATATTGCCCTTAATAAGGATGTATATACGATCCTGCCGGGCGGAGAATATCTTATCGAAAGCCTTGATCGCTTGAATATTCACATGGATAAGTTTAAGACGAGTGAGATGGGCAAGGCGTTAAAGAAGGTCTTTCGCGGTGAAATGACCGTGGAGGATAGTGTGGCGCTTGCCGCCGCCGAGGTGCGCGAGGTGTTTGACAAGCGCGCCGACACCATTGAGGAGGATACCGACATCGGTGTCTTTATGGAGGAGGTCGGTGCTTGCCCCCTGTGCGGTAAGCCCGTCATACGCGGCAAGTATAATTATGGCTGCAGTGGCTACCGTGATGGGTGCGAATTCCGTGTCAATCTCTCGATCTGCGGCAGAGTGATTTCCAAAACCAACATGAAAAAGCTGCTCGAGGAGGGCAAGACCTCCAAGATAAAGGGCTTCGTTTCGAAGAAGACGGGCAAGCCCTTTGACGGGGCGCTGCGTCTTGAGGACGGTAAGGCGGTATTTGATTTTTCTAATTAAAGGAGTCGTTCATTTCGCCAAGACCAAACAAACGAAAAGTGTATTTGTCTGTAGGGACCGGCGTCCTCGACGGCCCGCGTTTCCAACTATTAAGATTAGGGCAAAATGAATAACATTTTCCACGGTTACACATAGCCGAAATAAATCGTGGATTACGGACCGTCGAGGACGCCGGTCCCTACAATATTTGCCGTTTCTTTAACATTTGCACCGACTAAAAGCACAAAAAATCCGCGCGGCTCAAGGATGTGAGCCGCGCGGATCATTTTATTTCTTTACCTGCGAGGGTGGAATGTGGTAGTGCGAGCTGAAAAGGCGCGAGAAATAAAGGGGATCGTCAAAGCCCGTTGCCGCGGCGACAGCGGCAACGCTCTTGAACTCGCCGCTTTCCAGCATCAGCTTTGCCTGCTTCATGCGCTGATTGATGAGGTACTTGCGTGGCGAGGTACCGAAGCTTGCCATAAAAATACGGCGAAAGGTGGGGGCGGAAATACCGCAAAGCGTGTGCAGATCCGTGATCCTTATGTCAGTGTCAAACAAATGCTCGGAGAGATAGTCGATGGCGGGAGTGATCAGCTCCTTTTTTTCTTTTGGGAGATAGGAGCCGTTCTCGCTTCCCGCGAGCAGAGCGAGAAGCTGATAAAAGTGGGAAAGAAGCTCGTATCTTCGTGCACTCTCGACCGAAAAAAGTTGCTTTTTTTCCATTTTTATGAAAAGAGAAGAGATCTTATCTCTGTCTTGCACATAAAAGAGCTTCGGGGCGGTCGATCCCTTAATAGTCGCATGAAAATTAATCAGGTGATAAATGCTTTTGCCGCTTGAGGATTTTTTGAAATGATAGGTTTCGCCCTCCGGAATGAACAAAACCGTTCCCGACGCAAAGGTGACGGGCTTTTGGCGCAGATAATAGGTGCTTTCGCCGCTTTCCTTAAAGATCAGCGCGTGACTGGCGCGATCCTTGATTGCCGCCTTGGCGGTGCTGTCGCCCGTGATGATACCGACGATCTGCGGCTCGCTGAAAAACTCCATAAAATCACCTCCGTTTACACTATATCACAGTTGGTGCGGTTTGTCAAATTTATTTTTCAAAAAATCCATATTTTGCTTTTTTTCTATTTACAAGATGGCACAAAGCATGTCATAATAAAATTAAAGGATATTTATCTTTATCATAATAAGGAGGATTCTTATGAAACGATTGATTCGCAATTTGTTGTTCGTGGCCCTGCTACTGACGGCGCTCACACTGCTTTGTGTCGGCGTGTCGGCGGTCGAAACCACCGAGGGTGCCGCTGACGCCAACTACATGGTCGATACCGATGGTGGCACGAAGTATTATTCGACGCTTGCCGAGTCGGTGGCAGCCGTCAAAAACGGCGGCAAGATCACGCTTCTTGGGAACGTTGACGGAGAAACCGGTGTAAATCTGACCAGAGGCACCAACTTCTCCTACACCATTACGGGTGGCGACTCGATGAAGACACTGACGCTGGCGAACGCCTACCCCGTTGACGGCAGTGTGGTGACGACCGCAAACTACGTCAGCTTTTTACTTAGGGAAGGCAGCGTTACGTTTGACAATATCGAATTGAAAACGACCTACAAACGCAATGTAAAAAACGCGCGTACGTTTTATCTTTATTCCAAGAGTGCAAACGTTCAAAATAGCCATACGTTGACCTTGAACAATTTCAAGATTAACGAAACAACTGCCGCGTTTGATTACATGATCTTCCTTTATCAGACCTTTCACGTCGTTATTAAGGGTGAGAATACCGTTTTGGACGCAGGTACAAAGCGCTTGATGCGCAGCAATACCGGCTCGGGTCTTTCCACGATATCTATCGAGGAAGGCGCCCTCACGGGTTATTTTGAGATTCAAGCTGTGAATCACGTTTCCATGACGGGCGGTACGCTGAACGGCTATTTTTTGGCACAGGATCACTCAGCGCTTCGTTATTTGACGACGGGTGAGGTTATTAGCAAGCAGGAAACTCTTCTCGCCCTGAACGCTACGACAAATAATTTTAAGCAAAGAGTCCTGATCGAGATCGGCGGTACCGCAAGGGTCGTGGCAGGGAGCAATCCCGCCTTCTATCTTGCCACCCCAACCAAGGTTATCGTGTCGGGGAACGCAGTGATCAGCAGTAGCGCTTCGATCGCGAAAATGTCGGCGAATACGGTCTGGAGCAGCACCTCCGATGGCACGGCACTCGCCACCGCGGATTTCAATCTTGCGGGCGGTACGCTTCAGCTGAACGGTGCCTGCACGCTCTTTGACGCCGCCGTTGAGTATAAGTCTGCCTTCACGGACGGCAAAATGGTGGCGGCAAGCGTTCCCGCGGTGACGGGGGACGTGTCCGCAGTTGACCTTGAGCTGACCGATTTCAGCCTTTCCCAGCTTGAGATCACCTCGGTGGTGAGCATCAAGAGCATGGACGATCTCAACGGTGTGATTACGGCGGCGTACAATGCGGCGATCGGCGCGGCAAACGCCTTTGGGAACGTGATTTTGCCGGGTGGCATGTCGTTTGAAGCACTTTTGGGCAAGTGGTATCCCTTTGTCATCAAAAAGGGCGGCGATCTGACGATCTCGCTTGACTGTGCGGGAATTGATGCAAGCACTCTCTTTTCCGTGCAGGGTGGCGTGCTTCGCCTGACGGGCGGCACCTATACCCTGGGCAAGACCACGCCGATCGAGGTGAGTGCCGGCAGCGTGTATGTGACGGGTGGCAAGATCACCACCACCGCAACCTATGCCGTGAACGTGACGGGCACTAACTGTGTCATTGATATTGAAAACGCAAATATCGAAACGACCGAGACCGTCTTTATGCTCAGTAACGCCTCGGCGGGCTCTGTTCTTACCGTTAAGAGCGGTACCTATTACGGCTGGCGCATGATCTACATTGGTGCCGCCTCCACCGCAAATGTCAAAGGAGGCACCTTTATTGCCAATACCACTAAGGCGCTCTTTGACGCGAAGGAGGGCGCAACCTATCTGATTAATCTGACCGTCGGCGGCGCCGTGCTCAACATGACGGGCGGCGACTTTGTTGGTAACGAGTACACTGCTTATTTCCTTGCGTTTAATTCAAGCAGTGCCGCTACGCAACGTAAAGCAACGCTTTCGGGCGGTAGCTTTACAAGCGCAAACCGTTGGATCTTTATCAATCAGGCGACCGACCTTGTCATTGACGGCACAAGCTTTAGCGATCCCGACAATCTTGTGCTTGCGGAGGGCGCGATCCGCGTGCGTAATAACGGCACCTCCGGTATCGTGAATGTGACGATCAAATCGGGTAAATTCTCGATCCCCGCCGCTTCTCGCGTGCCGATGTTCTGGCATGAGGAGGAGACCGTGACCATCACGGGCGGCGAATTTGACGTGTACCGTCTCTCAAGGCTTGATCACTTCTCGGGCGGCAAGGGCGGTGTGCTTGATATTCGCGGCGGTGTCTTTAAGATCAGCAGCGACAAGGCAGTGCAGTGCTATTACGCAGGGGAAGGTCACTATGACGTTATCTTAAACGGCGGCATGTTCATTCTTTCGGAGCCGAGGGCAATGGTCGTCAACTGGGGCGACGCGGTCGGTGCGGATATGGCAAGCCTGAAATCCTTTACCGTCAATGCCGTTACCGTGCTTGCAAAGCACCACGACGCGATACCGTGGGAGGGCTTTGCCATGGAAACCGACGCACCCGTGACGGTGCGATATGCGGGCGACATTTATTATACCTACTTTAAGTCTGTCGCAACCGACGCGAGCCTTGACGTTTCGAACTCCGATACCCTTTATTCGGGCGCATCGGTGTTGGTTGGCACCACTGCGGGTGTCAGCGGTATTCGCTTCTATACCGTGCTGTCAAATATGGCAATTTATAATCTGAAAAACGCGACCTACGACGAGATCTCCTTCGGCACGATCATCGCACCCGCGGAGTACGTTGTGGCGGCAGGTGCCTTTACCGTAGAGGCGCTCTCGAAACTCTCGGTGAAGGGCGATAAATACGCTGACGTTCCTGCCGTGAAGTCGGTACGTGACGTGGACGGCGACGGTATTCCCGAGTCTTATTCCGCCGCACTTATCAACCTCAAGTCCACCAACTACGACCGCGTGTTTGCCGCTATTTCTTACGTAAAGATCGACGGCGTGTACTATTACGGCTCGTATAACATGAGCGACAACGCGCGCTCGATCGAGGAGGTCGCGCTTGCGATCCTCCAATCGGGCTCTTATGACAAGACGCACACCGAGGCGCTCAAGTCTTACACAGGATTTACTCCGCAGGCGGCAGACCGCATTGCTCCCACCTTCACGGCGGGCAGAGTGGACGTGACCAAAAACGCGATCGTTGCGGCAAGCGGATACGTGACGAGTGACGTCATTCATCTTGCGAAGAAGGGAACGGTGCTTGTCGTTTCCGACAAGGACGGCAGCTTTGCCGCCGGCGACACCTACGTCATTTCCCGCTGGAGCGAGGACGGCACGGCGCTTGCCGAGCCTTACGTGGCTTACAATGGCACCTCCGCTGAGATCGTGACGACTGTTGGCGGCGAGCGCTACTACACCTACGTGTCCTCCGTGGACGATGAATATATCCGTATTTCTTACCGCGGTGACGGCACCGATGCTGACGTGTCGGTTCGCGAAACCGCAAGACGCGGCACGCTTGAAAAGAATGCCGAGGCGTACGCCGATTACATTCGCGCCTCCTTTATTCTCGATTCGATCAAGGATACCTACCACGAGGAGCTTGAGGGACTTTATATGGTCACCATCGGCACGAGCGTGTTTGACATTCCGAAGGTCTATGGCAACATGTGGATCGAGCTGCTTGCCGACAAGTACGGCATGACGCTTGAAAACCACGGCGTCAGCGGCAGTACCATCGCCAACGATAAGCGCGAGCTGCCGACCAATCATTCCTCCTATAAGGTCGGCTCTACGCGCGCCACCAACTCCTTTGTGGAGCGCCTCTCGAATCCGAACGCGAAGAAGGGATTTAGCCAGGTGCCGAATTACGAGGTCGATCTCGTCTTCTTCTCGGGTGGCGGTAATGACCACACCCGTGGCATCGGCATCGGTGAGATCTCGCTTGACAACAACGATACCACCACGCTTTGCGGTGCTGTTAACTTCTGCATTGCCAAGCTGAGGGAGCTTTTCCCGAACGCGCTGATCATCTCGGATACCCCAACGCCCAATGCACGCGCGTATACCTACGATTACAACAAGGGCGAGGATCCCGTACGTGTCACGGCAATTGAGTATGCCGAGGCAAAGCTTGAGCTTCTCAAAATGCACGGCATCGTCAGCTTCAATGCACTTGACGAATCGGTGACCGGCACGCATATCAGAGAAGAATGGTACCGTGAGCTGTACTACATGGACCCCGAGGACGTCAGCCACCGTAATGTGATCGGCATGATGGATTGGATGCCCGTGATGGATGAGTTCATTGCAGGGGAATATAAGAAGTTCCTTGCTTCAAAGGAGCAATAAACAAAAAAGCATCCCCGAGCACCGCTCGGGGATGTAAAAAAGAACCACGGCGACTTGTCGCCGTGGTTCTTTTTATTGCAAATCTTAAAGCAGGGAACGGTAAAGCTCTGCGATCTCAGCCTCGGAAATGGGGCGGGGATTGCCGGGACGGCAAGCGTCGTTGTAAGCATCCTTCGAGAGTGCGGGAATGTCCTCCTCCTTCAGCACGCCCTTCAGCGAGCAAACGATGCCAACGTCCTCCGCGAGCTGACGCACGGCGTCAACGGCTGCCTTGCGGTACTCCTCCTCGGTCATTGCGTCAACGCCCGAAACACCCATGGCGCGTGCGATCTCGCGGTATTTCTCGCCCGTGGCGGGTGCGTTGAATGCCATAACGGTGGGCAGCAGGGTTGCGCACGCCTTGCCGTGAGGCATGTCGTAGTAAGCGGAAAGGGTGTGAGCCATCGAGTGGTCAACGCCAAGACCAACGTTTGAGAAGCCCATGCCTGCGACGTACTGACCAAGTGCCATGCCCTCGCGACCCTCGGCGGTGTTGGCAACCGCGCCGCGCAGGCTTCTTGCAATGATCTCGATCGCCTTGATGTGGAACATGTCGGAAAGCTCCCAAGCGCCAAGGGTGATGTAGCCCTCAATGGCGTGGGTGAGTGCGTCCAT
>JAZOSR010000076.1:0-16822 GCA_045657225.1 Eubacteriales bacterium | reverse complement strand
TTCTTAATTCTTGAAGTTTTTCATTAAATTCCATAATATATACTTGCCTACAAATTCAAGTTTATCTATTAGTTGTATTATACCATAAAAACGGTGAAAAGTAAATAGGACGGCTCAATTCTTTACAAATTGAACCGCCCTATAAAACACAAAAAGCCCTGCCGAAGCAGAGCTTTTTGTATATCGAAATAATAGCCGTAAGGCTGTAATTATCTCTTTGAGAACTGTGAGGGCGTTGGAAAAATATGCCGGTGGCATATTTTTAGCCCGAAGGACAAAACCCCTGTGGTTTTGTCTGCCTCGGTTACGAGGCGGGATAACAAGAATGGCACCCACCAAAAGCGGTGGATGCCATTTGATAGCACTTTGTGGGTGCCCTTCTTGTTATCTCTTGGAGAACTGGGGTGCACGACGAGCGCCCTTGAGACCGTACTTCTTTCTTTCCTTCATACGAGGATCGCGACGAAGGAAGCCTGCAGCCTTAAGAGCTGCGCGGTAGTTAGGATCTGCCTGAAGAAGCGCACGAGCAAGGCCGTGGCGGATAGCGCCTGCCTGACCCGAGATACCGCCGCCAACAACGGTAGCGATGATGTCAAACTTGCCTGCGGTGCCGGTAGCGCCGAAGGGCTGGTTAACGACGAGCTTGAGCGTTTCAAGACCGAAGTAGTCGTCAACGTCTCTGCCGTTAATGGTGATAACGCCCGTACCGGGAACGATGCGAACGCGAGCAACGGACTTCTTTCTTCTGCCGGTGCCGTAGAAATAGGGCTTTGCACTAGTATACATTTCTATTTACCTCCCTTTGATTACAGCTCGATAGGCTTTTGAGCCTCGTGCTTGTGCGCGTTGCCTGCGTAAACCTTCAGACGGGTTGCAGCCTTTGCGCCCAGCTTGTTGTGGGGGAGCATGCCCTTAACAGCAAGCTCCATTGCCTTCTCGGGCTTGGTAGCCATAAGGGTCTTGTACTGAATCGACTTCATGCCGCCAATGTAGCCGGAGTGGTGGTGGTAGTACTTGTCTTCCATCTTGTTACCGGTCAGGACTGCCTTGTCAGCATTGATGATGATCACGAACTCACCGCAGTCTACGTGAGGCGTAAACTCGGGACGATGCTTGCCACGCAGAATGGTAGCTGCCTCAACGGCGGTCTTGCCGAGGGGCTTGTTTGCCGCATCGATGACAAACCAACGACGCTCGATCGTTTCTGCTTTTGCCATGAAAGTGGACATTTGCGAAATCCTCCATAAAAATAGTTTAATTTTTTGACCTGCACATTATAACATAACTAAAAACCCTTGTCAACCCCTTTTTTGAAAAAAATTTAAAGAAATTAATTTAGCATTTACAAAGCTCGCGTTTTCTCGTTTTTTCACCCATTTTGCTCGTTTTTCCTCACTCGCCATTTCAAAAATTTTTTGTGCTAATTCCCCTCGCGCGCACATATAGTCAAAAGGAAAACGACCGTGGGAGGTATAAAATGAAACAACGCTATTTACCCGAAGGAATGCTGGAAAAGACACGGGAGAACCGCGAGGCGCTTGCCACGCCCACAGCACTTGAGGCGGCTTGCCGCGCACGTATGATATTAGAAGCCCCCGCCGTGCTTTGCGACAGCCAAATGCGCCTGCACGTTGACCTTGGCTGTATGCGCGGTGTGATGGAGCGCGAGGAGGCGGTCTTTTGCCGCCCGGGGGAGTCGATCAAGGATATTGCCGTCATTACGCGCGTTGGCAAAACGGTTGCTTTTGTGGTGGAGGGCTTTGCCGTCGAGGACGGCGAGCGAATTGCCATTCTCTCGCGCCGTGCGGCGCAGGCGGCGTGCGTGCGTGAGCATTTGCCGACCCTCGCGCCGGGAGATCTGATCCCCGCGCGTGTCACGCACCTTGAGAATTACGGTGCCTTTCTTGATATCGGCTGCGGTGTTTCGTCGCTTCTCTCGATCGACTGCATCTCGGTATCGCGTATCTCACACCCGCGCGACAGACTGCAAAACGGCATGATACTGACGGTCGCCGTCAAGAGCATTGACAGCGAAACGAAGCGCGTGTTCGTCACCTTAAAGGAGCTGCTCGGCACGTGGGAGGAAAACGCCGCGCGCTTTGCGGTAGGCGAAACCGTCACGGGCAAGATACGCAGTATTGAGTCATATGGGGTCTTTGTAGAGCTTGCCCCCAATCTTGCGGGGCTTGCCGAGCCCGCCTCGGGCACCGCCCTCAAATACACCATCGGGGACACCGCCGCCGTGTTTATCAAAAGCATTCTGCCCGAGCGCATGAAAGTCAAGCTGGTGATCGTGGATACCACCCCCGGCACGACCGCCCCCGAGCCGCTGAAATATTACATAGATAAAAACAAAACGCGCCATATCGACCGCTGGGAATATTCCCCCGCCGTATCTACGCGCCTTGTGGAAACCGTATTTTAACCCAACAAAGCAGGGTGGCGCGGCGCAAAAACCGCGTCCCACCTGTAGGGACCGACGTAGCTCGCGAAGCGAGGTGGTACGACAGGTCCGAATGTTAGGTGTTATGATGCTCTTCGCCTACCGTAGGGGCGATTCACGAATCGCCCGCAATCCCCGACTCACAAACGGCTACGCAATCAACCATGTCCCTACAAAACACCCACGCATGTACCGCTCTTTCGCGGGAAATCCCCCTCAAGGGGAAGACTTTTGGCGCGGTGCACCCTTACCAATTTGCACATCATTTCGCAAAAAAATATGGCTCCCTTTACACAAGGGAGCCTTTTTGTTTGGCAGAATAATTTAGATTTTTCGCGTATTATATATGGTAACTCTCATTTATCGGCAGAACGCGACCTTGCGGCGACACGCCTGTTCTCACACCGTTTGGCACACAAACGCGCGCACACCTGCACCGTCAAGGGCTTTTTTTGCATTTTGGGCGCTAACGGTATCGGAAAAGACACCGAAAACCGAGGGACCGCTGCCGCTCATTTGCGCCAAAAGAGCACCGTGCTCGCGCATTGTGCGCTTGATGCGCTCAACCGAGGGACAGGAGGGACAAACAACCTCCTCAAAGGCATTATACGCGCTCCTTGCAAGCAAGGAAATATCACCCGCGGCAAGTGCCTGAACGGTATCGGTTACATCGTGTGTGGGGCAGAAGGCGCGGTAAGCGTCGTTCAGGCGGTCAAGCGCACCGAACGCCGTGGGCGTGGACACGCTCTCGTCACCGATCGCCACCAAAAACGCGGCACCAAGCTGATTTTCAATCGGCTCTATCACATCACCAATGCCACGGCAAAGCGCCGTGCCCCCTACCACGCAAAACGGAACGTCAGCACCGACCGTAGCGCCGATCCTTGCCAACTCCATCACAGAAAAACGTTCCCCGTCAAGGCGGTTGAGCGCGTGAAGCATAGCGGCGGCATCTGCCGACCCACCACCGAGTCCCGCTTGCATCGGGATCTGCTTTTCAAGCACCGTCCCCACCCCAAATGAGTTTTTGGCGGCGGCAAAGTACGCCTTTGCGGCGCGCACGGCAAGGTTAGAGTCATCAGCGGCAAGTGCCGCCCCTTGCACGGTAAGGGAAATGCCCTCTCCCTCGGTGCGTGTCACAGTGAGGGTGTCCGAGAGCGACACCGCGTGCATCACGCTGACGATGTCGTGATAGCCGTTCTCTCGCCTGCCAACGACGTCAAGGAATAAATTGATCTTTGCGTGAGCTTGAAGCGTCACGGTCATGGAGCTCACCTCCGTCTTAAAATTCCACCCACATTATAGCACAAAAGGACTTTGCCGTCAACCGCCGAAATTGAGGCTGAAATTGTTAAAACGCGGAATTTTTTGTGAAAATATCGGTAAAAATCGCTTTTGCCCTTGACTGTTAACAAAAAATCAATATAATAATTATTAGATACACTCGCGCATTGCGCGCTACACGCATTACACAGGAGGTACCCCATGACCGAGCAAAAGGATCACAACACCACCCCAAACCCACCGAGCAAAAAGAGAAATTGGTTCCTTTTGGGACTTTTCGGCATTCTTATTGTTTTAACGATTGCCAACCTTGACGCGATCTTAAAGCCGATCGATGCCCTGAACGCCATTCTCACACCCATCATGATCGGTCTTGTCATTGCTTACATCTGCAATCCCGTTTTGCGCTTTTGCGAGATCAAGATCTTTTATAAGATCAAACGCAGAACCGTAAACCGTGCCCTCTCCATGATCGTGACCTACGCCTTCGTCCTGCTGATTCTCGCGGGCGTCGTTTGGCTCATCATCCCGAACGTGATCACAAGCTTTAACGACTTAACGACCAGGGGCTACGATCACATCAATAATCTGATCACCTCGCTCAACGGCTGGATCGCAAACCTTCCCTTTGACCTACCCGGCTCTGACGGCGAGGGTCTGATCAGCCTGAATAAGATCCTCAATTACGGTATGGAGCTTATCAGCAGCTACGGCTCTGTATTGGCAGGCGAGCTCGGCAGCATCGTCGGCGGCGCCATCACACTACTGAAAAACATCCTCGTCGGCATTTTCGTGTCGATCTACGTGCTGCTCTCCAAGGACCGCCTGAACGCCGGCTGTCGCCGCATCATTCACGCCCTTTTCTCGGACGAGAACGAAAAGAAGGTGCTGCACTACACGTCGCAGGCAAACCAGAAATTCGGCGGCTTCCTCGTTGGCAAAATGGTCGATTCCCTGCTTGTCGGCATCACGTGTGCCATCCTTTTCTCAATCTTCCAGATCCCCTACCCGATCCTGATCGCCGTCATCATCGGCATCACCGACTTTATCCCCTTCTTCGGTCCCTTTATCGGTGCCATTCCCTCGGGTCTTATCATCTTCATCATTTCCCCCGGTAAAGCGATCCTGTTTGCCCTCCTTATTCTCGTTGTCCAGCAGATCGACGGCAACCTCATCGCACCCATGATCCTTGGTGACCACACGGGTCTTACCTCGCTCGGCGTTCTTATCGCCATCACGCTAATGGGCGGTATTTTCGGCTTCATCGGTATGCTCCTCGGTGTGCCGCTCTTCGCGCTCATTACCCTCATTCTTGACGACTTTATCAAATACCGTCTTGGCAAAAAGGGCAGCCCCACCGATCTTTATTCCTATTATCCCGCGGATGCCTTTATCAAGCCCTCACCCGAGGGCGAGGAGCATCTTACCTTGTCGCAAAAGTTCATTCATTGGGTCGGCAGTGTCGAGGACGACGCCATCCCCGACGAGAACGGCAAAATGAAGCGCTCGCGCTTCAACATTACCTTCAGGCGCGCCTGCCTGCACCTGGGGCTTCTGTTGCGTCGCATCTTCTCGATCAAGCCGATTCCCGAGGATCAAAGCGGCACGGTATTTGCCAACACGCGCAAGCGCGGCATTCCCTCCAACCGCTCCCTGTGGCGCTCGCTCCTGTTTATGATCTTTACGCTGTTTACTCACCCCATTTACCAGCTTAATCTCATCGCGCAAAGCACGAATATCGCCTGCAAGCGTGACGGAAAGCGTACCTGGGGCTTTATCCCGATGTTCCTTTGCAGTGTTCTAACCCTCGGCATCTTTTACATCATTTGGCACTGCCAGGTCATTAACCGCCACCGCGAGTTCTGTCGCCGTAACGGTGAAACACCCGTTGCAAGCGCTAAATTCTACGCGCTTTGGACCCTGCTTGGCTTACCGATCCTTGTCGGTCCCTTTATTGCCCTTGCAAGATTCTTTAAGAGCTTTAATCAAATGGCTGAAATCTTTAACCGCACGCACACCTTCCCCGTCACGGACGAGGTGTTTGCCGAGGAGGCTGCGGAGGGTGCCGCTGTGCACGCCGCGCGCAAGGCAAGAAAGCTGACCGTGCAGGAGCTGCTCGTTGGCACCATGCCCGAAATCCAACCCGAGGAACCGGATTTCTTGGATTTGATCAACTTAAACGAAGCAAGCGTAAGCGAGCAAAACGACCAACAATAACAAAATCGAGCGGGTGTGGCGATCGCCGCACTCGCTCTCTTCACAAAAAGAAAGGATTTTCCCATGCAAGAGAAGAAAACGGGCGGCATTTCCGTCAATACCGAAAACATTTTCCCCGTCATCAAAAAATGGCTCTACTCGGAAAAGGACATTTTCCTGCGCGAGATCGTGTCAAACGCGACCGACGCCATCACCAAGCTAAAGCGCCTTTGCGCGCTTGGCAAGGCAAGCGACGACGGCGAGCCCTACCGCATTGACGTGCGCCTTGATAAGACCGCAAAGACCATCACGGTCGAGGACAACGGCATTGGCATGACGCGCGAGGAGCTTGAAAAATATATCTGCTCGATCGCGCTGTCGGGCGCTGTCGATTTCATTAGAAAATACGAGGGCGAGGACACCGCGAAAAACGGCATCATCGGTCACTTCGGTCTTGGCTTTTACTCGGCGTTTATGGTCAGTGACCGGGTCGAGATCCATACCCGTTCCTACCAAAACACCGATAGCGTGCACTGGGTTTCCAATGCCGACGGCGAATATGAGATCGATAAAAGCGACCGCGAGGCGCGCGGCACGGAGATCGTCATGCACATCGACGAGGCGGAGGCAGAATACCTGAACGCCGCGAAGCTCCGCGCCATGCTCGAAAAATACTGCGCCTTTATGCCCGCGCCCATTTACTTTGAAGACGGCGAGGAGAAAAAGGACGGCGAGGGCGAGGAAGCCCCCATCAACGACACCGAGCCGCTCTGGCAAAAGGCACCCTCCGAGTGCACGGACGAGGAGTACAAGGCGTTTTATCAAAAGGCATTTTCCGACTACCGTGAGCCGCTGTTTCAGATCCACATCAATGCCGATTACCCCCTTAATTTCAAGGGTATTCTCTATTTTCCGCGCATCAATAGCCGCTTTGAGTCGATCGAGGGCGAGGTCAAGCTTTACTACAACCAGGTCTTCGTTGCCGACAACGTTTCGGAGGTCATTCCCGAATATCTCTTAATGCTAAAGGGTGTGCTTGACTGCCCCGAGCTGCCCCTGAACGTATCGCGCAGCTACCTGCAGACCAACAGCTACGTTTCAAAGGTCAGCGCCCATATCGTCAAGAAGGTGGCGGACAAGCTCACCTCGCTTTGCAAGAACGAAAGAGCCCGCTACGAGGAGATCTTTGACGACATCAAGCCCTTTATCGCCTACGCCTCGATCCGCGATCGCAAGTTCCGCGACCGCACCAAGGACGCGTTCCTCTTGAAGCTGACAAACGGCACACACAAGACCATCGACGAGTATCTCGAGAGCGCAAAGGAGCGCCACGAAAATAAGATCTATTACACGACCGATAAGGCAATGCAGGCGCAGTACGTTGCGATGTACACCGCGGCGGGCATTGAGGTGGCGGAGCTTGACGGCATGCTCGACACGCAGTACGCCTCCTCGGAGGAGGTCGCGCGCGAGGGTGTCAAATTCCTTCGTGTGGATGCAGACCTTTCGGATATTTCGGCTGAAAGCGCGGGCGAGGAGCAAAAGTCGCTTTGCGAGCTTTTCTCAAGGGTTATCGCCAACGACAAGATCACCGTAAAGGCAGAAAGCCTTAAGACCCCCGATATTCCCGCCATTTTAAAGGTCAGCGAGGAATCGCGCCGTATGGACGACATGATGAAAATGTACCGTATGGCAAAGGGCGAAGAGGACGGTATGCCCTCTATGCTCGACCTTACGCTGATCCTCAATACCGACTCTTCCCTTATGACCAAAATTGCCGCAATGGCGGCACGCGAAGAAGGAAAAGCCGAGGAGCTTGCCACGCACGTCTGGCGCCTCGCGCTTCTGTCGCACCGCAAGCTGACGCAGGACGAGATGCAGGAATTCCTTGCGGGCAGCTACCGTCTGCTTGACGAGCTTGCCAAATGAAAGGGATCGCGCAAGAAGCAAGTCCCCTTGCAATGACTGCTACCGCCGCCCATAACAAAAAAATCTGGCAGGACGAAATAGCGCGTTTGCAGGAGCTTTCCGCACTGCAAGCGCAAATGATGGCGCGCGAGATGGGAGATGACGATGCCGCGCACGGTGAGAGCGCGGCACTGCGCCAGGAGCTGCCCTATCTCTTTGAGGAGCAGCCCTCCCCCGCCCTTCACGGTGTACAGCTCTCGGAGCGCCTTGCCTTTTGCCGCACGTGGCTGCAAAAGCACCCGCGACCCACAAGCGACACCTCGCTTGACACCCTCGGCAAGGCGGCGCTTGTTTCGTGTCTTGACAGTCCGCTTTTTCTTGACGCGCACAAACACTTCACCGAATTGTTGCCCAATGCCAAGTGTCATCCCGCCGCCACCTTTGCCGAGATCATTGACGAGGTCGCGGTAGGCAACGTATCCTTTGGCATTTTGCCGATCGAAAACGCCGAGGACGGCAAGCTCTTTCGCTTTTACGAGCAAATAGAACGGCACGAGCTCCACATCTTCGCCACAAGAAGCGTCACACTTGGCGAGGGCGAGGAGCAAACACGGCTTGCACTTATTTCCAAAGCGCCCCCTCCACTGCCAAAAAGCCTTGAAAAGGTCATGGAGTGCGTGGTGTTTGAGGAAGATGCCTTTTCTCTTTGTGACGTGCTTTTCATCGCGGCATCGTGCGGCATTGCGCTCCGCCGCATTGATTCCCTGCCCGCCTCCTTTGGCAAGGGACACTTTCTTCACCATCCCATCTTTTGCTCAAGGGACGGTGATTTTGATCTGTTCTGCACCTACCTTGACCTCTTTATGCCGCGCACGATCATCACGGCACATTATATCAATTTGAAAGGATAAGACCATGAAACAGGAATTTCAATTCTCCCCTCGCGGCGTTTGCTCGCGCCGCATTGACATCACGCTTGAGGATGGGATCGTCACGGCAGTGAAATTTCACGGCGGATGCGCGGGAAACACACAAGGACTTGCCGCCCTTACCGTCGGCATGCGCGCCGAGGACGTGATCGATCGCCTTTCGGGTATTCGTTGCGGCTTCAAGCCGACCTCTTGCCCCGATCAGCTGGCAACTGCGCTCCGCGCCGCACTTGAAAAAGCATAAGGAGCATATCGTAAATATAACCAAAACACGGCTTCCCCTTGTAGGGAGGCCGTGTTCTTTTTATTGCCCCTATTTTTGCGGCGAAAACCGAACTATCACCCGATATTTTTCGACATTTCTTTATTTTTCCAAATATTTATTGATATTTTCCAATTTTATATTTTGATTTTTCAATAAAACACAGAATTTGCGATTCTTTTTTCTTTTTTTCCCGAAATCGACGTTTTTATCAACAGCGCACTCGTCATACTCTCACCCATGAGCCGATGCTAATTTTTATTGTGAGCGACACGCCCAGCGGTCGCAAGCAACAAAAAAACGCGGTCTTGCCGAAGCTAAAACCACGTTTTTTATTTTTCAAGTCTTGAAAGTGCGATTGCCGCTCCCTCTGCCGCCGCCGTATCGGCGTTTGCGGCAACGCGCGTGCGCAGTCCCATTACGTCAGCGAGCAGCTGATCCATACCGTTTAGAACAGCACCGCCCGTGAGGACCACACCGCCCTTTGCAATGTCAGCGCGCATATCGTCGCCGGTTTGCTCTACCACTGAAACGATGGCATCAAGCACGGTTGCGAGCGGATCACGCAGTGCACCCAGCATCTCCTTTGAGGAGAGCGTGACAACGCGCGGCACCTTGGTATCCACAAAACGTCCCTTTACGTCAAGCTTCTTTTCCTCGTGTCCTGCGGAAAGGTTGACAAGGCGTATTTTGATCTGCTCTGCGGTGCGCTTGCCGATATAGAGATTGTGCTTGCTTCGCATATAGCGAATAATTGCCGAATCAAAGCGCTCGCCGCCCACCTGTACCGATACGTGCGTGACCATATCACCGATGAAGATCATTGCCGCCTCGGTGCGTGACGCGCCGATATGTACGAGCATCTGACCCGTGGGGGAAGCAAAATCGAAGCCAACGCCAAGCGCGGCGCAAAGCGGCGCCTCAAGGAGATACACGTGCGAGGCACCCGCACCGAGCACGGCATCTTCAAGTGCCGCGGTCTGCGCCTCGGTAAGATCGCAAGGGATCGAAACCATCACCTGCGGACGCAAGAGCGTGCGCCCAATGGCGCGACGGAAGAAAATACGAAGCATGGCGGAAAGGATCTCCACATTTTTGACGATCGGATCCCAAACAGGCCAGCAAAGGCGCAGCTTATCGGGAGATTCATCGACCTTGCGAAGGGCAAACTCACCCGCTTCAACGACCTCGTCGGTATCAATATCGACTGCCGCTACGGTCGGTTCCTTCAGCAAAATGCCGTCCTCAACCGAGCAGATCGTGGTTTGCGTGGTACCGATATCAATTCCAAGACCCTTACGAAACACGGGTAAATCCCTCCTTCCAAGCAAAATGATAACACCAAGCGTGTCAAATGGATAAACAATATCCGCTATTTTATGATGCCATAAAAATAATCCATCATATATTATACTACATCATGCCAAAAAAAGCAATGATCTCGCAAAAAAAAGCATTTTAATTTATCAAGCGCGCTCTTGCGCACTCGCCACGCTGACGGCGATCACCTCGGCAGCACCTGCCTCGTACAAAAGACGCGCCGCCTCGCTCATCGTGACACCCGTCGTAACGATATCGTCAACAAGCAGCACACGCAAGCCCAAAACATCTTCCTTTGCAAACAAAACGCCTCGCATATTTTTTGCGCGCGCAAGCCTTGAGAGGTGCTTTTGTTGCACACGGTCATTCTTGCGCCCAATGGCTCTTTTGACGGGAAATCCCGTGGTGCGCGAGAGTGCCAATGCCAGCTGCCTTGACTGATCAACGCCCGAGCCAAGCATATTCTGTGCCGATCGAGGCACATACGTAATCACGGTTTCAAGGGGTAAGAGCGCCTCGCTTTGGCGCTTTCTCTCCGCCTTCTCGACGGTGTGGCGTATGCCGACCGAAAGCTCCTTTGCCACAAAGGCAAAGCGAGGCGTATGATTGCTTTGCTTCATTTTTAATATCATACGGCGCGAGGCGGCGGGCTCACGTCCTGCCTCATCGTAGGGCACAAGCTTGACGTGTGTACCGATTCCAACCCTTTCCATGCAGTTTTTCACGCATCGGCAGTCAAAATACGGCAAAAAGCAGTGCTTGCACTGTGTGTGCAACGCACGCCGCCACTGCGGCGCGCATTTGGGGCAAAGCGCGCGGTCGGCCTCGTCAATGCGCATCAAGGTGCGGCAGGCAAGGCAACGCGGCGGAAAGAACAGTCGGGAAATTTTACGAAATATACTCATCCTTAACGCTCCCCCGCAAAAAGGCGCGCGGCAAGACCCGTGTAGCGCACGACGGTGCGGTTATTTGCCGTCATACGCTCCGCGATCTCTCGCTTGCCAACCAAAATGACCATACGCGCGGCACGCGTGACCGCCGTGTAAAAGAGATTGCGTGTAAGGAGCATGGGCGGCGCCGCATAAAGCGGCAAAATAACCGCAGGATACTCACTACCCTGACTCTTATGCACCGTCACGGCATAGGCAAATTCCAGCTCGTCAAGCCCCGTGAAATCGTAGGTCACGTGGCGGTCGTCAAATACCACCGAAAGGCATTTGTTTTTGTTGTCGATCTCCTCAATAATGCCAACGTCACCGTTGAAAACGCCGTATCCAACCTCATTGCCGCGCTCCCATACAAGATCGTAATTGTTGCGAATGTGCATCACGCGGTCGCCCTCGCGAAGCACGCGATCGCGGCTTTGGTGCTCGTTTTTATAGGGGGCGGGCGGATTTAGCTTTTCCTGCAACAGGCGGTTGAGATTTTCGGTCCCCGCCTCCCCCTTGCGCGAGGGGCAGATGACCTGAATGCCGCCCACGATCTCGGGTCCGTAGGCGCGCGGTAGGCGATTTTTGCAAAGGTCCGCAACCGTTGCGGCGATCTCGCGCTCACTCTCCCTTGCAAGGAAGAAAAAGTCGCTATTTTTCACGTCAAGCTGCGGCACGATACCGCGGTTAATGTCGTGCGCGTTCGTCACGATCAGGCTGTCCCTTGCTTGTCTGAAGATCTCGGTCAGTGCCACGGTCGTGAAGCGCCCCGACAAAATAAGGTCACGCAGGATATTGCCCGCACCGACGGACGGCAGCTGATCGGCATCACCGATAAGAAGGAGCCTTGCGCCCGGCTTGATCGCCGACACAAGCGCCGAGGTGAGCGAAAGGTCAAGCATGGAGCTTTCGTCAACAACGATAACATCCTCCTCAAGGCGGTTCCTTTCATTGCGCATAAACTCGGCGCGCTTGCCCTCGCCATAGGTCATTTCCAGCAAGCGGTGCACGGTTTTTGCCTCGGAGGAGGTCGCCTCCGAAAGGCGCTTTGCGGCGCGCCCGGTGGGCGCAGTCAGCGCAACGCGCAGTCCAATACTGTTAAAAATACGCATCAGCGCGCGCACCACGGTGGTTTTACCCGTGCCGGGACCGCCCGTTAAGATCATCACGCCGCTCTCAAGCGCGCCCGCGATCGCCGCCTTTTGGAGCTCGGCATAGGCAATGCCGCCCATGCGCTCCTCGCGCGCAATAAAGCCTAAAATATCGGTATTTTCCACCTGCACGCAGGTGCGCTCGATCATCACGAGGCGCTCGGCAACGTTCTTTTCGTCGCGGTACATCTCGCGTGTAAAAATATAGCTTTGCTCGCCGTCCTTGGTGCGGGTACGCACACGGTAAAGGCGACCCTCGCGCAAAAGAAGCGAGATCGCCTCCTCCACCGACGCGCACTCCACGGAAAGAAGCGCCGCCGCCGCTTGTATCAGCATTTCCTGCGGTAGGCACGTGTGTCCGTTGGTGATAGCGTTATACTGAAGCGTATAGACAACGCCGCTTTTCACGCGCTCAATACCGCTGCGGTCAAAGCCAAGCGCCGCGGCAAGCTCGTCTGCCTTCTCGAACCCAACGCCCTCGATCTCCTCAGCAAGCGCGTAAGGATTTTGCTTGGCGCGGTCAACGGCGGCAGAGCCCCACGCGTTATAAATGCGAACCGTGAGCGCCGCGCCGAAGTGATCCCTGAAGAACATCATAGCCGCGCGCACACCCGCCTGACGGCGAAATTCCTCGCCGATCTCGTTTGCCATACGGGCGCTGATGCCGCCGATCTGTGTCAGCCACTCGGGGTGATTTTCCATCACGTCAAAGGTATCCTCGCCAAAAAGCTCGACGATCTTTTGTGCCTTTTTAGCGCCCACGCCCTTCACCGCGCCCGAGGAAAGATAGCGCAAAATGGCGGCACTGTCAGAGGGCAAGCGCTTTTCAAACTGCTCGACCTGAAACTGCCTGCCGTATTTTGGATTGTGTATCCATTTTCCAAAGACCGTCAGCTCGTCACCCTCCGCAACGTACGGCATCGTGCCGACGATCGTGACCAGCTCATTTTCGATCGTGCCAAAATCAAGGATGGCATAGCCGTTTTCCTCGTTTGAAAAAATGACGCTTTCCACGCTACCGACAAGACTTTCACGACCGTTTGTCGGCAGATTTTTTTCAACGTCCTTCATTGACTATACCTCCTTTTCTATCAAATAACACTCTGCGCCAAGCGCGGTAAAAGTGTTTAATAATTCATCGGCATTTTTAAGCTCTTGATCGAGCAAAACCACCACACGTCCCGTGCCAAAGAGGAAAAATTGCTCTCTTGCAAGGAAATAAAGCGACTTTGCCTCGCGCAGATCGATCTCCTCGCGCACCTCGATCGCCACCGCAAACGAGGCGGGCGAAAAAAGCCTTGTAGCAAACAACCGCACCGCCGCATAAACCCCAAACACGGCGAAGAGTGCGAGTACGATCTCGGCAATCATCACAGCCATGTAGACACCCCCTCCCAGGAGGCAGTTTATGCAACGGCGCGGTCCTTTGTCAAATTAACCGAGAAGCTCCTTTTGAAGCAGGGGCGCCATATCGCGCTTCTCCCACGGAATGTCAAGGTCCTCTCTGCCCATATGTCCGTAAGCCGCGGTCTGCTTGTAGATCGGGCGGCGCAGACCAAAGCGCTCGATAATAGCGGCGGGACGCAGGTCAAAATACTTCTCGACCGCCGCCGAGATCGCCGCCTCGTCCACCTTGCCCGTGCCAAAGGTGTCGATCATGACCGACACGGGGCGCGCAACGCCGATGGCGTACGCCACCTGCACCTCACATTTATCGGCAAGACCTGCCGCCACCACGTTTTTCGCAATGTAGCGCGCGGCGTAGCAAGCCGAACGGTCCACCTTCGTCGGGTCCTTGCCCGAGAAAGCGCCGCCGCCGTGGCGGGCATAACCGCCGTAGGTATCTACAATGATCTTTCTGCCCGTAAGACCCGTATCACCCGCAGGACCGCCCACAACAAAGCGACCCGTGGGGTTGACAAAGATCTTGGTAGCATCGTCAAGCAGTCCCTCGGGGATCGTTTGCTTGATCACCAGCTCGATCATATCGGCACGAATGGTGGCAAGCTCCACCTCGGGCGCGTGCTGGGTGGAAATGACCACCGTATCCACGCGAACAGGCTTGTCGTCCACATATTCGACTGTCACCTGGGTCTTGCCGTCGGGACGAAGATACGGGAGCGTGCCGTCCTTGCGCACTGCCGTTAAGCGCTGTGCCAGCTTATGGGCAAGCGAGATCGGCAGGGGCATCAGCTCCGCCGTTTCGTTGCAGGCGTAGCCAAACATCATACCCTGGTCGCCCGCGCCCGTGTCAAGCGCATCGGACATTTTGCCCTCCTTTGCCTCCAGCGCCTTATCAACGCCCATGGCAATGTCGGGAGATTGCTCGTGAATCGAGTTAAGCACGGCACAGCTGTCGCAGTCAAAGCCGTATTTTGCGCGGTCGTAGCCGATCTCACGCACGGTTTCGCGCACGATCGTCGGAATATCTACGTATGCCTCGGTCGTGATCTCACCCATTACGCACACCATGCCCGTGGTGCAGAAGGTTTCGCACGCCACGCGCGACATGGGGTCCTCGGCGAGCATCGCGTCAAGGATCGCGTCGGAAATTTTATCACAAATTTTGTCGGGGTGACCCTCGGTCACCGACTCGGACGTAAACAATACTCTTTTTTCTTTCATATCACACCTCAAATAAAAAAGCCCTCGCGACCGAGGGAGAATTTAAACGCTCATCTCTCGGGATTTAGCACCTTGCCGACCAAAAGCCTTGAAGGCAGGTTGCTGTAGGTTCAACGGGCCTGTCCCTCCCCTACTCTTGATGATATTTTATTGCTCTAATAGTATAACACAAACCCCTCGCAAAAGCAAGGGGTTTGTCGAATTTTTTTCACAGCAGGAAAGTAAAAGCGGCAAGCGCGCCGTAGGCAATGAGCGTCACGACCGTGGCAGCGATCAGAACACCGATGAAGGCAGAAAGCAGAGCTTTCCAAAACTTCATGTCGATCACTGAGGCGACGAGCGTGCCCGTCCAAGCCCCCGTCATGGGAAGCGGAATTGCCACGAAAAGGCACACGCCCCAAAAGGAGTATTTTTCGATCTTCTCGCGGTTCTTCTCCGCCTTCTTCACCAGCCAATTACCGAATTTGTTCAGGAATTTTATGCGGCAGGTCGTCGTCCACGCAATAATTTTCTTGATAAAAAGCAGCACGAAGGGCACGGGAAGCATATTGCCGATCACGGCGTAAATAAAGCTCTGCCACCACGGAAGTCCCAGCGCCATGCCAAGCGGAATGCCGCCGCGCAGCTCAATAATCGGTATCATCGAGCAGATAATGACGCCAAAATGTGCACCGAGTGTCTCGGTTAAAAAATGCTCAATCGCTTCAATCATAACAATTTCCTTTCACAGCCGCAAAATGCGGTTATACGCCAAACGTGACCTCGCCGTTCATCACAACGAAGATCAGCACCATTGCGGCAACGATCAGCAGCACAGCCGTTACCGTCACAAGCACGGATTTTAGCCTTGTGCTTGATTTAGTGGGCAAACGGGTGTCGCTTTGCGCCTCGTTCGTTCCCTTGGGCAGCTTGTGCGCGGGCAAAAGCCCCGCACGGCGAAGCGTGCGCGAAAGCGGCTTATAAAGCAGCAGCACCGCGCCAACGTTAACTGCCGCCTTGAGGGCGTTAAAGGGCAAGAGGAGCGTGGGGATCATATCACGCACCGCCTCGGCAGTAACGCCCATATAATACGGCGTAATAAAGATATTGCCAAGGAGCATGACGGCGATCATCAAAAAGGCACCCGAAAGTAGCCCCGCCACGGCCCCCCACAGCGTTTTTTTGTATTTGTATATCAGCGACACGGTCACAGAAAACGAAACCGAGCCGAGTATGTTCATCACAAGACCGTAAGCACCTGTATCGCTGACGGTCGCCAGCTCAATGAGCGGAACGACCACCGCCACGAAAAGCGCGGCAAGAGGCCCGAAAAACAGGCCGCAAAAGGTGGTAACGGCATCCTTCAGGTCAAAGGTGAGAAACCCGACCTTAATGTGTATGACCAGCATGGTCACGTAGGCAAGCGCCGTGAACATGGCGATCATCACCATGCGGCGCAAGGTATCGCTTTTAGGCGTTCGGCTTTGCATAATAGGAAGTCCCCCTTTGTTTTTCAAAAGCGGAAGACATCGCGCAAAAAAAGAAACCCGATGACAAGCATCGGGGCATAGTGGTAGCGCAAAGTATCTTCTCTCATCCGGACTTTCACACGCCGTGGCGTGGTAACCGTCGGTTTGGGAGTTTCACCCAATCGGCAAAAGGGATTCCCCTTTTGTTCGCGGACTTTCACCGCCGGTATGGAATTTCACCAATCCCCGAAAATATTTAGTTTAAGTAAGCTCCCGGACCCAAAAGGGGGGGGGGCTCTTTATCGTTTAATTGATAAAATAACAATT
>JAZOSR010000075.1:0-45229 GCA_045657225.1 Eubacteriales bacterium | reverse complement strand
GTTTATTCAACCTTTTTGCAGCGCGCGGTCGATCAGGTGATCCACGATGCCGCCCTGCAAAAGCTACAGATGCTTTTGTGCGTTGACCGCGCGGGCTTTAATGCGGCGGACGGTGCCACGCACCACGGCGTGTTTGACGTGGCGTACCTTTCCGCGATCCCCGACGTGCGGATCTTCGCGCCCGTCACCTATCGCGCCCTCTCCCGTGCCCTTGATGAGGCAAGGAATACGAAGGGAGTTTGTGTGATCCGTTATCCCTCGGGCAGTGAGTGCCCCGCGCTGACGGTGTTTGACGGCGAGGGAAAAATGGGAGTGCGTGTGCACGACAGCGGCGCTTCGCCGATCTTGACGATCGTCACACACGGCAGAATTGCAAAAAACGCCCTCACGGTAGCGGAAAAGCTGCAAAAAGAGGGAAGCGCGGTGCGCGTGCTGCTTTGTGAATATCTCGCCCCCTTCGGTGAGCTTGCCGACGAGGTGGCGCCCCACCTTTCGGGTGAGCACGTGCTCTTTTATGAGGAAGAGATCAAAACGGGCGGCTTTGGTGTCAATCTTTCCGACGCGCTTGCGCAAAAGGGCGCACTTGAAAAGCGCTCTTATCGGATTGTAGCGGCAGAAAGCGCATTTGCCACTCCCCACGCGGGCGAAACGGTATGGCAGGCGGCAGGTGTTGACGAGGCGGCGCTGTTTGATGCCGCAAAAGAACTCATCTTTGGAGGAAAACGAAATGATTTTGATTGAACGTGATAGCGTGATGAATTTTGAAAACGCCATTCGCGGCGCAAGAAACCCCATGAACAGCTGGGCGCGCATGGATAGTGAATACGATGAAAAGGGTAATTACGTGCTTGGCGCAAACGATCTTGACCTTGCGCGCCGTCTTGCGCACGCGGGCAGCGACCATCGCAAATTCCTGCGTCAGATCTTTGTGTCGGTTGACGTTACCGCTCCCCTTTATTGGTGGAAGGAGTTTGATACCTACAAGGTCGGCACGGTTGCCAATTCCTGCTCCACCATGCACAAGATCCACGCAAAGCCCTTTGAAAGATCGGACTTTTCGCACGACCGACTTAACGAGGGTGGACTTGCGGCGCTTGACGCGCTGATCGCGTATCTTGAGAGCGAGCGCCTTGCCTTTGTGGAGGATAAAAACAACAAGCAGGCATGGCACAACATGATCCAGCTGCTGCCCTCCTCGTTTAACCAGATGCGAACGATCTCCATGAACTACGAGAACCTCATTAACATCTACTACGCGCGCCGCACGCACAAGCTTGCCGAGTGGCACACCTTCTGCGATTGGATCGCGTCACTGCCTTACGCGAGTGATCTGATTTTGATTAAGGAATAATAAATAAAAAGCTTCCCATTCGCGAATGGGAAGCTTTTTTATTATAGTACCTTTGCGAGGAAGCTTTGCAATCTCTCACTCTTGGGGTTATCAAAAATTTCACAGGGCGTTCCTTGCTCAATAATAACACCTGCATCCATAAAGATCACGCGATCGGCAACCTCGCGGGCAAAGCCCATCTCATGGGTCACGACAACCATTGTCATACCCTCCTTAGCCAGACGCTTCATAACGTCAAGCACCTCGCCGACCATTTCGGGGTCAAGTGCGGACGTCGGCTCGTCAAAGAGCATTACATCGGGCTCCATGCAGAGTGCACGCACGATTGCAATGCGCTGCTTCTGTCCGCCCGAAAGTTGGCTCGGGTAGGAACCCGCGCGGTCAGCAAGGCCAACGATTTCAAGAAGCTCCATTGCCTTTGCCTCTGCCTCCTCACGGCTCTTTTTCAGGAGCGTGGTGGGGGCAAGCGTCATGTTGCGCAGGATCGTCATGTGCGGAAAAAGGTTGAAATGCTGGAACACCATGCCCATCTTGCGACGGTGCAGGTCAACGTTCACGCCTTTTCCCGTAATATCTACGTCATTTACGAAAATCTCACCGCAGGTAGGCACCTCAAGCATATTGAGTGAGCGCAGGAAGGTAGATTTGCCGCTGCCGGAGGGACCGATCACCACCACGACCTCGCCGCGCTTGATTTCGGCATCTACGCCGTCCAGTGCACGGATAGTGCCGCCCTTATAGTGCTTTTTCAGACCGTTGACTCGGATAATAATATTGTTTGTTGCATTAGCGCTCATTCTTACGCAACCTCCTTTCGAGTCTGCCAACCAAGAAGGTCAGCACCACTACCAGCACCAAGTAAATCAGTGCCACGGCAATCAGGGGCATCATAGCAGAGAAGGTACGACCGCGGATCAGATCGCCCGCCTTGGTCAGATCCATAACACCAACGTAGCCGGCAATGGAGGTTTCCTTAAGGAGTACGATAAACTCGTTACAAAGCGTGGGAAGAACGCTTTTAAACACCTGCGGAATGATAATATAGATCATCGTTTGCGTGTAGTTAAAGCCGAGCGAGCGCCCTGCCTCAAACTGTCCGTTATCCACTGACATAATACCGCCGCGCAGGATCTCCGCCACGTAAGCGCCCGAGTTGATACCGAAGGCGATCGTGGCGATCAGCACGTCGTTGCGGGAGCTGGCAAAGATGATAAAGTACATGATCAAAAGCTGTACTACCACGGGAGTGCCGCGAATGACGGTCAGATAGATATGGCAAATTGCATTGATCACCGTGAAAACGTAGTAGCCAATGCCCTTATGCTTGGACATGATCTCTTTGTTTTTATCGTAGGTTGAGCGAACTGCCGCTACGATGATACCCAGTACAATACCGATGAGCAGTGAGAAAAAAGTAATACGTAAGGTATTACCAAGACCCTGAACGATCCATTTCCAGCGACCGGCTTCAATGAAGTTCAGTGAAAAATCCGCTTTGAATTGAGCGAACCATTCTTGCATTTGTGTTCTCCTTTGTTTAATGGGTTATGCGCTTTTTATAGATTTCCACACAAAAGAGGAGCAAAGATTGCTCCTCTTTTGATAAAACCTATTAGTTTGCTTTAATGTACTTTGCGATGATGGTAGCGATGGTGCCGTCTTCCTTGAGCTCTGTGAGTGCGTTGTTGATCTTATCAAGCAGCTCGGTGTTGCCCTTCTTTACACAGATCGCGTAATCCTCGATAGCGTACTCATTGTCGCCCTCAAGAATGTGAATGCCGGTGTTGTTTGCAACGAAGGATTTAGCGGGCTCCTGGTCAATGATGACCATATCAACCGTACCGGTCTTAAGAGCTGCGATAGCGTCCGCGCCGGTCTTGTAGCGCTTCACACGGTCAACCTTAACGGATTCATCCTCGTTGAGGTCGTTGAAGCCCCAACCGCTGATCGCGCTGGAGGAGTAAATGTCACCGGTGGTATCCTGCTGAACACCGATCTTGATGTCGGGGTTCTTCAGGCTAACGGGATCGCCGGTTTCGGCATCGAAATTATAGAGGTCGTCAAGGCTGGTGATGGGGGAACCGTCTGCCACGATAATAACCTGAACACCCGTTGCGTAGGTGTTGGAGAAATCCATGCTCTGCTTACGCTCGTCGGTTACGGTGATACCTGCCATGCCGAAGTCGTACTTGCCCTCAGAAACGCCGGTCAGAACTGCGCCGAACTCAACGTCAACGATTTCCAACTCCATGCCAAGCTTGTTAGCGATCGCCTGTGCAATCTCTACGTCAATGCCTGCGAAGTTGTCGCCATCCTTAAACTCGTAGGGAGGGAATGCAGCGTTGGTCGCCATGACCAGCTTATCACCACCCTTGCAGGAAGAGAAAGCAACCATGCAGGTGGCAATCATCAGAACCGCAAGTGCCAAAGCTAAAAACTTTTTCATAATGTGTTCCTTCTTTCGTAATCAATAGTATTGTATGCCGAGTGGCACGGTGTAATTATATCGCATAAATATGCAGTTGTCAAGCGCTTTTGTGAAATTTTATATTATTTATAGAAGAGTATGCGTGCGCGAGCGGCGTGTGGGGTGGTGAGCGAGACGCAAAACGGGTTAAAACCGTGCTTTTATCGTTGAATGCCTGCTACGGCGGCAATATCGGCGGCAATTTCGCAAGTCGGGCGGTCGGCGCTGATCGAAACGTCGCAGAGCTCCTCGTTTCGATACTCGTCGTCAAGCGAGAGAATGCGGCAGGTTTTGTCCTCGGGGGAGAGGGGGCGCGTGACGATCTGGTGGATAACGGCGGGGCGCTCGCGGCGCAAAAATACGAGCAGAGCGGCGGCACGGTAGGTGTTCTTGAGGGTCAGCGCGCCGCAAATGTCAATCGGAATGACGGCAGTGCCGCCCTTTTCAAGGATGGTATCGATGTCGGCTTTCGTCGTGCCGAAGCGGTGGTTGCTGTAAACCGTTGTTTCCAAGAATTTGCCTGCCTCCTGCTCGGCAATGAATGCCCTCTCGTCAAGGAAACGGTAGGAGGCGTCCTCCTCGTCCTCGCGGCGCGGACGCGTGGTGGTCGTTTGCGGCTTTTGCATGCCAAAGGAGGTGGAAAGTGCCCTTGCCACCGCGTTTTTGCCACTGCCCGTGGGACCCACGAGGCAAACGACACCGCCGCGCGAGAGATCGGGCGTTTCGGCAAGGAAGGAGTGGCGGATCATGTCAACGAGGTGCAAAAAGTCGTCGTAGGAATTGACCGACAAAAGTCCCGAGAGGTGCGCGTTCCACGGACGGCGGTAAAGCACGGGATAGGTGGCAGGGGTGCGAACGATGTTGTGCGCGCCGTCGTCAAGCAGAATGTCAAGGTGCACAATATCCTTGCGCGTGCCAATGAGGATATGCTCGGGCGGAATTTCGGGGAAGTCCTTAACGAGCCGCAGGGCGCGTGCCGACATGCAGGCGGGCGGAACGGCAGTTACGAAAAAAACGTCCGCGACGCGCGAGAGCTGACGCACAAAGTCAGCAGCCCCCGGCAAAAGCGGCTGATCCTTTACAAATTCGGGGTCGGAAAAATAAGCGACGCGCTCGTCAACCGCGGAATTGTTGTTACCCCATGCGCGGATATCGTGAATTGAAAGGGGAGGGGTGATGTTTTTTTCTTTATTTAATTTTTCAAGAGCGTAGGCGTTGCAATCGTAGAGAATATCGTCCACGTCGAGCCCCACGCGCAAGCGGTATTTTTTCATAAAATGCCTCCCATTTGTAATACTGATAACAGTATAGCATATTTAAAGGGGCGGTGCAAGTACGGGGCTTAAAAAAGCACGCAAAAAAAATTATCGTTTTTTTAAAAAAAGGTGTTGACAAATACTCCGTGCTGTGATATAATGTTCAAGCGTTCAAAACGCATGGCGGGATAGCTCAGTTGGCTAGAGCAACCGGTTCATACCCGGTAGGTCATGGGTTCAAGTCCAATTCCCGCTACCAAAAAACACAAAATGCGGAGTTACTCCGCATTTTGTTTAAGGCCCGTTAGTCAAGCGGTTAAGACGTCGCCCTTTCACGGCGAAGGGATGGGTTCGATTCCCGTACGGGTCACCACGAAACAAAAGGCACCTGCCAATCGGCAGGTGCTTTTTTGTTTTGTGGCGCGCTCGCGCGCGGGATCGCCCCGGTGCGTGGGCGGCTATGTAGGACAGTAGACGGCTACTTTCTTTGCCCACGCACATGGGGGCGAAACATTGCCGTGCCGCTTCCCTGTGGGAAGCCTTGTAGGGCACGGCAAATTCCCGTACGGGTCACCAAAATAAAAGCAAGTCGAACTTCGGTTCGACTTGATTTATTTATCCAAGCCGCAGGATTGGCATGGAATCAATGCGCTTGCGCATTGTATGGAATCTCCAAAGAAGTATGGCATCACGCGCAAGCGTGCATAAACATTTTTCTGCGGCTTGATTCCATACCGCAACAAGTTGCGGATTCCATACACTCACTTTGTGAGCGATTCCATACACGGCTTTGCCGTGATTTGGTACGAAGGAGAACGAATATGAAACGCAATTTGCTTTTGCAATACAGCGAAGAATTGGCTGTTAAAATAGCCAAGCTTTGCGTCGAATACAAGATTGACTCCAATACCGCTTATCAAATCAAGAAATCATCATCAAGTGTTTTTGCCAACATAACCGAGGCGCAATATCCACAAAGTCTTGCCGATATGCACTCCAAGTTTGAGATCGCGCGAAAGGAATGTGCCGAAACCGAAAGCTGGCTCAAACTTATTCTTGCATCGGGGGCAATAAATGAGCCAACATTTAAATTACATCGTAACCTGTGCGGAAGAATCAAAAGAATGCTTACCGCATCGTGTATCACCATAGAAAACAAGTTGAAGCAGGGCTGATAAAGCCCTGCTTTTCTTTTAACAAAAGCAGCGACGCCGACTTGTATCAAGACAAGCACACGCCTCGGTGCCAAAGTTATTATTTTTTCTTTACAACAGCTTATTTTTATTCCAAATGGCTTGTATTATTGACAATTCTGTGATATAATGTAGAAGCTAAACTAACTTAATAGAAAAACGCTCTTTATATATCCAAGGGGGTACTATACCCTTTTGTATATTCCTATCGTTTGAATTTGATAAAAATGCAAATTCCACTTGATAGGATATACTGAAATGTTTTTCTATGTAAGGTTAGTTTAGCGACTCGGGGTTTGCGTTTTTTGTGCGTTGGCTCCGGTCAGCGCACTTTTTAATGTATATTTACTTTAGGAGAAAGCAAAATGGGGAAAATTGCGAAAACACTTTCACTCTTGTTAGCATTTATAATCTGTATTTCTTGCATAACAAGCTGTGACTCAGACTCATCAGATGATTTGGGAGATAACGGAAAAGAAATTACTCTAACTAAAGATAATTTCGATGATTATTTTTCTATACAGTTTGATCCGCAAAATGCAAGGTTGAAGAAACCGAATAGTTCACTTTCACGTTCATTGTGCGATTTGGTTGTGAAAATCGATAGTCTAACGGACAAAAAACTCTCAAATGTAACAATTGAATTAAAAATAATTATTGAAAAAGGGTCGTACCACAAGCCTAATGGTCAAGGCAATGAATTTGAGAGGACGATCTCTGTCCCTGCAAGTGGTAGTACGAGTTTCAGTATTACAATAGAAACATGGACAACATTTTTAGATGTTAAATCTCCAGAAATCAGCGACTTGAAATATGAAATTGTATCTGTAACAGGAACATTATCGTAATAATAGAAATAACTTCGAGGCGAGCCGTAAAAAGCTCGCCTTTTCCATCGAAAGCGCCTTTTTATATTGACAAATTCGACATTATTTGATATAATGTAGTTGGTCTCAATAAAGCAAAGCAATAGGGTTTGGTTATGACAGAAAAAGAAACAGAAATAAAAGAATTACTCGATAAATTGACTACGCAAATGTTAAAAAGCACATCCAACGTAGGTGTATACAACAAGCGTATTTCTTTCTTGAAGTGGATAAATCGCAAATTAAAACTTCAAGGCGCTACTACCCCCGCAGTTGTTAAGCAAAAAGAAATTTTCTTCTGCGAATTAGGCGAAAATATTGGTAGTGAACAGGGTGGTAAAAGACCCGTTGTAATTATGCAAAATGATATTGGAAATTCATACGGAAATACAACTATTATTGTCCCGATTACTACTTATGAGAATAGCACATTCTATATAAAGGATGGTATACAATATATGTCGTATACAAATCCCGATGGAGAAGTAATAGATAGAAAATTGGATTTCTATGAAATTCCAGTATCAATAGAAGCAGATTATAAGTATGCGATACATGGAATAGCTAATGTTGTTCATATGCGTGAAATTAGCAAAAAAAGACTTGCAAATACCCCTGTGGCTAAAATAACAAATGAAACATATAATAGTATTGTACAAGCAATTCAAAAAAATATAGGAATTTTTTGATTTTTCTATTGACAAGCGTGTCATTATTGGGTATAATATAGATGTACTAATAAGGTGTATTAGAATTAACTCTAATCGTTTTTTAACAAAGTGTGATGACTTACAGTTGTCCGACAGAAGCCACTCCTATGGAGTGGTTTTTGTTATATTCATAAAATTGGTTCGATTTAGCTTGGCATCGGCTCACCAACAAGAAAAAGCCCCCTCAAACGAGAGGGCTTTTTCTTGTTGACGGCTCGCGCGCGGGATCGCCCCGGTGCGTGGGCGGCTATGTAGGATAGTAGACGGCTACTTTCTTTGCCCACGCACATGGGGGCGAAACATTGCCGTGCCGCTTCCCTGTGGGAAGCCTTGCAGGGCACGGCAAATTCCCGTACCGCCTGCCACGCAGGCGGCAAGCGCGCAGCGCCACCACGAAAGTGGTGCTTTTTTTCGTTTCGCGGTGTGGCAGGATGCGGCAAGGCACCGCCCCGAGATCCTGAACGGCTCTGCCGTTCACCCTACGGGTTCGACTTCGCTCAGGATGACAGCGGGGCAGGTGGTTGCGGCGCACCACAAAAGTGGTGCTTTTTTCTTTGACGGCTGTTGCGAAAAAGTGAAAAGGGAAGAAATGATGTAGATATGTTGACTTGCTTGTCGAATAATGGTAAAATAAAATGAAATTATTTTTTGCCATTAAATCGGAGGTAGCGCAATGTCTTACATACCAAAGGAAAAAATAGAGGCGCTTTGCGCCGCATATGACGGTGAGTGCGGTATTTTTATTGCCGTGCCGTTCGCGGGCGAGGTATTTACCCTCAATGCCGATCAGCAATTTTCGGCGGCGAGCACCATTAAAATACCGCTGCTGGCGCTCTTGTTTAAGGACGCGGAGGAGGGGCGGCTTGACCTTGATGCGCTTACCCCTCTTGGCGAGGAGGGCGCGGTGCGCGGCTCGGGTGTGATCAAATTTCTCGCGCCCGATATTCAACTGTCGCTTTACGATTACGCGACGCTGATGATGATCGTGAGCGACAACACCGCAACCAATCGCGTGATCGATGCGGTCGGCATTGAGCGCGCCAACGCCTTTTTTGCCGAGAACAGCTGGAGCGATACGCATCTTTACAAGAAGCTGTTTGTTCCGACGCCCGACGGCGAAAAAGGGACCGCAAGTACGAATACGACCTCGGCGCGCGATCTTGGGGATATGATGACGAAAATGCACAATAAGACCCTGGTCAGTGAGGACGCTTCCTCTAAAATGCTAAGCATCATGGCGTGTCAGCAGCTGGGAAAATTTGATAAATCGCTGCCCCGCGTTTGGCGGCCTGAGTCCGCGCGCGCGTCGATTGCCGATATTCCCGAGGGGCGTGTTCTCATGGCACAAAAGGGAGGCACGCTGAGCGGAAAGCTGAAGGTATCGCACGATACCGCGGTGATGATGCTGCCGAACGGACATAGCGCCGTTATGGTCGTAATGACAGAGGGCTCCAACGACAATGCCCTTGAATTGATGAAGGGCATCGCGCGCGCCGTTTACGATAATTTGATATAAGCTTGGTCGCAATGGCATGAAAAGGCGGTGAACGCATTTGCGTTCCCCGCCTTTTTCATTATACGCAATATTTCGAGGGTGAAACGCCCGTGTGCTTTTTGAAGCAACGCGAAAAATCGTAAATGCTTTGATATCCGAGCATGAGGGCAATGTCGCTGACACTTCCGTGATCGCTTCGCAGCATCTCCTTTGCCTTTTCGATACGCAGGGCGTGCACGTAGTCAATGGGGGAGCGACCCGTCAGCTCTGTGAAGAGCTTGCGGAAATAGACTGTGGAAAGCCCCGTGAGGGCGGCGAGAGAATCGTTGGTCAGCTTGGTGTGATAAAATTTCGTGATGTGCTCAAGCGCGGGCGCGATTTTTTGCTGCTTGCTGTCGGGCAGGTATTTTTTTGGCTCATCCTTGATGAGAGACAGCAAAATCGAATAGACGTCTCTGATGCTTTCAAGCTCGACCGTCGGCTTTTTGAGGGTGCGTTTATATTCAAGCTCCTGAAACTCCTTCAGGAATTTGTCGGGGCTTTTCACGGGGAAGCTCATGAGCGTGGAGTGGGTAAAGGGGCAGTCAAATTCAATAATCGCAAAATGCCCCGCCTTATTACATTGCCACTCATACGAGCTCCCGCGAGGCAAGAGCATGATGTGGTTTTTGTCGGAAAGATACTGCTTGTCGCCCGAGCTGTAAACCGTTTCACCCTCATATTTAAAGGCAAGCGCCCACGTGGGTCTGTCACCACGCCTTGCTTTTTTGTTTTGCTCGCTATACATTGTCGTAACGGAGTGCACCTTCGTAATAACCAAATTTGATAAAATATCCTTTTCCGTCATTTCATTCTCCTTTGGCAGTTTTAATACTTAATAGGCTTTTAATTCTATGATTATGATAGCATAACGCAGAAATTCTGTCAATATTTTTGTATCAAATTTGATAAAAATATCAGATTTGATATTTATCTTTTCCTTGCTCTTTGCTATACTGCATTTGGAGGTGATTGCATATGAAACGATTAACAGAGTTATCCGCTCCCGCGCTCGCGGGTGTGGTAAGAGCGAAAAGCATTCGCGCTGCCATTGCCGAAATTAAAAATTGCGGGCTTGACGGCGCCACAATGATCGATCTGCATCTGTCGTGCCTTGAAAAAAATGACGTGGACACGTTAAAGCGTATCATGGAGGCGTCAAGACTGCCCGTGCTGGCACTGAATTATAACAACGACATTGATTGGAAGGATGCGGGGCTTTCCGAGGAGGAGCGTGTGGCGAGCTTGCTCCGCGCGCTTGAGGCGGGGGCTGCGGGCATTGATATGCAGGGCTATACCTTTGACCGCCCCTCAAAATCCGGCTTTTGCGGTGAGGATCGGTATTCCTTCACCAAGGGAAATCCCAAGGAGGTCGTGACCGACGAGGCGATCATTGCCAAGCAATGTGAGCTGATCGAGCGCGTGCACGAGATGGGCAGGGAGGTGCTGCTTTCCTGTCATCCCGGTATCCCCATGCGTGCCGAGCAGGTGGTAGATCTGGCGCTCTTTCTTGAAAAGCGACAGCCCGACATCATTAAAATCGTGACGAAGGCAAATGACGAAGACGATCTTGCCGAATCTATCCGTGCGATGCTGCTCCTTAAAAAGGAGGTAAAAACGCCCGTTGCCTATCACGCAAACGGCAAGGCGGGCATGGCATCAAGAATCGTTAATCCCCTGCTTGGCGGCAAAATCGCCTTTTGCGTCGATCGCTACGACGAGGCAAGCACCATGGAGCAGATCGACCTGCGCGGTGCGGCATCGACGGTAGATTATTTAAGAAAAATACTGTGAGGTAAGCGATGACAAGCAAGAAAATATATTTTACCGAGGTACATAAAGCCGCACTTTTAGAGGTAGATGTGCGGGAGCCGGGCGAGGGCGAGGTCCTGACCGAGATGGAATATACGGTCGTCAGCGGCGGCACCGAGCGCGCGTGCATCATGGGTGTAAACAACACGTCACAAAAATTTCCCATGTCGCTCGGCTATTGCGGCGTGGGGCGCGTGGTAAAGCTTGGTGCGGCAGTCACCGAATTTGCGATCGGAGACCGCGTGCTTGTCTATCACGGACATCACGCAAAATACAATATCCGTCCCGTCGAGAAGCTTACCAAGGTGGAGGATGATCGCATTGACTCGCTTGAAGCCGCCTTTGTCGTCATTGCCACAATGGGGCTTGGCGGCGTGCGCAAGCTGGAAATTGAGCTGGGTGAGAGCGCGATGGTGATGGGACTTGGGCTGCTTGGCATGTTTGCCGTGCAGTTTTGCCGCCTTTCAGGCGCCAATCCCGTCATTGCCGCCGACCCGAATCCCGCGCGCCGCGCGCTGGCACTCGAGCTTGGAGCGGATTACGCGTTTGACCCCACCGCCTCCGATTTCATCGAGCAGGTGCGGCGCGTGACGGGAGGCAAGGGCGTGCGCGCCACGGTAGAGGTCACGGGCGTATCCGTCGCGATGAGGCAGGCGCTTGAGTGCGCTTCGTTTATGGGCAGAATATCACTGCTTGGCTGTACGCGCGTGTCGGATACGGCAATCGATTACTACCAACAGATACACCGCCCCGGCGTGAAGCTGATCGGCGCGCACAATTTCGTGCGCCCGAAGGTAGAGTCCTATCCGCATCATTGGACGCATCACGACGATTGCAGGGCAATTCTTGATATGATCGCCGCAGGGCGCGTGCGGGTGGCACCGATGGTGTCACGTGTCGTGTCACCCGTCGAGGCACCCGATATCTATAATCAGCTTTGCGACGATCCCGCCTTCCCGATGGGAACGGTCTTTGATTGGAGAGTGATCGAATGAAACGAATCAAAATAGGACAGATCGGCATCGGACACAATCACGGAGAAGCAAAAATGCACGCCGTTCGGAAATTTCCCGACCTTTTTGAGGTGGTTGGCTATGCCGAGGAAAATGAGCGTTGGGTTGAAAAAAGAGGAACTAAAAGGGGCTACGAGGGGCTTTCCCGTCTTTCGGTAGAGCAGCTGATCGAGCGGTGCGATGCCATTCTCATTGAAAGCGACGTGTGGGATCTCACGAAATACGCGGCGATGTGTGTAGAGGCGGGCAAGCACGTTCACATGGATAAGCCCGCGGGCGGTACGCTGGGGGAATATAAGTATGTGCTGGACACCGCCAAGGCAAAAAATCTGGTGGTGCAGCTTGCGTATATGTATCGTTACAATCCCGCGGTGCTTGCTTGCTTTGAGCATATCAAAAACGGTGATCTCGGCGAGATCTATTCGATCAACGCCGAGATGAGCACCTTCCACCCCGCGGCATATAAAAAATGGCTCACCAATTTCGGTGGTGGCATTATGTATATTCTCGGCAGTCACCTTGTCGACCTCATCGTCTATATGCTCGGTGAGCCGAAGAGGATCACCACCTTTTTGAAGAAAACAGGCCTTGACGGTATTGATTTTGAGGATAATAACCTCGCCGTTCTCGAGTATGACAAGGCGCTTGCGCGCATTTTCGTTTCCTCGGTGGAGGTCAACGGCTTCGGTAGGCGGCAGCTGATGGTGTCGGGAAGTCGCGGCACGGTCAACATCTGTCCGCTTGAGCGCCCCATCACCATGACCTATTCTGACGTGAGCATTGCCGACAAGACCTATGAGGATCGCAAGCTCGTGATCCCCTTTGAGGATCATACCGCAAACGGTCGCTATGACGAGATGATGCAGGATTTTTACGCCTACGTTATGGGCGAAAAGCAAAATCCCTTCAGCTACGAGCACGATTATCTGGTACAAAAGGTGCTTGACGAGATCGTGGGAGGTGTGCGCTTCAATGGCAAAAATATTGATTAAAAACGGTCGTGTCTGGGATGGGGATCGCTTTTTCTCCGCCGACGTGCTGACCAAGGGCTCGCAGATCATAGGGACAGCGCCCAAAATTGACGAAGCCGCCGATTTCATCTATGACGCGCGCGGTAAGATCGTGTCGGCGGGGCTGGTGGATGCGCACGTGCATCTGCGCGGCATTTCGAGTGAAGAATTTGGCATACAGGGAGAGGTCGCTTGCTTTCCCTTTGGCGTGACCGCCGTGGCAGACGCAGGAGGCGGTGGGGGCAATAAAGCATTGCTCGATTCCTTCATGCTGAAAAGCGCGGTGCTTGTCGGTGTGAGTATTCGGGATAACCGCATTGACCGTGAGAGGACCGAAAAAAAGCTTTCGCTTTACGGCGATAAGGCGATCGGTCTTAAGGTCTATTTTGACACCACGGTATCCGAGGTTTCGGACATCACGCCGCTTCGCGAGGCGTGCTGCCTCGCACGCGAGCTGGGGCTTTTTGTGATGGTGCACTGCGCCTGCTCACCCACCTCGATGGGTGAGATCCTTGACACACTTTCGGCGGGCGATATTCTCACGCACAGCTTTCACGGCGGTGCGAGCAACGCCGCCGAGGATGATTTTGCAGCAATGCGGCGCGCCAAAGCGCGCGGCGTGGTCATTGACGCGGGCTTTGCGGGACACGTGCACACCGATTTTGCGATCTGCCGCGCCGCGGTCGCGGCGGGGCTCGCCCCCGACACGATCAGCACCGACGTGACAAGATACAGCGCCTATATGCGCGGTGGACGATACGGTATGACCATGTGCATGAACATCGCTAAAACGCTTGGTATGTGTGATGAGGATATTTTCAGAGCTGTCACGTCAAATCCCGCAAAGGCTCTTGGAATGGAAAATGAGTGGGGATATCTGCAGGTCGGACGTTGTGCCGATATTGCCGTGTTCGACTATACAAACGAAGGCTTTGACCTGACCGATAAGGCAGGAAATCACATCGAAAGCGACCGAGGATACCGTTGCGTAATGACCGTTGCGGACGGTGAGGTCGTTTACCGACATTAAAATAACATGCGAGGAGAATGATTATGAAAAAAGTATTGGTACTCGGTGCTACGGGCGCCATGGGACGCTATCTTGTTCCAGAATTGGTAAAATTGAATTATGACGTTACGGGTGTTGGCTTGGACGAAGCCGCGCCTTGGTCGGTGAAGGCATCCTACATCAAGGGAAATGCCTTTGACAAAAAATTTCTCGAAGAGCTTCTGAAAGAAAAATTTGACGGCATCGTCAACTTTATGGACTACGGCAAATACGCCTTCTCGGATTATTACAAGCTCTTTTTGGAAAACACTGAGCACTATATCTTCCTTTCCTCCTGCCGTGTTTACGATGACAAGGAGCAGCCGATCAAGGAGACCTCCCCGAGACTGTGGGACAGCTCCGAGGACGAGGTGTTAAAGGCGTCTCACGATTACTGTATCCACAAGGCGCAGGACGAGGATCTTTTGATGGCATCGCCCTACAACAATTTTTCAATCGTCCGCCCTGCTACCACCTTCTCGACGATGCGACTTCAGCTCGTGACGTTGGAATTCAAGGATAGCGTCGGTCGTGCGCTCATGGGCAAGAAGGTCGTTCTTCCAATTCAGGCAAAGGACAAACCCGCTACACTTTCCTGGGGTGGTGATGTAGCAAAGATGATAGCTCGTATACTGTTCAAGGAGGAGGCAAAGCGCGAGGCATACAACGTATGCTCCGCTGAGCACAGGACATGGGAAGAAATCGCCGCATATTATCACGATCTGATCGGCTTGGAAGCCGTTTGGGTAGACAAAGAGGATTATCTGAAGATCCTCAGCCCCGAGGGAAAGATCAACGTCCGTTGGCAGCTGGAATACGCAAGGCTGTTCCGCCGCATCACCGATAATTCCAAGGTGCTCGCCCTGACGGGACTGAAACAGGAGGAAATGATGCCGATGTACGACGGTTTGAAGCTGGAGATCGCAAATATCCCCAAGGATTTCGTTCCCGCAGACAGTGAAAGAGGACTTCGTATGGACGAATATTTGAAAAAGCATAACTTGTGAGGCAAACGAAGATGAAAGCCATTTTAGTAGATGAAAATAAAAATCTCGTTTGGTCGGATGTTGCCGACCCAATTATAAAGGACGACGAGGTACTCGTTAAAATCCACGCGGCGGCTCTTAACCGCGCCGACCTTTTGCAACGACAGGGAAAATATCCCTCTCCCGCTGGCTGTCCCGAATGGATGGGGCTTGAGGTCGCGGGTGTAATTGAGCGAGTTGGTAAGAACGTAACGGCTTGGCACGTGGGCGACCGTGCCTGCGCCCTGCTGGGTGGCGGCGGCTATGCCGAATACGTAGCGGTCAAGGACGATATGTTGATGCCGATACCGAAGGGCATGTCGCTTGTCGAGGCGGCGGCTCTGCCTGAGGCATGCGCGACCGCCTATCTCAACCTCTTTATCGAGGGGCATCTTGAGGCAGGCAAGACCGCCTTCATCCCCGCAGGCACGAGCGGTCTTTCCTCGATCGCGATCCCCATGGCAAAGGCATTTGGCGCAAGGGTCATCACCTCCGTGCGTGCCGATGACGCCGCCGAAAAAATAAAGGAGCTTGGCGCGGATCTTATTATCAACTCTAAAAAAGAGCGCGTGGAGGACGTTCTCAAGGCAGAGGAGGAGGCAGGGCGCCCCATTGACGTTTCCATGGACTGCCTTTCGGGCGAAATGCTCGGCAAAAGCCTGCCCTTTATGGCGAGGGGCGGCTATTGGATCGTCATTGCGACTCTGACGGGTATTGAAACGACCGTTTTGCTCCGCCCTCTCCTCACCAAGGGTCTGCACCTCGTTGGCAGCACGCTTCGCAGCCGTGCCCCTGCCTTTAAGGCATTTATTCTCGGAGAACTGGTGAAGAAGGTTTGGCCGAAGATCGAGGACGGCACGATCAGGATCGCGCCGCCTCAGGTACTTCCCATTGAACAAACTGAGGAGGCGCACACAATGCTTGAGCGTGGCGGCAACGTCGGCAAGATCGTGCTTTCGGTTTGTGATGAGTAAGCATAAAACGGTTGTGGCGGCGCTGTTTACCATGCTGCTGTGGGGTTCACTTTTCCCCATGGTGAAGCTTGGCTTTTCCGCATATGAGGTAAAAAGCACCGCCGATATTTTGCTCTTTGCGGGCATTCGCTTCGTCATTTGCGGCGCGGTGATTTGTCTCTTTGCAGCGGTGCGGGATAAAGCGTCCTACCGCCCCGTGAAGGGTGCGCTTTTGCCCATTCTTCTGTCGGGACTTTTCGCCATTATTCTGCATTACGCCTTCACATATATGGGGCTTGGACTGACCGACAGCTCAAAGACCGCGCTTCTCAAGCAGGTCGGCGCACTCTTTTACGTGTGCTTCTCATTCTTGTTTGTCAAAGAGGACAAGCCGACAGTGAGAAAGATCGTCGCGTGCCTTATCGGCTTTCTCGGTATCGTGGCGCTCAATGTGGATGGTAGCGGATTTTCATTTTCGCTCGGAGACCTTTTTATCCTTTGTGCGTCCTTTTGCACCGTCTTCTCAAACGTCATCAGCAAAGTGGTGTTTCGACGGGTATCCCCCATCACGTCCACGGGCGTTTCACAGCTTTTTGGCGGCGCGGTGCTCCTTTTGATCGGTGCTCTCATGGGCGGCAGGGTGCAATTTACCCTTGACGCGTCCTTACTGATCATGGTGTATATTTGTGCCGCGTCGATCGTCAGCTACTGCATTTGGTATGGCATTGTCAAAAGCGGTGAGCTTTCAAAGCTTTTTATCATCAAGTTCGCGGAGCCGCTCTTTGCCTGTGTGTTTGGCGCGATCATCTTGCACGAAAACATCTGGCGGCTACAATATCTTTTCGCGTTTCTTCTGATCAGCGGCGGCATCCTGATCGCCAATCTCAAAAAGAGCGAAAAGCAAACGCCCGCGAAGCGCGAGCCATAAACAAACTTCAAGCGAACATAAAAAAAGCGGCATGCAAGCGGTCCTTCTCATAAGGAAGTTAAAAGCCATCACGAAAATATCGTGATGGCTTTTATAATGTTCGGTTATTTTAATGTGGAAATCGTTTCGGAAATCATACGATACAACTGATCCTTACTTTCAAAAGGATATGTAATATCGTCATCAGGCTCGTCTAAATCAAATGAAATGCTAAATTCATCGGGGTAGATTTGTATATCTGCAAAATATTTCTTGTATCGTCCTTGCAGACCAATGCACTTGATATCATCCAACCAATCAATATGAATTTGATTTTTTGTTATTCCAAGTGATTCAAGATCTGTTTTTAACGTTCCATCCAAATAATCGCAGAGAAGAAAATCAAAAGTAGTTTTGTCACTTTCCGTTTTTTGCTCTAAATATTTCTGTATTTTCTTTTTCTTTGTTATAAACATTTCTTATCTCCTTTTATCACAAGTTTCGCCTTTGTATTACAAAGGCTTCGGGCGAAGCCCATACCCCTAAAATTGCGCGCATCCAAAGGCTCCCTCCGGGAGGGAGCTGTCGCCATAGGCGACTGAGGGAGAGTGCGTAACAAGAAAGTTAGCACAAACCCAAAGTTACGCAGGCTCCTTCCGTCACGGCTACGCCGTGCCACCTTCCTCTCGGAGGGAGGCTTTTCGTTAACCCCATTGTAACACAAATCGGCAGAGAAAACAATCTCTCTGCCGAAATCTGTTTGTTGCGGACAGTCGAGGACGCCTGTCCCTACAGTTTTGGAAACTTCCTTATGAGAACCTACCTAACGCATGCCGCTTTTTTATATCACGATATGTTTTTTTAACTGCGAAGGCGGATAGCCGTATATCTTGCGAAACGCCCTTGAAAAATATTTCTCATCGTCAAAGCCCGAGGCGCGCGCGACCTCACAAACCGACAGCTCGCCCGCCATCAAAAGGTCAAGTGCCCTGTTCATGCGAAGCTTGGTGATATATTGCTTCGGTGACGTGGCGAAATAAGCGTGAAACTTTCTTTGCAAACCGGAGGGGCTGATAAATCCCCTTGCCGCAACCTCCTCTACGGTAAGAGCAGCATCGCAAAAATGCGCGTCGATATATGCCACGCAAGCGGCAAATGCCGTGTCACCGATAATGCCTCTTTGATCCTCGGCAACACGATTGAGAATCTCAAAAACAGGCGATTTTGCCCGATTGACCGAATGCCGCTCGTTCCAATTTGCAAGTAATTTCTGGAAGCATGCGCCGACCCCCGCCGCATTTTGCAGCTTGATGCTTTGTGCCTCCTTGTAATTACAGTCGCTCAAATGCACGACAATGCTCTCACCGCCCGAATACTCCACCCAATAGGGCGCACCTGCAGGGATGAACAAAAAGTCCCCCTCACACACGGTAAAGCTCTTGCCCGCTATCTGAAAGCGCCCCTCACCCTTTGTGCGAAAGGAAATAGCGGCATATGGGCGCGCTTTCACATCAAAAACGCCCGCTTTATGAAAAAAACGGTCGATCGTTAAAATTTGAAAGGACAATTTTTCAAAATTACAGATCACATCTCTCACCTCGTCCTCATTATAGCAAATTGTGACCGAAAAGTCCACCCTTTTGCACAAAAAAGCGGTTTTTCACAAGAGACGCGCGTGCTATACTGTAATCATTGATCACTTTCGTCAATTACAGAAAGGAGCTATTATGATCTTTCATTCTCAAAATGAGCGCAAAAAGGATGGGGTTTTCATCCTCCCCGCCAACGCCCGTGCCCTCTCACATCCTTGTCTTGACACGACGATCACGCACGAGCTTTGGCAGAATTTCTCGTTCAAGACCTCTGCACTCACATCGGCACCGTGCGAGGAATATGCTTTTTTGATCGGCGAGGCGGAAAAGCTCCCGCTTGACGGGCACGCCTACACCATCAACATCACGCCAAACGGCATTTGCCTGCACGCCTCAGGCAAGCGGGATCTTCTGCACGCCTTTATGACGCTGCTTGACCTTATCAAGGTCACGGAGAAAAACGATACGCTTGTCGCAGAGATCTCGTGCCGCGAGCAAAAAGAGACGCCTGCCATTCCCACCAGAATGGTGCATTATTGCGTTTTTCCCGAAACCGAGCTCTATGAGCTGCAACGTTTTCTTCGCCTTTGTGCCGCGCTCAAATATACCCACGTGATCGTTGAATTTTGGGGCACGCTCAAATACAGCTGCCATAACTCCCTCGCGTGGTCGCACGCCTTTGACAAGAATACGATCAGACCGATTTTTGACGAGGCACGCACACTCGGGCTTGAGATCGTGCCGATGTTCAACCATTGGGGGCACGCCTCGGCATCGCGCGTGATGCACGGCAAGCACGTGGTGCTCGATCAAGATCCCTCCATGCAGCCCTACTTCAGCGAGGACGGTTGGTGCTGGGATATTCAAAAGCCAAAGGTGAAGGCGCTGCTGCGCGAGATCAGACACGAGCTGATCGAGCTTTGCGGTGAGGGTGATTATTTCCACATCGGCTGTGATGAGGCATATAACTTTGACCTCTCAACGAAAGCGGGCATGGACACGATCTGCGATTTTATCAATGAGATCAGCGGTGAGCTGAAGGCGCTCGGTCGCCGCGCGATCGCGTGGGGCGATATGCTCTTATACCGACACGCGCACTACAATCCTCAAAACAAGTATTGCTGCAACGCGCCGACTCCCGAAGCCGAGCGCTATATGCTTGAACACCTTTCGCGCGACGTTGTGATCGCCGACTGGCAATACGAGCCGGAGGTGGCACCCGTTGAAACGGCAAGCGTATTTAAAAGTGCGGGCTTTGATTGCCTTCTTTGCCCGTGGGACCTCGGCATGGCGCCTATGAGTGCCGTGATGGAAACCGTTAAAAGCGAGCAGCTGACGGGCTTTATCCACACCACGTGGCACACGCTTTCGACGGGTATGCCCTACGTTGCCATTGCCGCCGTAATGGGATATGAAAGCACCCCCTGCGACAAACGCGCGCTGCGTACCGCCACCGCCGCGCTCCTGCGCCGCCTCATGCCCACCGACGGAAATTATGAGCGCACGGGTTTTAGCCGTCACCAGATCGATTTCAAATGGTAATTCTCGTTTACTGCGCTATTGTGGCTTGCTCTGTGACACAGTCAGCAACCACCAAGCTATTTCATAAGCGCTCGGCAAATTCGACTGTTTTCAATGCCGTCAAGGCACTTTCCTCCTTTTTGCTTTTTGCCCTGATGGCAATTGGCGGCTTCACCTTTCACCTGCCAACGCTCCTTTTTGGACTTTCATACGGCACGGCACTGTGCCTTTCGATGTACACGGGCTATCGGGCGCTCTGCCAAGGACCTATGGCGCTAACCAGCATGCTGGTCTCCTTTTCGGTTATCGTGCCGCTCCTTTGGGGCGTGACGGTCGGCAACGAGCAGCTGACCCCCATTCGCATAATTGCGCTGATTTTGTTGCTTGGCGCCATTGTGCTCACCAATACGGATAAGCTGCGGGGCAAGCGTGCGCCGCGTGAAGCCGATGCACCCTCGAAAAAAAGCAGTTATCTCACATGGATGCTTTTTGTTGGCGCGACCTTTCTTTGCAACGGCATCTGCTCGGTGCTACAAAAGCAGCACCAAACGCTTTACCCTGCTACCTATAACCGCGAATTTATGTTCTTTGCCATGCTGCTTTGCACGCTCGTGTTTCTTGCGGTTTTGCTCGCAAAGTGTTCCCCAGCCGCGATCAAGGCAACCAAGGGCACGTGGCTTGGCGCGCTGTCGGGCGTGGCAAACGGACTTGCGGGATTTTTCACACTCCTGCTCGCGGGGCTCGAAAACGCCTCGGTGCTCTTTCCCATCATCTCGGCAGGCACGCTTCTTGGTGTGGTGCTTTGCGGCAGATTTTTGCTAAAAGAAAAGCTGCGCCTCAATCACTACCTCGCGCTTTTGCTCGGCATGCTCGCCGTCGTCTTTTTAAAGCTATAATAAGATTTTCGTTTTATAAAAACACCTAAGACCGCGATCGACGTTTGATCGCGGTTTCTCTATTTATTTTCACCTTTCTCACTTCTTTGCCACAAACATTCTCCCTAAAATCTCCCCGTCAAACTTGACTTGTGCAGTCACGGGCTTTGCGCCGTTTCGCGTGGGTGTGTTTGACAAAAAAGGCGAGCCCGATTACAGCAAGTTTGAGGGGGCGGTGCGTGACATTTTACGTCAGTGCCCCGACGCCTATATTTTCCGCGCATTCACGTCAGCATGCCGCGTTGGTGGTGTGAGGCGCACCCCGAGGAGGTCGTTGACACCAAGCGGGGCGGCGAGCTTTCAAAGCTCTTTATCATCAAGTTTGCCGAGTCTGTGTTTGCCTGCATCTTCGGCGCGATCATTTTGGGCGAAAATATCTGGTGGCTACAATATCTTTTTGCGTTCCTCCTGATCAGCGGCGGCATTTTAATTGCTAATATTAAAAGCGAAGCGAAGCGAATGCCCGAAGGGAAAAGAGCGCGCTGACTTCTAAGAAAATAATGGTAAGTGCCCGATAAAAAACGGACGGCTTCAGTCAAGCCGTCCGTTTTTTGTTCTATTATCGAATGCCGTATTTTTCGATGATATAATCCATATCCTTGTCGCCGCGACCCGACAGGCAAATGAGCACAGACCCCTTGCCCATGGTCTTTGCAAGCTTCATGCCGTAGGCAACGGCGTGCGAGCTCTCAATGGCGGGAATGATGCCCTCAAGGCGCGAGAGGGTAAAGAAGGCGTCCACGGTTTCCTCGTCGTCAATGACGTCATACTTGACTCTGCCAAGATCGCGCAGGAACGCGTGCTCGGGACCCGACGAGGGGTAGTCAAGACCGCTTGCCACCGAATAAACGGGGGCGGGCTCGCCGTTTTCGTCCTTGAGCATGATGCTGTTAAAGCCGTGCATGATGCCCTCCTCGCCGTACTTGAGGCTGGCGGCGTGATCGCCGAGCTTGGGACCTCTGCCGAGGGGCTCAATGCCGTAAATATCAACGGGGTCATTGAGGAAGCCTGAGAACATACCCATTGCGTTGGAGCCACCGCCGACACAGGCAACGACCGCGTCGGGCAGCTCGCCCGTCATGCCGAGAAACTGCTCTCTTGCCTCAATGCCGACAACGCTCTGGAAGTCGCGCACCATCATGGGGAAGGGGTGGGGGCCCAGCACCGAGCCGATACAGTAAATGGCGTCCTTATATTCCTTGCTGTAAGCGTCAAAGGCGGCGTCAACCGCTTCCTTTAAGGTCTGCAGACCGTGCGTGACCTCCCCGACGTTGGCGCCGAGGATCTTCATGCGCGCCACGTTCGGGGCTTGCTTCTTGATGTCGACCGAGCCCATATAGATGTCACATTCAAGACCGAAGTAGGCGGCGGCGGTGGCAAGCGCTACGCCGTGCTGACCTGCGCCCGTCTCGGCAATGACCTTCTTTTTGCCCATGTATTTGGCGAGCAGTGCCTCGCCCATGCAGTGGTTTAATTTATGTGCGCCCGTGTGGTTGAGGTCCTCGCGCTTGACGTAGAGCTGGACACCCGTGCCGATGCTGTTTGAAAGGCGCTCAAGGTAGGAAATGGGGGTGGGACGACCCTGGAATTCACGGCGGATCTTTCTGAGCTCGCCAATGAATTTGGAGGATTTGCAGATGGTGAAGTAGGCGTCGGTGATCTCCTTCATCGCCTCCTGCAGCTCGGGGCGGATAAAGGCGCCGCCGTATCTGCCAAAGTACCCCTCCTTGGTGGGGTAATTCTTAAAATATGTGGCAAAATCAATACCGTTGTAGTTCATTTTGTACTCCTTTTTATATAAATGGTGAGATTTTCAACATAGCTTCGGGGCGTGTTCGGTCTTGCCTATAAATAAAGCCCTCGGCAAGACAACAAAGGACTTGTCTTACCAAGGGCGAATAAAAATCCGCGGTGCCACCTTGATTCACGGCGTTGCCGTGCGCTTTGCGGGATACCGTTATATCCCCGACAGCTGACGCGTGTCCCCACGTTGTGAGATACTTGGAAATCGTTCCCCCACACCCTCAGCGGTCCATTTGCCATACTGTTTCCCACCCGATTCGCAGCACCACGGGCTCTCTGTGCGGTCATGTATGACGTTATCTCCGCTTCAACGGTTTACGTGGATAGTATAGCACGCGCAAGGCACCTTGTCAATAGATTTTTCGAAAAAGCGCAAATTTTGTGTGCGGATCAATAGCAGCTCTTAAAAATGGCGGTCATGACCTCGCGGTCAAGCGGTACGTAGCTCTTGACCACACGCGTGCCGCCGAAGGTGGCAAGGTCGGCAAGCGCGGGGAGTGCCTCTTTTGGAATGTCAAATTCCGAAAGGCGCTGTGGCATACCGATCTCGGTGAAGAACGCCGACATGGCGGCAACACCTGCCTTGGCGGCGGCGAGGTCGTCCCTCTCGGTCACGTCAAACACCCCTCTTGCAAATTGCGCAAAGCGGGGTACGTTATGGGGCAAAACGTAATTTGCCCATGCGGGGAAGAGCACGGCAAGACCCGCGCCGTGTGCCACGTGGTCATAAAGACCGCTCACCGCATGCTCAAGCTGATGCACGGCAAGCGCGTTCTCGCGCCCACAGCCGGTAAGACCGTTATGCGAAATGCTGGATGCCCACATCATCGTGGCGCGTGCCTCGTAGTCGCGCGGATCGCGCATAAGGGCTTTGCCAGCAAGAACCACCGATTTTAAAATCCCCTCCGCCACGCGGTCGGTGAGATCGGTCGGCGGGCAGACGGTGAAATAGCGCTCCATAGTGTGCGCCATAATGTCAACGATGCCGCAAGCGGTCTGATAGGGCGACACGGTATAGGTCAGCTCGGGGTTGCAGATCGAGAAAAGAGGCCTGTTGAGGTCGGTGCCGATGCCCTTTTTCATATTGAGCTCGGTGTTGGTGAGAACGGCGGAGGCGCTCATCTCACTGCCTGCGGCAGCAAGCGTCAGCACGCACCCGACTGGGAGTGCCGCCGCGGGGGTAGCCTTGCCCATCATCATATCCCAAATATCCGCATCGTTTTTTGCGGCAAGGGCGGTGGTCTTGGCGGAGTCAATGACACTGCCGCCTCCGACGGCGAGGATCAGCTCAACCTGCTCGTCGCGCGCGAGCTTTGCCGCGCGGCGCACGAAATCGACCTTCGGGTTTGGCTCAACGCCGCCCATTTCAACTACCGTTATGCCGCTTTTTGCAAGCGCCCCCATAATTTCATCAAAAAGACCGCTCTTTTTGATGCTGCTTTGTCCGTATTGGAGCATGATTTTTTTGTAACCGTAGGAGGCGATGATCTCGCCCACCTGCTTTTCGGTATCCTTGCCAAAAAAGACCTTAGTTGGGGTGTAATAAGTGAAGTTTAGCATAAATATTCTCCTCAAAGCTCTTCAAACAGTGCCGTGCCGCGCTTGTAAAGATACACGCCGCAAAGGACCGCGAGAAGCAGTGTGACGGCGGTGACGATGCCAAGATAAAGGGCGGCACCGATGTGATCCATCGTGAAATAGTAGACAACACCCACCCCGATCGAGTAGCCCCAGCCGCCAAAGAGCGTGAGTGCTATGGGCAAGCTCTGCTTGACGGGCTGTGCTTCGTTCGTGTAGGTAAGGTTGGGGAACTTCAGATTGAGCGCAAGACCGACGAGGGCGACGAGCGCCACGTAAACGGTCGCGGCGATCGGCAGGAGGAGCCAGCACCACACGCTCGGCTTCAGCACGATCAGTGCCGCCACGGCGAACACGATCGTCGGGGGCACGGTAAAAATGAGGTGCAGGCGCACCTTTGCCTTAAAAATATCCCTTGTTGGTATGGGGCAGGTGCGCAGGATCCACAAATACTTGCCCTCAAGGGAGATCGAGGGGGCGGTGATCGCGTTCATGCCCGCCATCATCACGATCGCAACAAGGAGAAACGGGATCATAATGTCGCGGGAAAGCGTGGGGAGGAGCATGCCGAGCGTGTCGGTCACCCACGCGCCCTTGACGAGCAGGAGCACGGCAAGAATGGGCATGATGAAGGTCGAAAGTCCTGCGTTCATAAAGTAAATGGTGCAGCCCGAAAAGCGCTTCCATTCCTTGAAAAGCAGTGCCGTGCCGATTGGGGCGGCGCTTGCCTTTTTCTCGCGGTAGACCTTTTTTGCCGCCCCCACGTTTGCTGTGGCAAGCTTCAAAAAGCTCGCCGAAAGCAGAAGGTAGGTAAGCGCGAAAAGCACGGCGAAGATCGCGGTGAAGATCAGCATGGAGAGGAGATCTCCCTCCACGCCAAGTCCCATGTGGTAAAGCGGATAAAGCACGCCCTTGGCCGCGTTACTGACACCTGCGGGGTCGGCAAGGATCTTTGCAAACATATCCTGCGCATTGTAAAGCAGATAGTAATAAGCGGCAATGAAGATGAGTGTTAAAACGACCGCAACGCCACTGCTGATCTTGAATTTCGAGTTGAGATAGGCAAGTGCAAAGCCTAAAAGGCACGCGAGCGTCAGGACGAAGAAGCCGAGAATGAAGGGGGAAAGGCAGGTGAAGATCACACCCAAAGCACCGGGGCGTGCCACCGAAAGGTAGACCGCCATGGCGGGGGCAAGCACGGGCAGCTCGTAAAGAAGCCCGATGGCATAGACCGTAATGAGGCGTGCCGTGAGGATGGAATGCGGCTTGATGGGCATGGCAAGCAGGAGGTCGTTATCCTTCGCGCGGTAGAGCGATTGGTAGGTTGAGAAAATACTGCCGACCACACCGAGGACGATCGAGAGCATCGCCGCGATCGCCACGTAGAACCAGCCAAGCCCGATCGAGTAAAGCGGCTCGCATACCTCGCGCGCGAGGATATAGACAAACACCGCGATATACGCAAAAAGTGCCACGAGCAGCCCTGCCGCGAGCAAAAGCCCCTTGCGTGAGCGTGCTTTTCCCGATTTTTTGTTGAAAAAAAGGAAGGAAAAGGACTCGGTGAGCTGCTTTTTGAGAAGAAGCTTCGTCATTGCTCGCCCTCCAGATCAAGGAATACCCGCTCAAGCGAGGTGTCGCCCTTGACCTCATCCATCGTGCCGCACTTAACAAGTCTGCCCTCCTTGATGATGGCGACCTTGTCGCAAAGTCGCTCGGCAACCTCAAGCACGTGGGTCGAGAAGAAAATAGCCGCGCCCCTGTCGCAATATTCGCGCATGATGGTCTTTAAAATGTGCGATGCCTTGGGATCAAGCCCGACGAACGGCTCATCCATGATAATGAGCTTGGGGTCGTGAATGAGTGCGGAGATGATGGCAAGCTTTTGCTTCATGCCGTGGGAGTACGCCGAGATCGACTGCGCAAGATTTTCGGTGAGCGCGAAATCGTCGGCGTATTTTTTAATGCGCGCCGCGCGGTCCTCGGCACTGATGCCAAAGACGTCGGCGATGAAATTAAGGTACTGAATACCCGTCATAAAATCGTAAAGATCGGGGTTGTCGGGGATATAGGCGATCAGCCTTTTGCAGGCGATCGGGTCGTCCTTGACCGAGATGCCATTAACGAGGATCTCGCCCGCATCAAAGCGCAAAATACCGCATACGGATTTGATTGCGGTGGTTTTTCCCGCACCGTTATGCCCGATAAAGCCGTAGATCTCGCCGGGTGCAATGTGCAGCGACAGATTGTCGACCGCTTTTTTTTCACCGTAGGTCTTGGTCAGATTTCGAATGGTCAGCATAGTAGTATGCTCCCCCTTTTTGATGATATTATAAATTATTCTATCATAAAAAATAAGATGTGTCAATACGAAAAAGGGCGTTGCCGAAGCAACGCCCTCCCCCTTGCGGGGTTATTTTTGCGGGTGGCAGCGCATCCATTTTCCGTTTTGCAAAACAAATACGGGAGGGATTTTTTCAAGCTCTAAAAATTCCTCGTCTTGCGCGTTGTCTGCCATTGGGTAATAGCCGTTTTGCGCGGCAAAGGCGGCGTCATTCTCAATGCGTGCCGCAAAATTGCTGATGACGTGCCCATCCTTGTCGACAGCATTCTTGGGTGGCGGAACGGGCGTGTTTCCTATCATACGGTAGCGTTTCATGCCTGACCTCCTTCAAGTATCAATCTGCCGCCAAAGTCCTCGCCGACCTTTCCTTCGGAAAACAGCTCAAACGTACCGTGGTTGATACAAACCTCTTTGCGGCTGTTTCCGCCGACGCGGAAAAATTTATGGGTGCCCGCTTTGTCGTTTTCTACGTACATAAAGGTGCCCCAGTATTTTTCGGGGTCGTGGAAGGAGTCGCTGGCGGGTAACCAAACGTGAGGAGCATCGGTAATAAGATAGCCGGTAAGGAGCTTTCCCGCGTATGCGGACAGGACGTAGCCGCTCGGCAAGCAGCAGCGGTAATGCGCGTTTTTCGTTCCGTCAAACAAGGAAATGTCATCTATCACAAACGGATAAAAAAGCGAGTTCTCGCCAACCTCGTAGATAACGTCGCACATAAACGATCCCGTGTTGCCCCATGGGTTTTCCTTGCCGCGCCATACGATCGAGGCAACGGCATCTGTACTGTAGCCCGCTGTGCCCGAGGTCGCATTTGTAACCGTTGCGAGCGCCACGCCCGTGTTGATGGGCATGCGCCTTAAGTTAAAGCTGACGCAGTTGTTAAGCAGATCCTCCATGTCGGTCAAGCCGAAATCAAGCAGGAAAGCACCGTCATCAAGATAATAAATGCGATGAAGCGTTACGATACGTCTTTGCTCGGTATGCTCTTGACGGTAATCATCGTATATCAGCAGGCATTGATCGCCTACCGAAAAGGGCGGCGTTTCATAAACGCTTAAGCCCGCGACATCCTTATCATCGATCATGGTGTAATAGCTTTCGGGGTAAATGCCCTCGTGCCAATAGCCGTGCATAACGTTGTGAAGATCGCGCCTGCCAAATTCAACAAGCAGCAAGAGGTAGTCGGAAAACCATTCCTTTGTGGTTTCCACTCGCGCGTTTTGACTGAATTTTCTTGCGGTGGAGAGCACGGCTGCGGCGTTGCCCTCAAAGGGCTTAAGACCTGCGCGCGAGTGCGGGGCTCCATTGATGTCAAGTGCCAGCTCAAACGAGGGGCGATAAACGTAGTCGGTGCCGTTTTTGAACATGGGCGCAAGGGTGTAGCCGTCAAGTGGCTGTGCGGCGACCGACACGAACACGGGACCGTAGTTCTTGCCCTGCTCGATCTTATACCAAAAGGGCTGACAACGGTATACGACCTCGCGGTTTTTCCCCTTGGGTGTCAGGGTAAAGCCCTCCTCGCCTTGCTCGATGAAATCTTCCCAACAGCCCTTTTGGTCGTTCCACGTCGCGTTGAAAATGGGGCGCTGGAAAATGGGAACGCGGTCAAAATCGTTTTTCACCTTGGCACCTCTCACAGCGACCTCGGCGACCATGTTTTTGGCAAGATCCTCACGTACGCCTATGGGGCAAGAGGGATCGTCACGAAAGGAAATCGACCATACGGGCAGGAATTTGTTTTTCGCAAGATACAGTCGTTGTCTTACGTGCTCGGTCATTTGCCGCCACCTACCGTTTCATATTGCACCATGCCGATCTGCCATTTATTAGCCGCCTTCGAGAAGGTGCAGATCACGTCAAAATCTCCCTTCGTGATCTCGGGGATAATGCCGTCGGCAAACAAAAGCTCGTTGGCGTTGCCCCAATTGATCGTGAGGAAGGCTTCCTCGCGCAAGGGTGCGTGACAGTAGATCAGGATCCAGCAATCGCCGTCGGCTTCGGTCGGAGTGGGAAGCTTCAGTGCGATCTCCTTCCAGCCCTCACTGCCGCTGTATGCGCTACCCGAAAGATCAAGCGTGTACTTGCGGTTGCAAAGAGGGGTAAGCTCGAAGCCGCCGTCGGTTTCCTTGGGTTCAAGCACGAACACGCTTTCCTTGGCAAGCAGCTCTGCGGTGATGGTGCCCTCCTCATCGTCGCCGGGCAAAAGGTCACTGTCGGCAACCGATTCTACCACGTCGATCTCAAAGGGCGGGGTCGTCAGGCGACCACCCGTGGCGGTAATGACGGATACGTCGCAAGTAATGATCCCCGTGCTCTTCAACATTTTTGCGGGCAGGGGAAGCGTGAGGGTCCCGTCAGTGTTTACCGTGCCGGGGAATGCCATCAGCTCTCCTGCCGCGTTTTTGGCGTTTAATACGATAATAGCGCTTTCCTCCACACGAAGCGGCTCACCGAGAGCAAACAGATTCATGCGCAAAAAGCGCGTGTCGCTGTCACCCTGTCTTGCCACCACGCTAAGGAGTGTGTCGCGTACAGCGACGTCAAGTGCCATTTTATACAAACATTGTGCCATTTAAAATCCTCCTTTTCTTTGTGCCGAGCGCGTATCTCCCGGTCAGATTCGTGCTCGGTTGATGATAGTATAGCACGTGTTGGAGGATTTGTCGTTAACTGGGGACCTTCATTTTGCGAAGGAAAATCAAATACAAAAAAGCCGCCTTCCCGTTACGTGGAAGGCGGCTCTGTTTGCTGTTATATATTGTTGCTTTTCTCTGCCGCTTGAGCCATATTTCTCACGCGCGTTACGTTAGTGGGCAGATAAACAAGGCGAAAGAGAAGATGCGCACCGAGCCACAGGAAATAGACAACGCCCGCGGCGTTTCCGAAGAAGGTGTATTCGGTCAGTAAAAAGAGAATGCCGAGTACAAGGAGTGGGAGCGACACACAAACGATATTGATCACAGTTTGCGCCTTGGTCTTGTAAGTTTGGAAAATAAAGTATTTGAGCGCGTAAAAGACCTCAAATTCAACGAGCAGCACGGCAGGGAAGAGAATGACGTAAAGAATGATGACGAATACGGGGGCGATCGAGTCGGCAAAGGTCGTTCCTGCCTCTGCCTTGTTAATTTGCAGCCTTATGGCAAGGATGAGTGCCACAATGGTGATCAGCACCACGACGGCGAAGCCGATGTAAAGCAGTTTTTTCTTGTTTGCTTGCATAACAACCTCCTTGTTATTAAATCAGCTCTTTGAAATCAAAAATATAGCGGTCGGTGATCGCCTTGATCTCGTCGGTGTATTCGCGTGAGGTCTCGTCAAAAATGCCGTATACCACCATGCCCGCCTCCTTGGCGGTCTTGTCGGCGTTATAGTTGTCGTCAATGAAAATGACCTCGCCGACGGGGACGCCAAGCCGCTGTGCCGCCATTTTGTAAATTTCGGGATTTGTTTTGGTGGTATTAAAATCGTCGCATGACCACACGTTGTCAAAGAGATCAAAAATGCCAATGCGCTTGAGGCACGGATCGAGCGTGACGTGGGGGCCGGCGGTGAGGATGTTCAAAGACGCGCCGCGCGCCTTTAGCGCGTGCAGTGTTTCCATGACGGTTGGCTTTGGCTGCACGTCGTTTGTGTAGCCGTCGATCAGGTAGTCAAGCATCAGGCGCATGATCTCATCATGTGATTTCTGAATGCCAAGCTCGATGAAATATTCGGCGGTTTTTCTGAGCCCCAAGGGGGTGGTGATCTTCAGAATGTTAGGGGGATAGTCAACGTGATGCTCATTGAGAATGCGGAGTATGACGCCGCCGTAAACCTCCATGGAATCAACGAGTGTGCCGTCAAAATCAAACAGATAAATTTCTTTTTTGGGGGAGTTCATGATAGGTTCCTTTCGGTGAATTGCTTTCATTATAGCATAAAATTTGCGCGCCCACCTCTTTTTTCACAATTTTGTTACAAAAGACTTTTGGAGGAAAATGCAGAATTTGCTTGAAATATCGTGAAATTTGTGATAAAATAGATGCAATAACAAAAAGGGGAGTTCTCTTTATGAAAAAAATCACTTCGGTTGAGGAATATCAGCGCAGGATCAAGTCGATCTTGATTACCGAACAGGAGATCAAGGATGCCGTTGCCAAAGCGGGCAAGGCGATTGATGCTATTTACGACGGCAGACCGATCCTTCTTGTCAGCATTCTCAAGGGTGCGTTTGTGTTTATGGCAGATATTTGCCGCGCAGTCAGTGTGCCGTGTGAGATCGGCTTTATGTGCGCGAAAAGCTATTACGAGGGCACGCAGTCATCGGGGGTTGTCAAGATCACGAAGGATCTTGAGCAGGATATCCGTGATTATCACGTGGTGATCGTGGAGGATATTATTGACACGGGCAGGACGCTCAAGGACGTGGTGAAGATGCTGCAAGCAAGAGAGCCGCTCTCGCTTCGTGTCGTGACGTTGCTTGATAAGCCCTCGCGCCGTGTGGTTGATTTTAAGGCGGATGTTTCGCTTTTTGAGATTCCCGATCATTTCGTCATCGGCTACGGCCTTGACTGCGGCGAGTATTATCGCAACCTTCCTTATATCGCGATCTATGACGAGAGCGAGGCGTGATTTTCAGCGCTGTCTTTTCGGCAATTAAATAAAAATAAAACGAAAAAGACCTACCACGTGGCAGGTCTTTTTGCTTTTTATCAATCCAAAATGGCGTTTTGCGCGCGAAGTGCGGCTTGCAGTGCGGCGACGTCAATGTCCCGCACGCCGATGCCTCCGTCGATTGCCATGGCGGCGGCGTTGCCCGCTGCCTGACCCATTGCCATAGCGGCAGGCATACATCTCATGCCACCGACCGCCTGAGACTCGCAGGAGAGGGTCTTGCCCGCGATAAGCAGATTCTTGCAGTTTTTGGGAATCAAGCTGCGGTAGGGAATATAGTATTTGACCGCACTTTCGATTTTGAAGTTGCCCGACTCGGCGGGGGTGCGGTTGTGTACGTCCATGCCAAAGCCATAAACGGCAATGCGGTCGTCAAATTTCACGCCCTCGGAAACGTCCTTGACGGTGATCTTGTATTCACCCTCGATGTGGCGGCATTCGCGCACGCCAAGCACCGACGCAACCTTTAACAGCTCGGCGTTTTCAAAGCCGGGGGTGCCATCGTGCAGAACCGCAAAGGCATCAAGCACCTGACCTCTTGCCTCGCGGTGCGCCTCGGTCATGCTTTTGGAATTCGCGGCGTCTACGTCATAAACGTGATAGTGGTTGACCTTATAGCGACCTGCCGTTGTCGTGCGATATGCCTTGACGGGCTTTTGGGGTCTGCCGACAAAGGCGTCGTCGTTAACGCCACCCACCTCAAACATGAGGGTCCCCGGTTGGGGAATGCCGCGCTCCTCGTCACCCTTGTAGGTGGGCACGCCCGCGCTTGTCGCGAGAGCGGCAATGCCCGTGCAGTCGATAAACTGCGTTGCCTTGACGGCAACAAGACCCTCAAGTGCATTGAGGATCACTGCGCTGATCTCGCCGTTCTCGACGATGCAGTCGGCAAATTGCGTGTAGCAAAGTACCGTGACGCCCGCCTCGCGCACCATGTCGTCAAGCACGATCTCCAATCGAAAAGAGTCAAAGGGTGTGACGTGATGATGATATCGCGTGATGAAGGAGGTGTAAACGCTGTTCGTTTCAATGCCGCTCGGCTGATAGGCGGCGCCTTTTTCTGCCAGACGGTCAACGATTTCGGAGAAAAGACCGCCAACTGTTTGCTCCTCACCGTTTTTGTCGTAATTGGTCATAAAGGGTCCGACCATGGCGGAGGTCGCCATGCCGCCAAGCGCGCCTGTTGATTCAACGAGCAGCACCTTTTTGCCGCGGCGCGCTGCCGAAATTGCCGCACACACACCGGCAGGACCGCCGCCGATCACGGCAACGTCGTATTGTCCGTAAAGTGGAAGGGATTGACTGTATTGAATGGATGCCATATGTAAACACCTCCATATAAATTAAGAATAGTATAGCACATCTTTTTTTGTTTTTCAAGAGGGAGTTGAGGGATTTTGAGGGGATGGAGAATATCAAAAGGCAGCCGCTTGGGCTGCCTTTTGATACACGCAACAATCATTTTGTCCATGGCGAACAGCTTTCGCTGAGGTGAAAGTTAAAATTTTACATAATTAGTAATGATTTATCAAATCTACCGTTTTGCTTAAAGAAGCCGAGGTTGAAACTTTCGTCGGGGTGGGATTTATGCCACATTTCCGCAACTTCTTTCAATTCATCTGCGGTTATTAGCAAAATTTGGGTGTCGTTGATGAGCGAATACTTTACGCATTCTTTAATACTGTTTTCCGTAAACGAGGGTGCAATAACCATAAATACAGCAACGGGTTTATCAGAATTTCTGATATAGCCGTCAAACTGCAAAATATGATCCCTTAAATTCACATCAGATTCTTTTGATTTATTATCCCACAAAATGTATTTGTCATTGTATGAGAGCTTGCCGTCAGCGTGCTCGCTACCAACCAAGAGCAAGGGCTTGTTTTTAAGCATAATTTCAAACAAGTAATTGGTGGCTTTCTCGAAATAATGCTCGCATTCCAAATCCTTTGTAATTACTCCTTTTTCGCGGAGTACAGCGTAATCTCTACATGCCAACTCGTGATATACATTGTAGTAACTTTCGCGTTCATCTTCTGTGGATATTGCAATTTCACGAAGATTGTCGTAATATTCCAAAATTCTATTTATCAAGGCTGATTTAGAGCCTGATACGATCAGCCCAAGCTCGGCACACCATTTTTGTAAAACAACTGCGTCCAAGCCATCTCTTGGAGTAAAGCCGCCGATGAGATTTGAAGGCTTTATCGTTTTTAGTATAATCTCTTGCAAAAGCGGCACTGTGGGATTGTTAGGAAGGTCAACAATCGCAGTTTCGGGGTTCTCATTATATTTATTGATGATGTCTATTAAATACTGCTTCTTGGTGATTTTTGTGACGTGTATTAGCAGTTGCTTATAACCATAGTTTTTAATTTCAATGCCATAGTATTTCCTTAAGCATAATGCAATTTCTTCCGGAATAATGTCACAAGGAATATTGTCGGAGTTTCTTATATAAAAAATCAAACCAGCAGATTGCAACACTTTTCTAACACAATCTATATCAGAACGTGTATGTAATATATTTCCCTTTGTGGGGTATCTACTTGCTTTAGCTTCTAACATGTTCTGCTCACGGGGAGTGATATTTAAATATTTTCGCACTTCGTCTATAAGATTTTTCTCATCAACCGAAATATCGTCACCACGTTCCCACGCTTTATCCAACAAGAATTTAAGCAAGGCAAAGTCTTTCGACATTCCTTTATAGTCAAAGTTGTTTGATTCGTCTATTACGGACTGCTCGTAATTTAAAACGGCTTCTTCGGTAACCTTGCAAGGTGACATATAATCATCTTGGTCGAGCAAACACCCTTTCAAGAAGATAGGCACAATTATTCTCACTGTGGGATTTTCATGTAATTTTAATTTGTCTAAACATTTTGAAACGTTTTCATAAGAAACATATTGCCCTTCTGTTTTCAAAAGGCTACTCTTTAATTCTTGAAAATCAAGCCTCCTGCAATCTTCCACATAAGCATTTGCAATTCTCTTTAATTCGTTTACGTTTGCTGAATTTTCGACACAATTCTGATATTTCATAATAGTCCTCCCAGCGAATGCTCTTTTTTAAAATTATATCATATGTTAAAAAACAAATCAAGTGCTTGATAGCATTCTCATACTCCTAAAAATAATTTCGGAGAATAGGGTGAGAAAAGGTCAAATTGCCTTTGCTCCGATAATTTGCTCTTTCTCTGAAAATTTTGAAGCGGGATACCCACATTGCGATTGCTTGAACGTTGAACCATAATAGCCTCCCTTGTGTAAAGGGAGGTGGCGCGCGAAGCGCGACGGAGGGATTGTGAAAGTTAGATTGACGTCAAAAACAATCCCTCACCGCCTTCGGCGGAGCTCCCTTTACACAAGGGAGCCTTGCGATAGTGCTTGCTATAATTTCACAAAAAGCGGTCTGCAAAAATTATCGCAGACCGCTGGTGGCACCCCCAGCGAGAATTTGTCGCGCCTCGCGAGCTTCCCACGGGGAAGGGCGCGCCAATGTTGCGAACTCAATTCCAAGGCAGAGCCTTGGAGCAGGTTCGATGTGGAGGATTTCATAACAAAAGAGCCTGCCGCAAGGGCAGGCTCTTTGTTATGAGTTACTCCAACAATTTTGAACCGTTGTTAATTTTTAAAAAGTCCTGATAACAAGAGCGCCAGCATTGTAAAATACAATATATCAAGCAATATAAAAAACACCAGTTCCCATTTTAGCTTTGTTGTCTTTTCTTTCAATTTGATCAGTCCGACAGTAATCCAAAGAAAAACTCCGGCAAACATAGAAAATGCCGTAATGGTGCTGAGCAACAAAGGAATTTTAATGTTAAGTGAACTTAAAATAATCTCGAAAACATGCCCTCGTCTACTCGGAATTCGAAATTTATATGGAGTGCAGGGTATGGGCGAAATGATTTGTAATATGACTGTAGCAATCAGCAAGAGTGCTTCCCAAATATATAAGATCACACTTAATAACGATATTTTCTTGCGGTCTGCCGCTTTCACATATCCGTCAATATAAAAATTTCGTTTGGAAATAAGAAGCTTAGCTAATACTTTGTTTTCAACAGATAAATATTTCATGTGCTTCGCTTTTGGGTTGTATGGCGACCAATAGACAATCATAAAATGGATGAGAAAAAGGGAAAACGCGAAGATTATCCAAGCAAGCAGCTCATCCTTGAAATTAAAGATGATGCCCAAACAAACCAATATAAAAAATATCACCAAAAAAACAATTCGAAACACATTTAAAAATGACCTGCTCTCTTTTTTCATAATGTCACCCTCTTTCGCTTTCATTATATCACAAATCCGCTATCTTTTCAATATACTTCCGCAAAGTCACAGGTTCAAGTCCAAAAGGCTGGGGAAAAGGTGCAATGGTGAAAAAGGTTATTTTTTACCCATAAAAACACAAAAAGCCCTTGAAATTCAAGGACTTTTGTGTTAGGGTGCAAAATTGTTGCACCAATATGGCACCCCCAACGGGAATCGAACCCATAACTAACCCTTAGGAGGGGCTTGTTATATCCATTTAACTATGGAGGCGTGCTATTTAATTGTGATTTGTGTTTGAATGTATAGAGGGATTTAGGAGGGGCTTATTATATTCCGCAGCCGTCGCATAGTCGTCAGTCGTCGCCTGCGGGGGCTCGGCTCGTCTGACTCCTTGCTTTGGGCAGTCTTGCGTCGCAAAAACAATACTCAATTGTTTTTGCTTAGCAAGCATTTAACTATGGAGGCGTGGTATTTGATTGTGATTTGTGCTTGAATGATAGGGATTTAGGAGGGGCTTTTTATATTCCGCAGCCGTCGCATAGTCGTCAGCCGTCGCCTGCGAGGGCTCGGCTCGTCTGACTTCTTGCTTTGGGCAGTCTTGCGTTGCAAAAACAATACTCAATTGTTTTTGCCTAGCAAGCATTTAACGATGGAGGCGTGTTATTTAATTGTGATTTGTGTTTGCCTAGCAAGCATTTAACGATGGAGGCGTGTGTTTTCTTTAAGCAAGGGTAGTATAGCATAAAACGGGTGAAAAAACAAGGTCTTTTTAGAAAAAAGTGCAGGGAATGGTGGGGAGAAACGAAAAATCGCTGCATACTTGCAATTTCTTTTGTGATATGATAAAATAACGGTATGGAATTGAAAGAAGGGAGGCGAGCGTGTGCGAAAATACCTCAAATGGATCCTCGCGGCGGCGGTGCTTTTGTGGTGCGTGTTTATCTGGCAGTTTTCGACTGCCACGGGAGAGGTGTCCTCCGCGACTAGCGGCGGCGTGGTTGATTTTTGCAACCAAGTGCTGCAAAATGCAGGCATCGAAGCCGAGATTACCGGCAATACGGTGCGAAAAACCGCGCATTTTTCGGAGTTTTTCGTGCTTGGTGTGCTTGTAGCCTCAACACTCCTCGCGCACGGCTTCAGACATTGGCTGTTTCTCTCGCCCGCCCCCGTTTTATTGGTTGCCGCCATTGATGAGTGCATTCAGCTTTTCGTGCCCGGGCGCGGTCCGCACGTGCTTGACGTGCTGCTTGATTTTGCGGGAGGCGCGTGCGGCATTGCTCTCTTTTTCCTTGTTTTTACGCTTATTTGTCATATAATAAATAAAAGAAAAGAAAAAGACAAAGAAATTTCAAAAACCTCTTGACAAACGCCCTTTTCATGTGGTAGAATAATTTGCCGCATGTAAAGGGCTCTTTTTAAGTGTGCCGTCCTGGCGCCGCCCCTATCAGCGAGTCTTAAAAGAAAGTGAGGTGCTTTTCGTGTTTGCAATCATCGAAACCGGCGGAAAGCAGTACAAGGTCAGCGAGGGCGACGTTATTTTCGTCGAGAAGCTTGCTGCCGAGGAAGGCGCAACTGTTGTATTTGACAGTGTAAAGGCTATTTCCAACGAGGGCGCTCTCAAGGTTGGTACTCCCAACGTTGAAGGTGCAAAGGTTACCGCTACCGTTCTGAAGAACGGCAAGGGCAAGAAGATCGTTATCTTCAAGTACAAGTCGAAGAAGAACGAGAAAAAGAAGATGGGTCACCGTCAACCCTACACCAAGGTGCAGATCGCTACCATTGAGGGTTAATTAAATGACCACCATCACCTTTTTCAGAAGTGACGGCATTTTTTACGGCTTTGAGGAAAAGGGTCACGTTGGCTTTGGCGAATACGGCAATGATCCGTTTTGCGCCATGCTCTCCTCCCTTACCATGTATATCGTGAGCGCGACCGAGGATATTTACCACGGCAAGATCGTTTACGACATCAACGACAAGGATACCGTCATTACCGTCAAGTCCCCCTCCGCACTTCCCGAATTTGAGGCGGATGAGCGCGTGCGCTTTGCCGTGTCGGGCTTGTTCCTTACGTATTATAACATGCTTGAGGACATGCTTTTGCACGACGATATGTACGAGTTTACCGACGAAGCGGGCTTTAAGGTCAAGGTTGAGGATCGGGATTACAACCAAGCTTAATTGTTCCCACGGGGAACGCCAAATTTTAGTGAAGGAGTAATACGCCATGTTGAGAATTAGTTTGCAATTCTTCGCACATAAAAAAGGTGTAGGTTCTACCAAGAACGGCCGCGATAGCGAGTCCAAGCGTCTTGGTGTGAAGGCAGCGGACGGCGAGACCGTTACCGCTGGCAGCATCATTGTGCGTCAAAGAGGCACTGCCATTCATCCCGGCAACAACGTGGGCCTTGGTAAGGACCACACGCTGTTCGCTCTCATTGAAGGCAAGGTTAAGTTCGAGCAGAAGAACAAAGATAAGAAGCAGGTCAGCGTTTACGCCGACTAATGCGACATAAAAAAGGGCGGTGCCGTTATGGCCCCTCCCTTTTTTGTATCCCGAAAACCCCGCCATAGTGGTGGGGTTCAAAAAAGGTTAACCGATGAGGAGAATAAAGAATTAAGATGAAAACAAACAAGAGAGACTGTAGGGACAGGCGTCCTCGACTGTCCGTTTCAGTACAAATTTAAATTTTACCTGCGCCGAAATACCGCGACATTCCACTACACATCTTGAAATGATGTTTAGTCGCTTGCCATATGTTTGGGTTTTTCTTGTCGTTTTTCTCGGACAGTCGAGGACGCCTGTCCCTACAAAAATATTACAGCACGCCTGCAAGGCGCAAAAGGAACGAGGCAAGGAAGATTGAGAGGGCAGAGCAAAGTGTGGTAAAGACCACGAACTGCCCGGCAAGCGCGGTGTCGCCGCCCATTTCCTGCGTCATGGGAACGCTGGAAACTGCCACGGGAGTGGCAAAGAGTGCGACAAACGCGGCAAAATGCACGGCGCTGAACGTGTTGCGAAAGAAAAGGAACGCCACGCCAACACCCACAAGAGGTGCCACCACCACGCGCGCCACGGTGCCGAACACGATCTCGCGGCGCAGTGCCTTGACGGCGGAAAATTCAAACTGCATACCAAGCACCAAGAGCGCCAGGGGCGTTGCGACGTTACTTAAGTATTGGAGCGAGGTCATAAGGGGGTCAACATCCGAAAGTCGCCACGTTATGCCACTATTTGCGAATATGGCGCGAATGCCAAGCGCGACAAGTCCTGCGGCGATACTGCAAATAAGCGGATTTTTGGCAATGTCAAAGAGGATCTTTTTGGGGCTTGGCTTACTGCCGCTTTTCGAGAAGATCGAAAGCGAAATAACCGCGAGGACGTTGTAAAGAGGGATAACGAGTGCGGAAAGCAGGGTCGCGACAAGCGCGCCACCGCCGCCAAACAGCGCCTCGGCAAGCGGAATGCCGACAAGTGCGAAATTGGAGCGAAAGACCACCTGCAGGGAAGGGCCGCGTCGCTCGGGGTGCTTCGTTGTGAGCATCACGGCGGGGATACCGCACAAGAACAGCAACACGACCACACCCATAGCGTAGCCGATATAGGCAAAGTCAATATCCGCAAGATCGGGGATCTTGTAGACGTTTAAAAAGAGGTTGGCGGGCAAAAACACGCGAAAGACCAGTTTGTTTGCCATTTTGCAAAAATCGGCATTCGCGAGGTGCGCGCGCTTTAACAGGTAGCCAAGCACGACCAGCACGAAAATGGGCGTGATCGCCTTGACCGAAAACAAGAGTGATTCCCACATATTGAGTCCTTTCAAAACAGGGTGACCTGCCGCGCAGGTCACCCTATACGATCAAAGCTTTTTGATATCCTCGTTAGAGATCAGATGGAAGCCCGCATCCTCAAGTGCCTTGCCTGCAAGGTCATTGTTGGCAACACGCAGTACCACGTAGGCGTGGCGAGGCGTGCGCGCGAGAAATGCGTACATATATTCAACGCCGATTCCTGCGGCATTGAGTGCGTGGAGTGCGGCGGCAAGCTTGCCGGGCGCGTCCGAGATCTTCACACCAAGCACGTCGGTGGTCTTGACGAGGAAGCCGCGCGTGCCAAGCACACGCAGTGCGGCGTCGGTATCATTGACGATCAGGCGCAGAATGCCGAAATCCTGCGTATCCGCGATCGAAAGAGCGCGCATATCAATGCCGTTGTCAGCAAGGAGATTGGCGACCTCAAGAAGTGCGCCCTGATGGTTTTGTACGAAAACAGTCAACTGTTTGATAGCCATAGTCATTCTCCCTTCAAATTAATCGTGAAGCTTGCGCTTGTCAATCACGCGCACCGCCTTACCCTCACTACGTGCAATGGTTTTGGGGGCAACAAGGTGCACGACGGGGCCGATGCCGAGCATGGTGCGCATGGCGTTTGCAAGCGCTTTTTCGCGTGCGGTAATGCCGCTGACGGTATCGGAAAACTGCTCGGGAGAGAGCTCAACAAAGACATCAAAGGTGTCGTTGTTCTTCGAGCGGTCAAGCATGATCTGGTAGTTGGGGGCATAGCCCTCGGCAATGAGCACCGCTTCAACCTGGCTCGGGAAGACGTTAACGCCGCGAATGATCATCATATCGTCGCTTCTGCCCATCGGCTTTGACATACGCACGTGGGTTCTGCCGCACGAGCAGGGCTCGCGGTTGAGAACGCAGATGTCACGCGTGCGGTAACGCACGATCGGGAACGCCTCCTTGTCAAGCGCGGTAAAGACAAGCTCGCCCTTGCTGCCCTCGGGGAGAACCTCACCCGTTTCGGGGTCAATGATCTCGGCATAGAAGTGGTCCTCGTTGATGTGCATGCCCTTTTGCTCGGAGCATTCAAATGCAACGCCGGGGCCGGAGGTTTCGGTAAGACCGTAAATGTCGTATGCCTTGATGCCGAGTGACGCCTCAATATCGCGGCGCATCTCCTCGGTCCAGGGCTCCGCACCGAAAATACCTGCCTTCAGGGAATTGTCCTCGGGCTTGTAGCCCATCTCCTTTAAGGTTTCGCCGATATAAGCGGCGTAGGAGGGGGTGCAGCAGAGAATGGTGGATTTGAGGTCCATCATGAATTGGATCTGGCGCTCGGTGCCGCCGCTTGACATAGGAATCGTCATAGAGCCGACCTTGTGAGAGCCGCCGTGAATGCCGGCACCGCCCGTGAAAAGGCCGTAGCCGTAGGCAACCTGCAAAATATCGTCCTTCGTGCCGCCTGCGGCGGTGATGGCGCGCGCGCAGCAGTCCTCCCAAAGGTCAAGGTCGTGCTGCGTGTAGTAGGCAATGACGCGCTTGCCTGTTGTGCCCGAGGTCGCGTGGATACGCACACACTCGGAAAGGGGCTTGGCGAGCAGGCTGTAAGGATAGGTTTCGCGCAGGGTGTCCTTGGTGATGAAGGGGAGCTTGTGGAGATCCTCAATGCCCTTTACGTCGTCGGGCGTTACGCCCTTTTCTTCCATCAGCTTGCGGTAAGGGGGGCAGTTGTCCCACACGTGCTTGATTTGCTTTACAAGCTTTTCGGATTGCATGGCGCGCAGCTGCTCGGCGGGCATGGTCTCAATTTCTTTTTGATAGTAATTCTGTTCCATTGCTTGAAAACGTTCTCCTATGGGTCAAAGATTGTAGCCGTTGGTGAAAGCGGTTTTATTCAGTTCAACAAAGCGGGGCTTGACGCTCTTTTCAATGGCGGCAATCCACTTTTCCTGCGGGATGCTAAGATATTTGGCAAGGCGCGCAAGCAACACGATATTGACCGCCTTGGCACTGCCAGCCTCGGTGGCGATGGCAAGCGCGTCAAGTGCATCGACCGAAACGCCCTTCGCCGTCAGCTCGTCAAGGACGTCCTTCGGATAGGTGGCGTTGCCGATCAGTACGGGCATGGGGTCGATTTCCTGGGTGTTGACGATGATCTTACCGTCCTTTTTGAGGCAAGCCGCCCAGCGTGCCGCCTCCAGCTTTTCAAAGGAAACGATGAAGTCTGCCTCACCCTCCTCAATGATGGGGGAGTAGACCTTTTCACCAAAGCGAACGTACGTTACCACGCTTCCGCCGCGCTGGCTCATGCCGTGCACCTCGGAAACCTTTACGTCATAGCCCTCATCAACCAAAAGGTTGCCGAGCAGCTTGGAGGCAAGCAGACTGCCCTGACCGCCGACACCGACGATCATAATTCCCGTAGTATTCATCAAAGGGCACCTCCTTTTTCAATGGCGTCAAATTTGCAAAGCTGCATGCATACGTCACAGCCAACGCAGAGCGTCGCGTCGATCATTGCCTTGCCGCCGTCCTTGATGCTGATGGCGGGGCAGCCGAGCGAGGCACACTTCTTGCACTTTTTGCATTTATCCGCGTTTACGTGGAGCGCAGGTGCGGTCTTAACCGACTTGAGAAGCACGCAGGGTCTGCGCGAAATGATCACGGAGGGCTCGTCAGCCGCAAGCTCCTCTGTCACTGCCTTGTCGCAAGCGACAAGGTCGTAAGGGTCAACCACACGCACGCGGTTGATGCCAAGGGCACGGCAAAGCGCCTCAAGATCGACCTTGGCGGCGGGATCGCCCTTGATATTGTAGCCCGTGGTGGGATTATGCTGGTGTCCCGTCATGCCCGTGATCGAGTTGTCAAGGATAATGACGGTGGAGTTGGAGGCGTTGTAGGCAATGTTGACAAGACCCGTCATGCCCGAATGCATGAAGGTGGAGTCGCCAATAACGGCAACCGTCTTTTTGTCAGCGCCTGCGGCGGCAAGGTTAAAGCCGTGCACGCCCGATACCGACGCGCCCATGCAAAGCGTGCTGTCAACTGCCGAGAGGGGCGGCTGTGCGCCGAGCGTGTAGCAGCCGATATCGCCGATCACGGTGACCTTTTTCTTGGCAAGCGTGTAATAAATGCCGCGGTGCGGACAGCCCGCGCACATCATGGGCGGACGCATGGGAAGTGCCTCGTCAAGCGAGGTGCAAGCATTGGCAGGCAGACCAAATGCTTCGGCAATGGTCTTTTGCGAATACTCGCCAATGGGGGAGAACATCTCCTTGCCCACGACCTCAATGCCAAGGTTCTTGCAGTGCGTTTCAATGATGGGATCAAGCTCCTCAATGACGTAAAGCTTCTTCACCTTTGCGGCGAAGTCGCGGAAGAGCTTTTCGGGCAGGGGGTTGGGCATACCGATCTTTAAAACAGATACGCCGTCGCCGAAAACCTCCTTCACGTACTGATAGCACGTGCCCGAGGTGATAATACCGATGTCGGTGCCGCCCATCTCCACGCGGTTATAGGGGCAATCCTCGGCGTAGGCGGCAAGTGCCTTGGTGCGCTCCTCCACAACGGGGTGGCGCTTTTTGGCGTTGCCGGGCATCATGATGTATTTGGCGCCGTTCTTGACGTAGGGGATCGGCTCCTTTACCACGCGCTCGCCGATCTCAACGATCGATTGGCTGTGCGCGACGCGCGTGCAGATGCGCAGGATAAAGGGGGTGTCAAACTGCTCGGAGAGGGCAAGGGCATCGCGCGAGAAGGCAAGTGCCTCGGCGGAATCCGCGGGCTCAAGCATGGGTACCTTTGCGGCGATGGCGTAGTGGCGGGAGTCCTGCTCGTTTTGCGAGGAGTGCATAGCGGGGTCGTCCGCCACACAAATGACCATACCGCCCGTCACACCCGTGTAGGAGAGGGTAAAGAGGGGGTCTGCTGCGACGTTAAGACCCACGTGCTTCATGGCACACGCGGTGCGCACACCGCCAAGCGATGCGCCAAAGGCGACCTCGGCGGCAACCTTTTCGTTGGGTGCCCATTCGCTGTGAATATCACCGTACGCCGACAAAAACTCGGTAATTTCGGTGGAGGGGGTGCCGGGATAGCTCGAAACCAGCGCGAGCCCCCCTTCGTAAAGACCTCTGGCAACGGCTTCGTTGCCGATCATTAATTTCTTCATCGTTATGTTCCTTTATGCGTTATTTTGTGCGGCAACAAGACCCTCGCCGCCGTAGATCTGACGGAGCTTCGGCTTTTCGATCTTGCCCGTGGGGTTGCGGGGGACCTTTGCGAAAATGATCTTGCGCGGGCGCTTGTAGCGGGGCATGCCCTTGCAAAATTCCATCACTTCCTCCTCGGTCGAGGAGACGCCCTCCTTCAATTCAATCACGGCAACGGCGATCTCGCCAAGGCGTGCGTCGGGGAGTCCGATGACTGCCACGTCCTTGATCTTCTCAAAGCCCGAAAGGAAATCCTCGATCTGCACGGGGTAAAGGTTTTCGCCGCCCGTGATGATGACGTCCTTTTTGCGGTCAACGAGGAAGATAAAGCCGTCCTCGTCCTCGGTTGCCATATCGCCCGTGTAGAGCCACTCACCGTGAAGGGTGGCGGCGGTCGCCTTTTCGTCGTTATAGTAGCATTTCATCACGCCGGGTCCCTTGAGGCAAAGCTCGCCGACCTCGCCGCGTGCTACCGTGTTGCCTTCGGGGTCAATGATCTTGGCCTCCCAGCCAAAGCCCGCCTTGCCGATGGCACCGACCTTGTGGACGTTCTCGACACCGAGGTGCACGGCACCGGGACCGATCGACTCGGAAAGACCGTAGTTGGTATCGTAATCGTGCTTCGGGAAATATTCCTTCCAGCGACGAATAAGGCTCTTCGGCACGGGCTGTGCGCCAATGTGCATCAGGCGCCACTGATCAAGGCAAAAGTCCTCTTTTTTGAGGGCACCGCTATCAAGCGCGGCGAGAATATCCTGCGCCCACGGCACGAGAAGCCACACAATGGTGCATTTTTCCTCGGAGGCGGCACGCAAAATGGTTTCGGGCGACGTGCCCTTCAAAATAACTGCCTTGGAGCAGGAAATGAGGCTGCCGAACCAGTGCATTTTCGCGCCCGTGTGGTAAAGGGGCGGAATGCAAAGGAAAACGTCGTCGCGTGTCTGACCGTGGTGCTGCTGCTCAACGCGGCAGGCGTGCAGGAGCGCGCGGTGCGCGTGCAAAATTGCTTTGGGAAAGCCCGTGGTGCCCGAGGAGAAGTAAATGGCGGCATCGTCGTCCTCGCAAAGGGCGGGACCGCGGTAAACGCCCGAGCATTCGGCGGTCATTTCGGCATAATCCTCGGCAAACGAGGGGCACTGCGGACCCGCGTAAATCAAGAGACGTCCGCGGCTGATCTTGTTTTCGATCTCCTCCACGCGTCCGATAAATTCAGGACCGAAAACGAGGGCGTTGACCTCGGCAAGGTCAAGGCAGTAGGTGATCTCGTCGGCGGCGTAGCGGAAATTAGGCGGCACGGCAAGCGCGCCGGTTTTTAAAATGCCAAAGTAGATCGGCAGCCACTCGATGCAGTTCATCAGCAAAATGGCAACCTTATCACCC
>JAZOSR010000074.1:0-5816 GCA_045657225.1 Eubacteriales bacterium | reverse complement strand
GAAGGGCGGTGAGGGGAAGATGCGCCATCGCTTCGTAGTAAAGCGTATCCTCACCCTCGTAAACGTAAATGCAGCCGACCACGATATCGGTGCTTGTTTGACAGATGAACATAGTGTCCACAATGCTGCCGTCGGTGTTGTCCTGCAGGGTGAAGGCATCAAGCACCGTAACACCGTCGTGATCTGCCTCTACCAAAACGCGAATTTCCTCGAAATAAGCAGCTTTTTCCTGTTCCTCCTGCCAATTTAAAAGTGATTTTCCAATCGTGGAAATCAGATAAAGAAGGAGCACGACGATTAGAACAACTCTTCGTTTGCGATAGTTTTTGCACGTATAAAGCGTGACGTCGCAGGTGCTTGCGGTATCGCACGGTGCCGGCAATTCGTGCGGCTCGTTTCCTGTCGGTGTTGCACCGTTCAGCTTTTTCAGAGCATGCGCTGCCAGCTTGCCGTAATTGAGAAGGGGAACGGCGCTTGCTAACAGCTCATACTGCTGTTGTGCTTCGGCCTTGTGCTCCTCCAAGAGAGCCACTCTTGCAAGGAGATAAGCGTGGTGGCGTCTTTCAAGCTCATTGCGCGGTGCGGCAAGATGCGCTCTGTAGGCAGCGGCGTCTTGGTTTAAATAGGCATCGTAAAGCAAGAGTGTACCCTTGATCCTTTTGACGAGCTTGCGTCCTTTTCCTTTTTCCGATTTAAGCGCATCTCTTAGCTGCTCGCACACGAGGCGAAGCTGCTCGTTATCCTCCGTGTCAAAATAAACGCGGGCGAGATAAATAAGATACGTGTAGCGGGCAATGCTGCTTTTGCCTGCCTTCGGGTCCTCCAAAAGGGTTTTGCAGATCCAAACGACACGCTGATAATATCCGCAGTAATATTCGCCTGCAAGCTGCCAAAAGGCACGTGGCGAGTCAAAATTACCTTGACGTATCATAGCAAGAAAGGTATGGGGATCGGCTTCATCAAGCAGTACGGTAAGCATGCACCTGCGCGTGATGATCGTGTTAAGGGCATATGCAACAGGCATCATGACGGCGATGATTGCAAAGGAGAGCACGATGCTGCTCTGCGCGCCCGTCAGGTAAAACAAAAAAACGAAAACAGCGCAGGTGATCACACACGTTATTATGCGCCATCGCTTGTTTTTTGCCAGATAGTTATTTGCTTTTTGCAGAATAGCGGAATCGTTATACATACGTACCTCCACAGGTATATCATCCATGCGAGAGAAGGGGCTTTTTTACAGCGCCCGAGGATTCTTTGTTTATTATAGCACGAGAGGGACAAAAACACAATAGGCAAGTGGGGCACAAGAGTTTTTTTGAAGATATTTTGTCGATACCTCTTGACAACCCTTCTTCTTTGTTATATAATGAAATCACTGTGGAGTATTGGAGATGCAGGCGTATACCTTTGGGATAGGTATACCTATGCGTCTTTTTTTTGTATCACAAATTAAGGGAGGCAACATGAATTCGGTTGATCTAATTGAATTGCTGGAGCAAAACCCCATTATTGCCGCCGTGCACGAGGGCGGCTTCGAGAAGGCGCTCGGCTCGCCTGCGGCAGTGATCTTTTACCTGAAGGCGAATATTTTGACCCTGAAGGACCGCGTTGCCGCCGCCCATGCGGCCGGGAAGTGCATTTTCGTGCATATTGATCTTGCGGACGGCGTTGGCAAGGACCGTGCGGGCGTTGCATACCTCAAGGAATGCGGCGTTGACGGTGTGATCAGCACGCGCACGCAGCTGCTCCGTCAGGCAAAGGATGCGGGGCTGATCGCGGTACAGCGCTTCTTCGCGCTTGACTCGCAGGGGCTTCTTAGCATCAGCGAAACGCTGCAAACCCCCGTGGCGGACCTCATTGAGATCATGCCCGGCGTGATCGGCAAGGTAATTGCCAAATTTGCAGTGGGAAATACCCCCGTCATTGCGGGTGGGTTGATCGAAACCAAAAAAGAGGTCTTGTCCGCGCTTGATTGCGGTGCCATAGCCGTGTCAACGGGCAGGGAAGAACTTTGGAATATGGAATAAAAAAATATAAATAAAGAGAGGAAACACCAAGATGTATGACGTACTGATTGTAGGCGCCGGCGTAATCGGCGGCATGCTTGCAAGACAACTGTCGCGCTATGAGCTCTCCGTTTGCCTGCTTGAGAAGGAAAACGACGTGGCAATGGGTGCGACCAAGGCAAACAGCGGTATCATCCACGGCGGTTACGACCCCGAGCCCGAGACCCTGAAGGCAAAGCTGAACGCCGAGGGCGTGCAGAAGCTTTACGACGTGGCTGACGAGATCCACGCCCCCTACCGCAAGAACGGCTCCTTCGTTTGTGCCTTTGGCACGCCTGAGGAGGAGGCAACCGTTCGTGAGCTTTACGAGCGCGGACAGATTAACGGAATCGAGGGGCTTGAGATCCTGACGGGCGACCAGGCGCGCGCGCTTGAGCCCAATCTGTCGGAGAAGGTGTCGCTGGTTCTTAACGTTACCAATGCGGGCATCGTTTGCCCCTACGAGCTGACCATTGCCGCCATCGGCAACGCCATGGACAACGGCGTCGAGCTTAAGGTCAACTTTGAGGTTGCGAAGATCGAGCGTCTTGGCGACAAGTTCGTTGTCACCGCAAAGGACGGCACGGTGGTTGAGAGCAAGTATCTCGTCAACTGTGCAGGTGCTTACTCTGACCGTGTGGCAAACATGGTGGGTGACGATTTCTTCACCATCATTCCCCGTGCGGGCGAATATATGCTGCTTGACAAGAACGAGGGTGCGCGCGTGTCGCACACCATCTTCCAGGTTCCCTCCGTTGACGGCAAGGGTATCCTTGTTTCGCCCACTGTGGACGGCAACCTGCTGACGGGTCCTACTGCTATTAAGGTAGATAGCCCCGCTGATACCGAAACCACACCCGAGGGTCTTGAAATGGTTGGCAGACTTGCCGCCAAGAGCGTGCCGAGCGTCAACTTCCGTCAGGTCATTACCTCCTTCTCGGGTGTTCGTTCCTCCGAGAAGAACGGCGACTTCATCATTTGCCCCGCCAAGAGCGTTGAGGGTATGGTGCACGTAGCCGCTATCGACTCTCCCGGTCTTACCTCCTGTGTGGCGATCGCAGATTACGCCATCGAGGAGCTGAAGAAGCTTGGTCTTGCCACTGCCGAGAAGGCATCCTTCAACGGCAAGCGCGAGAATCCCCACGCCTTCCGCGAGATGAGCGATGAGGAAAAGGACGCGTTCATTAAGAAAAATCCCGCATACGGCAAGATCGTTTGCCGTTGCGAAACGGTTTCCGAGGGTGAGATCCGCGACGCCATTCGCCGCAATCCGCCCGCACGTGACATCGACGGTGTCAAGCGCCGTACCCGCTCGGGTATGGGCAGATGCCAGGGTGGCTTCTGCATGCCTTACGTTATGCGCCTCATTGCCGAGGAGCACGGCGTGGCAATGGAAACCATCACCAAGAACGGCAGCGGCTCCGAGCAGCTGACGGGCAAGCTTTAAGAAGGGGGTAGCAACAATGACAGCACATGATATTGTAATTGTCGGCGGCGGCCCCGCAGGCATGGCGGCGGCAATTGCCGCATACGACAGCGGTGTTACCGACGTCGTGGTTCTTGACCGTGAGGATAGTGTTGGCGGCATTCTTCGCCAGTGCATCCACAACGGCTTTGGTCTGCACAAGCTCGGCAGAGAGCTGACGGGCCCCGAATATGCAGACGTTTACCGTGCGGAGGTTGAAAAGCGCGGCATCAAGGTGCTTTGCGAAACGACCGTTACCGCCGTTTCTCCCGACCGCGTGGTCACCGCGCGCAACAGAGAGGGTATTCTGAAGATCAAGGCAGGCGCCGTGGTGCTTGCTATGGGTTGCCGTGAGCGTAGCCGCGGTGCGCTTAACATCAGCGGTACGCGTCCTGCGGGCGTTTACAGCGCAGGTACGGCACAAAAGCTTATTAACTGCGAGGGCTACATGGTCGGTAAAAAGGTCGTGATCCTCGGTTCGGGTGACATTGGTCTTATCATGGCGCGCCGTATGTCCTTTGAGGGCGCCAAGGTTGAGGCAGTTTGTGAGATCATGCCCTATTCGGGCGGTCTTACCCGTAACATCGTGCAGTGCCTTGAGGACTACGGTATTCCGCTTTACCTCTCGACCACCGTTGCCGAGATCCACGGCAAGCATCGCGTCGAGGGCGTGACGATCGCCGAGGTTGACGAGAACCGTCGCGTGAAGGAGGAAACCAAGCGCTACATTCCCTGTGATACGCTCCTGCTTTCCTGCGGTCTGATTCCCGAAAACGAGCTGACCCGCTCCGCAGGTATTCCGATCGACCCCATCACCTCCGGTGCTTTGGTTGACGAAAACCGCGAGACTGCCGTTCCCGGCATCTTCGCTTGCGGTAACGTGTTGCAGGTGCATGACCTTGTTGACTACGTGTCCGACGAGGCAGAGATCGCCGGTAAGGGTGCCGCCGCGTTCGTGAAGAACGGCAAGGTTGACGGTGCCACGGTTGATACCAAGGCGGGCAACGGTGTTCGTTACGTGTTGCCCCAGCGCGTGCATACCGATAAGGGTAACGACGTCGCGCTCTTCATGCGCGTCACGCAGCCCTTCGGCAAGGTGCGCTTTACCGTCAAATCGGGTGACACCGTGCTTGCCACCGCCCAGCGCCTGAAGGCAGCGCCCGGCGAGATGGAGAAGATCGTGGTCAAGAGTGATAAGCTGGCAGGAGCCAAAGAGCCCATTACCGTTTCCCTGGAGGTACTGTGATGAAAAGAAATCTCATTTGTATCATTTGCCCCCGCGGCTGTGCAATGACCGTGGAGGGTGAAAAGGATAATCTCGTCGTTACGGGCAACGCTTGTCCCAAGGGCAAGCAGTACGCCATTGACGAGTGCACGCATCCCACCCGTACCGTGACCTCGATCGTGCGCGTATCCAACCGCGTTGACACGATGGTCAGCGTCAAGACTGCCGCTCCCATTCCGAAGGAGAACATCTTTGACGTGATGGCAAGGATCCGCGCCGCCGCCGTTGAGGCGCCCATCAAGGCGGGTACCGTCATCCTTTCGGATGTTTACGGCACCGAGGTCATTGCCACCAAGAGCATTCAATAATAAAAAAGAAAGCCGCACGTAACGTGCGGCTTTCTTTTTACGCTATTTTTTTTGAGACATGCAATGAACAAGGCGTAAAACAATTTCTCTTTCTTCATCTGATAGCGCGGTGATATCAACCGTCATTTTCTCTGAAAGTGTCAATAGGTAGTCTGCAGAAACGTGGAAGATTTGCGTCATTTCAATAATGTTGGCAACGGAGGGGAAGGAAAGGGACATTTCCCATGAGTTAACTGCGCTTCTTGAAATGCCAAGGCGCTTTGCCAATTCGACTTGCTTCATGTCGGCCTTGCTTCTTAAATACTTGATGCGATCTGCAATATTGTAAACTATATAGAACACCTCCTTTTTTATATATTGTATACTATCATGAAAGATTTATAATTATCATGAATGATAATTAATGCTTGACAAATGACGATTTATGGTGTATACTGTTTTTAACTTTTCTGATAAGGAGATGACAAAAAAGATGCTCGTGCTGCTCTTTGCACTAGTTGCCGTGCTGTTGGTCTATTCGGTGATGGTTTTAATCAGGGTTCCGTTTTTCAAGCGAGAGCTCAAGCACATCAACATTGAGCTGGAACGCTCGGACAGAGAGGAAAGAATATTTTGGAAATATCGCAAAAAGCGATTGTTCTTGTTTTTGTTCTTTTTCCTTCGCTATTAAGAGATAAAAAACGGCACTTTTACGCAAAGAGAAGAGCCGC
>JAZOSR010000073.1:0-44776 GCA_045657225.1 Eubacteriales bacterium | reverse complement strand
GGCGAGAGGGAATAGATTCCGGGAAGATCGGTGACGATAACGTCATCACGCTTTTTCAGCTTTCCTTCCTTCTTTTCAACCGTAACGCCCGGCCAGTTACCAACGAATTGGTTTGAGCCTGTCAGTACGTTGAATAGGGTCGTTTTACCGCAGTTGGGGTTTCCCGCAAGAGCGATACGAAGAGTTTTTTGCTCCATTGATAAATACGTGCCTTTCTGTTTTTATAATAGGTCCTTGGGTTAGCAAAGGCTAACTCCAAAGCATTTCAAACGGGGGAAATCCCCCGATATTATTGGATCTCGATCATTTCGGCATCTGCCTTGCGGAGCGACAGCTCATAGCCACGCACGGTCAGCTCCATCGGATCACCAAGAGGCGCCAGCTTGCGTACCTTGACCAAAACACCCTTCGTCAGTCCCATATCCATAATGCGACGGCGTATCGCGCCCTCGCCGTTTAATTTTACCACGCGAACGGTCTTTCCGACCGCCACTTCCTTCAGTGTCATAGGTCCTCCTTTATGTAAAAGCATCGTGCTTTTGCGAAAGTTAGCATTAACTAACTATTGAAATTATAGCCAAAAAAAGGAGGATTGTCAAGGCATTTTTTTCATTTTTTCAACATTTGTAAATTTGCACAACAAAAGAACTTCCATTCAACGCTTTTTGTACAAAAAGCAAGCCCTCGGCAAAAGCCAAGGGCTTGAAGATTACGAAAATTGATATTCAACTTTTACGCTAGAATCATTTGTTGCATAATTCAGCGTCATGGATACAATGGTTTTTCCCGTGTATAGCACGGAAATTGACACGTCCTTGACGGATACCTGCTTATCGAAAAATTCACTCGGCAGAATGATGTTGGCAGTCAACGTATTATTGGCGATCACAATGTTTTGCATATTAGCGTGATCGAACACAAACTTGCCCTGCAGCTTCTCATATTCCGGCATCGTCACGTCGGCACCGTCAAGCTTCGTGATCTTTTCCCCGTCGATCACGGCAGTGCCCGTCAGCGTTGTTTTGGCGGAGGCACTGTTTTCGCCCTCAAGCGAAAGCTGATTGGCACAGTCAACAGAGTAGGTTACATCATTCCCTTTTATTTCGTAGAAAGCCGTTAACTCAATACCGTTTGTATTGGTCACGATCTTTAAGGAAACGTTTTCTTTTTTTACGGCAGCTTTTTGCGCGAGAAAAGCACAAACAGCGGAGGGCTCCACATTACTCGTGTCAAACACCGTGTCGCCGCAGGAAGCAAGCACAAAGGTAAGGCAAAGAAGAAGTGCCATCACGATACATATTTTTTTCATGTCATTTCCTCCTTACATCCAAAAACGCTCTTTAAAGACAAACCACATACCGGACAAGAAATTATACACCTCGGCAAGGGGCGCACACGCAAATTCCACGGCTGCGCCAAGCTCCTTGTTGGCAAGCTCGGCACTTGCGTTGTAAGCGGCAATGATCGGTTGCAACGCAGCGTAAGACTCGGCAACAAAGCTCTTTTCCTCTTGTGACAAACCGTTGTAGATAGTCACCAAAGCGTATAGCTTGCCATAATCTGACTTAGACTGCTCGTTTGCGAGCAGATCGCCCATCAACTCATTAAAAGAAACCAACGAGGGTGAAAGACCCAATTGCCTGACCGCACCACACGTGTTGCAGTCAGCATCATATTCGTGATCGTATTTGTGCGTCGCATAAGCACACACCAATTTACAAACCACACACGCTTGCTGGGCGGCACCCTCAAACGCGTGGCCCGTCACATCCACGATCAAATTGCAAATATGACAATTACTCTGACAAGCATGATCGTGCATGTGCTGTACAATTGCATGGATACAAGCACAGATCTCACACTCACTGCCACACGTTGCATTCTCTACGTGCGCTGTGTAAATATCGATCAATTTGCATTTTTCACAGTTACTTTCGCAAGTTCCCTTTGTGTATACGTGTTGTACAACCTGCTTTATTATATCACATTGCACACACGGCGTAGTGCAGGGCGTACCTACGTGCTCATCAAGCGATCGCACCATAGCACAAATATAACACGGCTCTACACACAGCTCACCGTTCAAATGCGCGGGAAGTGTTCTAACATCATTGCATTCATTACAGCTTGTATCAAACACATCATCGTAACGGTGTTCAAAACATTCAAGTCCCTCCTTATCCTTTTGGGGAGGGTTGATCTCAATTGTCGGCTCGTCACGACCGCCGTCCGGGAGCGTATCATCATCATTATAACCGAACAGGTCAACAAATTCGGTTCTTGCGGCCTCTGCGGTCTTTCCCGCAGGGAGCTTTGTTGCGTCAATAAAAGACCACTGCCAATCAGTCAGCATACCGGGCGTCGCACCCTTGCCCATGTCAACAAGTGCGCACTCAAGGTAGCACTCTGCAAGACCTGCTGCGTAGTAGTCGGTGTAAGCAGCAATCTCTGATGCTTCGGTTCCAATAAACAGTTCCTTTGCCTTGTAAAGGAAGGGATCGTACTGTGCGGGAATATAAGATGCGGAGTTGGCAGCACAGTTGGCCTTACCGGTGTAGTTCTCATTGAGCTGTGCACCGTGACGGATGTATGTGTAAAGGCCCTCATTCCAACCGTTTGCCCAGCTATATGCGCGGTCAGCAAGATCCCACTCAGCATCAACAAGTGCGTAAACGTAGCTTCTTTTTTCTGCCTTAGCAGCAATATTGGGAACCTCTACCTTAAAGGTGTCGGTAGCAACCTTCTTGTCGGTTAGAGTGGAGTCAAGTGCCTCGTTATCGTATGCCCAAACCATGTATACGTAGGGCTTCAGAGTTGCACGAAGAACTGCGTTATCCTCGCCGGGATAGAACTGCTCAAGGAAAAGATCAACGGGATCGTAAGCAAGACCGATGGCTGCCTTCTGGCCGGAAAGCCAAGCCATCGTCTCCTGACCGATGAACCAAATGATAGCTGCGCCGTCATCGGGGAGCATCATTTCACAATCAGCATTCGTCAACTTAAGCCCGTTATTGGGGTCGTTGATGATACCTGCTTCAAGCTTACCTGCATATACGTAGGGCTGCTCGTCAACGATCTCAGTGGGATAGATCTTGACCTTAGCCAAGAACTTGGCCTGAAGCCAGGTCTGGGAGTTCGTGTCGCTGGGTTCCACAAAGTGAACGTCACCGTCAGCAAGCTTAGGACAACGTGTATAGTCGGTTGCACGGGCAATGGCAACCTCACTCATATCAATCACGCCGCCACTGGTGTTCAGAACCTCCATGAAATGGAGAACACCGGTTCCGCCGGCACCCTCAGCATTCATCTCGGCACCGAACTCGGTAATGACGAATTTGCTAGGGGAATCGGCCGTGGTCGAGTTGTTAACACGCATTGCAGACACGGGGAATGCTGCCAAAACCGACGCCAGCATAAGTACTGTTAAGATAAGCACGAAAAATTTACGCATAAGCAAACCTCCTTTTGTAAATTTGCACATTTACATTATATAGCTTAAGTAGTAATTTGTCAAGAAATCTGTTTGCATTTTTCTTAAGTTGTCGAAATTCGCGTTTATACTTGACTTTATCATTTATATTTAGTATAATATACGCATGTATGCGCGTAAAACGCGCGTGCCATTGTTCTAAGGAGGAACTTTTTATGGTTAAGCTGACCGAGCATGGTGTGTTTTTGGTAAACGGCAAGCCCGTGGAAACCGCCCCCATTTCCCCCGATCTGGCGAGAAAGAACACCATTGCATATTCGATCCTGCAAGCACACAACACGTCCGGTGACGAGCAAAAGCTGAAGATCCGCTTTGACGCCATGCTCTCGCACGATATTACTTACGTAGGCATTATTCAAACGGCACGCGCAAGCGGCCTTACCGAATTCCCTCTCCCCTACGCCATGACCAACTGCCACAACTCGCTTTGTGCGGTGGGCGGCACCATTAACGAGGATGACCACGTATTCGGTCTTTCCGCCGCAAAAAAATACGGCGGCATTTACGTGCCCGCCAATCAAAGCGTCATTCACTCCTTTGCGCGTGAGGAAATGGCAAAATGCGGCGCGATGATCCTTGGCTCCGACAGCCACACCCGCTACGGTGCGCTTGGCACCATGGCAATGGGTGAGGGTGGTCCCGAGCTTGTGAAGCAGCTGCTCAAAAACACCTATGATATCAACACGCCCGAGGTGGTGCTTGTTTACCTCACGGGCAAGCCGAAGCGCGGCATCGGTCCGCACGACGTGGCGCTCGCCCTTGTGGGTGCTACGTTTGAAAGCGGCTTTGTCAAGAACCGCGTGCTTGAGTTCGTGGGTCCCGGCGTTGCCGAGCTGCCCATTGACTTCCGCAACGGCATCGACGTCATGACCACCGAAACCACGTGCCTTTCCTCGATTTGGGAAACCGACGAGGTCGTGGCACAGCACTATGCGGCACACGGCAGACCTGAGGATTACAAAAAGCTCACGCCCGGTGACGTTGCCTACTACGACCGCATGATCGAGATTGATCTCTCGGCAATGGAGTCGATGATCGCCCTGCCCTTCCACCCCTCCCGCGCCTTTACCATTCACTACTTCAACGAGCACGCGAGGGAGCTGCTTGCCGAGGTGGAAAAGGAAGCCAAAGAAAAATTTGGCGAAAAGGCATCGCTTGACCTTGTTTCCAAGGTGCGCCCCGACGGTCGCGTCATGGCAGATCAGGGCATTATTGCAGGGTGTGCGGGCGGTATGTTTGATAGCATTGACGAGGCTTGCTCGATCCTCAAGACCGGCAATGTCGGCAATAGCTATTTCTCGCTCTCCGTTTACCCGACCAGCGTCCCCGTTTCGCTTGAGCTGACGCGCATCGGCGTTTCTGCCGACCTGCTCGCATCGGGCGCCGTCATCAAGCCCTCGTTCTGCGGTCCTTGCTTTGGTGCCGGCGACGTGCCTGCCAACAACGGGCTTTCTCTGCGTCACACCACCCGTAACTTCCCCAACCGCGAGGGCTCCAAGCCCGGTGAGGGTCAGCTTTCGGGCGTAGCGCTCATGGACGCGCGCAGCATTGCGGCTACCGCCGCAAACGGCGGCGTGATCACCGCGGCAACCGATCTTGATTACGATCACGCACCCCACACCTACCACTACGACCGCTCTGTCTACGAGAAGCGCGTTTACTACGGCTTTGGCAAGGCTGATCCCGATGCCTCGCTGATCCTTGGTCCCAACATTACCGATTGGCCCCGTATGTACGAGCTTTCCGATAACCTCTTGCTTGAGCTGGCGGCAGTCATTCACGACCCTGTCACCACAACCGACGAGCTGATCCCCTCGGGTGAGACCTCGTCTTACCGCTCCAATCCCCTGCGCCTTGCGGAATTTGCGCTTTCGCGCCGTTGCCCCGACTACGTTGGGCTCTCAAAGGAGGTTGCAAAGGATGAGGCGGCACGCCGTGAGGGTGAGCTTTCCGAAAAGCTCCGCTTCCTCTTTGGCAAGATCGGCAATCCCGAAAAGATCGCCGCGACCACGCAGTTTGGCTCTTGTGTATTCGCGAATCGCCCCGGTGACGGCTCGGCACGCGAGCAGGCGGCGTCCTGCCAGAAGGTGCTTGGCGGCTTTGCCAACATCTGCTACGAGTTTGCCACCAAGCGCTATCGCTCCAACTGCATCAACTGGGGCATTCTCCCCTTCACGCTTGCCGAGGGTACGGAATTCCCTTATACCGAGGGTGATTTCATCTACGTACCCGATATCCGCGCAGGCATCGAAGCGGGCAACGAGGAGTTCCCCGCCAAGGTCATTCGCGCCAACGGCGAGATCTTCAACCTTAAGCTCTACGTAAAGGGCCTGACGGCAGACGAGAAGGAGATCATTCTCCGCGGTTGCCTGATGAACTATTACGCGGCACAAAGCAAGGAATAAGCGCGCATGCCGCCTTACCGCTCGGTTGTAATGAGCGTGGCGACAGGCTACCATATCAATTATACTGTTCGGAGGTATTGAACAATGCAAAAGATCAAAATGACAACGCCGCTCGTCGAAATGGACGGCGACGAAATGACCCGTGTTTTGTGGCAGATGATCATGGATGAGCTGCTGCTCCCCTTCGTTGTCCTCAAAACCGAATACTACGACCTCGGACTTCCCGAGCGCGAGAAAACCAAGGACCAAGTGACGATCGATTCGGCAAACGCCACGAAAAGATACGGTGTTGCCGTCAAGTGCGCAACCATCACGCCCAACAAGCAGCGCGTGGAGGAATACGGACTTACCGAAATGTGGAAATCCCCCAACGGCACCATTCGTGCCATGCTTGACGGTACGGTCTTCCGTGCGCCGATCCTCATTGACAGCATCAAGCCCGCCGTGCGCAACTGGCAAAAGCCGATCACCATCGCGCGTCACGCCTACGGCGACATTTACAAGGCAACCGAGTACCGCGTACCCGCCGAGGGTAAGGCAGAGCTTGTCTTTACCGACAAGGCAGGTAACGAGTCCTTCCGCGAGGTCATTTACGACTTTGAGTGCGCGGGCGTTTTGCAGGGCGCTTACAACAAGGATAACTCGATTCGCTCCTTCGCGCATTCCTGCTTCCAATATGCTCTGAACACCAAGCAGGACCTTTGGTTCTCCACCAAGGACACCATCTCCAAGCAGTACGATCAGACCTTTAAGCTCATTTTCCAAGAAATTTACGATAACGAATATAAGGAAAAGTTTGAGAAGGCGGGCATTACCTACTTCTACACCCTTATTGACGACGCCGTTGCACGTGTCATTCGCAGCGAGGGCGGCTTTATCTGGGCATGCAAGAACTACGACGGCGACGTGATGAGCGACATGGTTTCGACCGCCTTTGGCTCGCTTGCAATGATGACGTCTGTGCTCGTTTCCCCCGACCGAAATTACGAGTACGAGGCGGCACACGGCACCGTGACCCGTCACTACTACCGTTACCTCAAGGGCGAGGAGACCTCCACCAACCCCATTGCCACCATCTTTGCATGGTCGGGCGCGCTTCGCAAGCGCGGTGAGATGGACGGTCTTGCTGATCTTGCCATGTTTGCTGACAAGCTTGAGGCGGCGTGCATCAAGACGCTCGACGACGGTATTATGACAAAGGACCTTGTTGGTCTTGTCGCCCCCGGCATCAAGGCGACTGCCGTGAATTCCAAGGATTTCATTCTCGCCATCAAGGAGCGCCTTGCCGCTTCTCTGGCATAAAGCAACAAAAAAGGACGGAAAATTTCCGTCCTTTTTTATTTTTAATTTTTAATTATTTATTTCTTCCTCTGTGGCACCATCGTTTTTTCTTTTTCTTCTAAAGATCTGCCGTCTGAACAAAATAACGTTCATCACCGCAAAAAACGCCACGAAAATGATCAGGGTAAGCGCGGGGCGATCGGGCGCGAGGGTTGCAAGGAACATCATAGGAAAGCCAAAGACGATCGCGGGCAGATTTTGATACACAAGGTTATCGGAGGCAGGGGTCTTAAACTCGCCATCGACCTCGCGAAGCAAAATAATACCCGTGCTTGCCGTACCTGTCAGCATGCCGTACATGGTAAGGAACTGCTCCTCCAAGTAATCGCGGAACAAGACCTTTGCTACGATACGGCAATATACGTACGTGACCAAAGCGCCTGCCACGCCGAGGATCAGCATTACACCCCAATGCTTTTCAAGAATATCAAGGCGAATGGCGGCAACGCCTGCCACTACCATGAGATCAAAGAAGAAATTGCTCGTACGCGTCATCAAAAAATTGTTGGTATATTTCTTCTTTACAATTCCCTTTTTGCGAAGGAAATTAAGCAAAAGCTTAATGAGCATTGCCGTTAAGACGCCAATGAGGAAGTTAAAGCCGAAAATCACGGATTTCATGCCGGGAAGCAGTGTGCCGAGCAACGCCATGATGCCGTAAGCGGCAATATACGCCACCACGATCAGCGCGATCTGCACGGTCAGCTTATCAATGCTTTCTTGCATCGGGATCTCGCCATCCGTTTCCAGCTTTTCGGAATGAAGGCTGCCGTCAGTACGTCCCGAAAAAACAAGCTTTCCGCGCTTTTTCATGATGTTCAGGTGAACAACGCCGCCGATGCTGGCGGAAAGGAAACCAAGCGCCGCAATGGTAAGTCCAAAGCTCTTGCCGCCGATGAAGCCGTGCTCCTGCTCGTAAATGTTTCCGTAATTGAGGGCTTGACCTGTGCCCTGACCATAGCCAAAGGGCAGCAAAACGCCCGCCGCCGAGAAGAAGCCGTCTATCACCAATGCCACGATCATGGTAATACCAAGACCCAATATACCTTGTATCAGATAGGTCGATACGGTCGTCACGCCCGTGTTGAAGATTTCCTCCGAGCGCTTTTTGGTAAGCTTGGAATTGGTTGACTTAAAGGTAGAGGCAATAAAGCCGAGTGCCAGCGCATGGTATGTAATGATCTCAAGATTTGCCGTACCGTTGCCGCCAAAAAGTGCGGTATCAAACATCACGTCACCCGTGATCGCCTTGTAAATCGCGGCAACAACGAGCAAAATCAAGCCACCAAGCACCGAGGTGGGAATCAGGGAGCGCTGTAACAGCGGAATGCCGCGCTTAAGGACGTTGCCCGCCAGCATGCTGGCAAGCAAAACGGCAAACAGCATCATCCAACCCCATACGTTATAATCCCAAAAATTTTCCATTTTCCTCTCCCCTCACTATACTGTGATAACGATGATAAAAATGTACGTATTTGAGCGCGTTAAAGCGCTCATCACCCTTGATCTGATAAATATCCTTCTCAAAATAAAGATCAAGCTTATTTTTGCCAAGCACGGTAACTGCATCGAGCGCGGTAAAGGGCAAGCAAAGCGGCTCCCTTCCCTGTGCGCAAATTTCAACGCGGTCACCGTAAAGCGAGAGCTCCGCGTCTTTGGCGAGCAGCTCCTTTTTTTGATACGGGATCACGCGACGCCATTCTACACATTCGCGCCACAGCGGCACCTCGGTAAAATGATCGATCGGCGCATTTGCGGTGAAATCGTTTTGATAATCGTACCACTCCGACACGAAACGGAAGCGAGAGTCAAAGCCGACACCGACAAGCTCCTTTTGCGGCGTGTATCTGATCTGCTTTCCGCATTTTTTGCAGGTGATCAGGTCGCCGTGGCTCTCAAGCGTAGTAAACCCGCAATCGTCGCAAACATAAAGCGCACGTTCAAGATATTCGGCACTTTTTTTGTGGTAAAACGCCGCATCGGCACACGCCTCGTCAACGAAAAGCTCCTTTTCGATGGCATCAAACAGCTGCGCATCGGTCATTTGCGCGTATTCCTCGGGGGAGATGACACGCGATACGTATGAGCGCATTTTGCCCTTTCGCACCACGTCACTCCATCTGGGGTGAACACCGTAGCCACCCTCAATACGGTAAAGCGCGATCGGCATGCCAAGCTTGCGCGCAAGCGTGGCGATAGAGGGGCTCATATAACCCGTTTTACCGCTATACGTACGGTTCCCCTCGGGTGCAATGGCAATGGTGCCTCCCTCCCTTGCCACCTGAAGACAGGTCTTAATAGCCTTCAGATCCATCGTCTGCTTTTTGATCGGGATGGGTGCTACCAAATATCTGATAAGGGATGAAACGAAGCCGTTTGAAAAAATGTCCTCCGAGGCAAGATAATAAACGGGGCCCTTAAAGGACATACCCACGAAAAATTGGTCAAACGCCGTCTGGTGATTGAACAAAACGAGATAAGGGCGCTTTTCCTGCTCCCCAAAGCGCTTGATCTTAATGCGGTACTTAAGGCGCGTATATACGCCAAGCGTTGCAAAAAGAATATTTCTGATCGGTCTGTGGCGAAATTTCATCCATTTCTTACTTTTCTTTTTCATGCGTTCTCTCCAAAGTAAAGTAAAATTCTACCTATTATAATTATATAACAAGAAAATAAAATAATCAAGATATAATTTTCGCGATTTTGTCACTTTTAGGGATATTTTACAAAAAAGAACGGGGTCTAATGTAACGCACTCTTAAGGACGGCTTTAAAGTTCAACAAAACATATTACCTACCGACAAGAAAAGGACAGAGAATGTTTTGACATTCTCTGTCCTTTTATCTGCATTTGTGGACACAAATACGATTTTAAGTGATGAGTGATGAGGCTCGCTTACACTCACCGTTATGAGTTTGCGCCTGATTATTTTAAACTGCATCGCAGGTACACCATAACTTGGCGTAGCCAATCATAACTCTAAGCTCGTCGCATGGCGATATGTTCTTATTTTCTTTTGCTTTTAAAAAAGTCCTGCAATATCTCGCGGCACTCCGCTTCAAGCACGCCTCCCTCAATAACGGGCTTGGCACCAAGCGGATAGCGCGGAAGATTGACAACACTCCCCGTCGCGCCCGCAACGGGATCCTTTGCGCCGTATACCACGCGCGCCACGCGCGAAGCAATGAGCGCACCTGCGCACATCGGACAAGGCTCAAGCGTGACGTAAACCGTGCAATCGCCAAGTCGCCAATCGCTCTTTTTCTTTGCCGCCTGCCTTACCGCCAGCAGCTCGGCGTGCGCGGTAATATCATGATCTCTTTCACGCAAATTGTGCGCCGAGGCGATCACCTCACCGCCCGAAACCACAACAGCACCGATCGGTGTTTCCCCCTCCTGTGCCGCGCACCTCGCTTCCTCCAGCGCCATTTGCATAAATTTTATATCCTGTGTCATTTTGCCACCTCCAATCAAAGAAATAGCAATAAGCCAAGCATACTGAGTGCCGAAAGCACGACAAACACGACCATCGTGGGCGCCATAAACAGGCGCAAGCGACGGGCGCGTGAAATCTCCATCTGCGCAAATTCGGGATCGGGTGCCACGTCGCGCTCAAAGCAACCGTTTTCAAAGAGATCTCTTTTTTGATCCTTACTGTGCAAGACAAGATAAACGATACCGACAACACCAAGAAGCGTGACGGTCAGCTTTAACAAGTAAACGGCGGCTATGCCCGTATCGTATGCCATTCGCTCCAAGAAAATCGTCTGCACGATGCTGATAAAATTGTTGCAAAAATGAATGATCACGACTGACCAGAGCGATTTCAGCTCACAGTAAACGTAGCCAAGCACAAGCCCTGCCACGAAGGTGTAAAGAAGCTGTGCCACGTTACCGTGCATCAAGGCAAAGCAAAACGCGCTGACAACGACGGCAGATGTCCGCCCAAACGGGCGCATTGCCCCGAGCACGACACCGCGAAACAAATATTCCTCCACAAACGCGGGGATCACCGCGGTGGTAATGACCATTAAAATGATCTCAAAATTTTGCGTGGGAAGTGCGGTTTGCCCGCCGCCCGCCGATGAAAAGCCGTCAAACAAACTCACAATAAGCGCATTCAGCTCTCCTGCCGCAAAAACGATTCCAACCGTGAAAAAAAGATAAAACGGAAAGGTACGCGGCATCTTAAACGAGGTATCGATCGGTTGGTGCGGTAAATTGTTGAGCAATTTTTTCAAAACGAATGCGGGCACAAGGAACATTGAGCTGTACAAAACCGCCTCTATCAGTGAGAGGAGCACGGTACGCGGAATCGCGCGCATATCATCGGTGAGAAAGTCGGCAAGTACATACGCATATCTCACAATAAACGAGCAACCGAGAAAGATCAGCATGGCAATGCCGACACGCATGATCTGTTTGCGATAAGAGGCTTCTTTATCGGTAAGCATACTGCTCCCTCCCTTCCTTGTATATAGTTATATTGTACTCTATTTTATGATATATGTCAATAAAAAAGAAAAAGATTGCCCCGCACAAAAGCATTGTGCGGGGCAAGAACTTTATTAGTGAACGATGCAACGCTCGGTATCCTTATCGAAAATGTGGATACGGGAAACGTCAAGCGCAACGCGGATGCTGTCACCGGCACGGCTGGTGGAGCGGCTGGAAACGCGTGCGGTCAGGCGAGTGGGCTCCTCATCAATGATCTTGTTGCTGGAGATGCCCTCCTTGGGAGTCTTATCGAAGCTGTTGAGGTAAAGGAAGATCTCGTTACCCATCAACTCGGTTACGTCAACGTCAACGTCGATGCAGCTCTCCGGGAATGCAGCAAGCTGCATGGGAGCGTCGTGGATACACTCGGGACGAAGGCCGGCAACGACCTCCTTGCCGATGTACTCGTCAAGAACGCCCTCTGCGTTCTTCTCTGCGGGCAGCTTGATGGAGTTGCCGTCAAAGTCAAAGTACACATCCTTGGAGCCCTTGGGCTGGGTGATCTTACCGTTGATGAAGTTCATCTGAGGAGTGCCGATGAAGCCTGCAACGAAGATGTTGCAAGGATTGTCGTAAAGGTTCTGGGGAGTATCGACCTGCTGGATCAGACCGTCCTTCATAACAACGATACGGGTTGCCATGGTCATAGCCTCGACCTGGTCGTGCGTAACGTAAATGAAGGTGGTAGCAACGTTCTTGTGAAGCTTGGTCAGCTCGGTTCTCATGGTTGCACGAAGCTTTGCGTCAAGGTTGGAAAGCGGCTCGTCAAGCAAGAATACCTTGGGGTTACGAACGATTGCACGACCAAGAGCAACACGCTGCTTCTGACCACCGGAAAGAGCCTTGGGCTTACGGTCAAGAAGGTGGGTGATGTCAAGGATACGAGCAGCCTCCTCTACGCGGCGCTTGATCTCCTCCTTGGGAGTCTTGTTAAGCTTCAGACCGAATGCCATGTTATCAAACACGGACATGTGGGGGTAAAGAGCGTAGTTCTGGAACACCATCGCGATCTTACGATCCTTAGGTGCCACGTCGTTAACGAGCTGGTCGCCGATGAAAAGCTCGCCCTCGGTGATCTCCTCAAGACCTGCGATCATACGAAGCGTCGTGGTCTTACCACAACCCGAGGGACCAACGAAAACGATGAATTCCTTGTCCTTGATCTCGAGGTTGAAATCAGATACGGCGGTAACGCCGCCGGGGTATTTCTTGTAAATGTGTCTTAAAGAAAGGCTTGCCATAAATAATCCTCCTTGGCGGATAAAGAAACAATCCGCACTTATAATTCTAACGATACTATTATAACAAATTTCGCACAAAATGGGAAGATGTCAAACCTCCAAATTTTTTACACATTGTTTATGCAATGTGCACAATAAATAAAATTTGCTCTTCACATCTTGTACATGAAACTGTCGTTTTTTATCTTATTTGTTCATAAATGAACATTATTGCTCGTTGGTCTTCATGGTTTTCATCGAAAGCGCGATACGCTTCTTGGCAACGTCCACACTAAGGACACGCACGCGCACGATATCACCAACCGATACCACGTCACGCGGATGCTTGACGAATTTATCGGAAAGCTCCGAGATGTGCACAAGTCCGTCCTGGTGCACGCCGATATCGACAAAGGCACCGAAGTCAATGACGTTTCTGACCGTTCCCGAAAGGATCTGTCCTTCCTTCAGGTCGGTAATTTCAAGCACGTCCTCCGAGAGAAGGGGCGGCGCGAAATCGTCACGCAGGTCGCGACCCGGCTTTTCAAGCTCGGCGGCAATATCAAGAAGGGTGGGCTCACCGACGCCAAGCTCTGCGGCGAGCTTTGCGGCACCCTCAGCTTTAATCTTGGCAACAATGCCGCCAAGCTTCCCTTCCTTCACGTCCTCCTCGGTATAGCCGAAGTGGGCAAGCAACGCGCGCGCCGCCTCATAGCTTTCGGGGTGGACACCCGTGTTATCAAGCACCTCGCGAGAGCCGGGCACACGAAGGAATCCCGCACACTGCTCGTATGCCTTCGCGCCGATGCGCGGCACCTTCAGCACATCCGAGCGCCTTTTAAACTCGCCGTTTTCCTCGCGATATTTCACGATATTCTTTGCACTGACGGCATTGACACCCGAAATATAGGAAAGCAAGGAATGCGACGCGGTATTGAGGTCAACACCGACACGGTTAACACAGTCCTCAACAACGCCCGAAAGCGCCTCGTCAAGGCGTGCCGGCTTCATATCGTGCTGATATTGCCCGACACCGATCGCCTTGGGATCGATCTTTACAAGCTCGGCAAGCGGATCCTGCAAGCGTCTTGCGATAGACACAGCGGAGCGCTGCATAACGTCAAACTCGGGGAATTCCTCTGCCGCCAGCTTGGAGGCGGAATAAACCGACGCACCCGACTCGCTGACGATGATATACTTGGTTTTTGCGTTCATTTCACGGAGCAACGACGCGACGAACTTTTCACTCTCGCGAGAAGCCGTGCCGTTACCGATGGCAACCACGTCAACGCCCCAGCGCACGATCATGCGCTTGACAATATCCTTTGCCTGATTTTCGCGGTGCAGGTAAATGACCGCGGTATCCAGCACCTTACCCGTTTTATCACAAACGGCAAGCTTACAGCCGTGCGCGTAGCCGGGGTCAAAGCCAAGCACGGTCTTGCCCTTGATGGGCGCTTGCATCAAAAGATGCTGCAGATTGTCGGAAAAGAGCACGATCGCGCCCTCGCTTGCGACATCAAAGAGATCGTTTCTGATCTCGCGCTCCACGGAAGGAGCAATCAGGCGCTCGTAGCTGTCGGTCACTGCCGCCGCCACGTATTTCTTCGCGGGGCTATCGCCCTCCTTCACGACCTTATTGAAAAGATAATTCAAAACCACGTCCGAGGGAACGGTGATCGAAACCTTAAGGAAGTCCTCCTTTTCGCCGCGGTTGATGGCAAGCACGCGGTGACCGGGGATCTTTGCCACGCGCTCGCTGTGGTCGTAATACTGCGCGTAGACCGAATCCTCCTCCTTTGCCTTCTTCGTTTCGATCATACCGTGCGACACGGTAAGGGTACGAATGCCCTTGCGGTAGGTGGCATTATCCGAAATATCCTCGGCAATAATGTCCATTGCACCCGCAAACGCCTCCTCGGCAGTATTCACGCCCTTCTCGGCATCAACAAGCGATGCGGCAAGCTCATCAAGCGTAGGCTCGTAGGAGGGTGCCTGCGCCATCAGCGCCTCGGCAAGCGGCTCAAGTCCGCGCTCACGCGCAACCGAAGCACGCGTCTTGCGCTTGGGGCGGAAGGGACGGTAGATATCGTCGATCTCGGTGATCGTGACGGCGTTGTCGATCGCGCGCTCGATCTCGGGGGTCAGCTTTTCCTGTGCGGCGATGAGGTTTTTGACCTCCTCGCGACGCGCCTCGATATTGCGCAGATACTTGAGGCGCTCCTCAAGCTTGCGCAGCTGGGTATCGTCAAGCGAGCCCGTAACCTCCTTACGGTAGCGGGAGATAAAGGGAATGGTATTTCCCTCGTCCATGAGCGCCACGGTCTTTTCGACCTGATCAAGTGTGAGCGAAAGCTCCTTTGCCAATACCTCAAAAATTGCTTGTGCCATTTGTTTTATCCTTTCAGTTGGGTTATCTTTCGATGGTGGCGGTGTCAGCAGCCTGCAAGAGCGCCACCTCTTCTTCCTTTGTTAATTCGCGCCACGCGCCGCGCGCGAGCTCCTCGGGGAGTGTGAGCGGTCCGAAGCTGATGCGCTCAAGATAGGTGATCTGATTGTGAAGCGAGAGCATCATGCGCTTGATCTGATGATATTTCCCCTCCACCAAGGTGATCACGCCCGAATGGGCATCCTCGTTTAAGGCAATATCAGCAGGCTTGGTTTCGTAGCCGTCCTCGAGCGCAAGTCCCTCTCGGAAGCGTGCGCATTCCTCCTCGGTCAGCGGAAATTTCACGCGAAACGCGTATTTTTTCTCCACGTGTCTGCGCGGAGAAAGCAGACGGTGGGAAAGCTCGCCGTTGTTGGTCAAAAGCATGAGTCCCAGTGTGTTTTTATCAAGCCTACCGCAGGGAAAAAGCCCGAGTGTCTTATATTTTTGCGGCAAAAGCTCAAGCACGGTGGGGTCACTTCCGTCATCGGTTGCACTGACGTAGCCCGCGGGCTTATTCAGTAACACGTAATAATGCTCGCGGTAGGAAACAGGCACGCCGTCAAACACGATCTCATCCCGCTCGGGATCGACCGCAAGATCCGCACGCTTCGCGGCAACGCCGTTGACGAGCACGCGTCCCGCGCGCACCGCACGCCCCGCTTCACTGCGTGTAGCGGTGGCAGTCGCCGTTAAAAGCTTATCAAGACGCAAGACACACCCCTCCTCCGTTCATTTCACTATCTTTATAATTTTACCATATTTTTCGTTCAATGTAAAGGGGAAAGACAGATTTTCCAGCCGTATTTTATCAGCTTATCGCAAGGCAATGGGGCATTTTTCACAGAATTATTTCCTTTTTATAAAAATATGATGAACAAAGAGAAATAAATGACTTTTTGATTGACAATCCACCAAGGGTGTGCTACAATCAAATATAAGTAGCGCGAAAAACGCGCGTTACAATACAGCAAAGAGGTATTGCTATGAATTTTTCCTTTGACTGCCATCAAAACCAGCATAAGCTGCACGTGGGCTGCGAAGCGCCCCGCGCATATTTTATTCCCTATCAGAGCGACAAGGCGGCTCTTGCCGACCGCCGCGGTGCCAGCGCTTATTTCACCTCGCTCTGCGGCGATTGGGATTTCCAATATTACTCCCGCCTTGCCGATGTCGAGGACTTCCGCTTGCCCGATTTTTCGCGCGCATGCATGGATAAGGTTTCCGTGCCGCGCTCTTGGCAGACCTATCTCGGTCGCGGCTACGACGTGCCGAACTACGTAAACACCTGCTACCCCTACACCTTCGACCCGCCCTTCGTGCCCGATGATAACCCCTGCGGTCTTTATCTGCGCGACGTAGAGGTGAATGCAAAGACGCTTGCCGAAAAGCAGCTTTACCTCAATTTCGAGGGTGTTGACTCCTGCTTCTACCTCTTTATTAACAACCAATACGTCGGCTACAGCCAGGTCAGCCACATGACCAGCGAATTTGACGTTAGCCGCTATCTTACAGCAGGCAAAAACACGATCGCCGTGTTTGTGCTCAAATGGTGCGACGGCTCTTATCTTGAGGACCAGGACAAGTTCCGTATGTCGGGCATCTTCCGCGAGGTATTTTTGCTCGCCCGCGACAAAACGCACCTGACCGATATTGAGATCAAAACCTACCTCTCCGACAATTTCGAGAGCGCGACCGCCAAGGTTACCCTTAAGGCAAACGGCAGCACGACTGCCTCCTACCGCCTCGAAGCTCCCGACGGTGCTTCGCTTGCCGAAGGCAGCGCTACCATCAACCAAAGCGGCGAATTTGAGATCGCCGTGGAAGCACCCTCGCTTTGGAGTGATGAATCCCCCGCGCTTTACCGCTTGATCCTTGTGTCGGGCGACGAGCATATCTGCCAGTTTATCGGCTTCCGCGACATCCGTATCGTGAAGCGCACGATCCTCATCAACGGCAAAAAGGTCAAGGCGCGCGGTGTCAACCGCCACGACAGCCACCCCTACCTCGGCTACGCAACGCCGATGGACCACATGCTTGAGGATCTGCTCCTCCTCAAGCGCCACAACGTCAACATGGTCAGAACCAGCCACTACCCGAATGACCCGCGCTTCTACACGCTTTGCGACAAGCTCGGTATCTACGTGGTAGATGAAACCGATTACGAATCTCACGGCACCATCTGGGTACAGGATTGGGATCACTTTACCGACAGCGAGGAATGGACCGAGGCACTGATGGATCGCGTTACCCGTATGTACGAGCGCGATAAGAACCATCCCTCGGTTATCATGTGGTCGCTCGGTAACGAATCGGGCACGGGCATCAACCACGTCAAAATGGCAGAATATCTGCACGAACGTGACCCCCGCAACCTCGTTCACTGTGAGGATATTACGCGCCGTATCGAGCACGGCAGCTCCCTTGCGCGCACACCGATCGAATATCCGCCCATGCCCAAGGACAAGATGAATTCCTCCGTCACGGACGTTGACAGCCGTATGTATCCGTCGGTCGCGGACATCAAGGCGATCTATATGGACAACAAGCATATCACCGCGCCCTTCTTCCTTTGTGAATACAGCCACGCCATGGGCAACGGCCCTGGTGATCTGAAGCAATATTGGGATCTCATTTACAAATACGACAGCTTCTTCGGCGGCTGCGTGTGGGAAATGCTTGACCACTCGGTCGCGACCTCTGACGACCCCGCCAACCCGAAATTCGTCTACGGCGGTGACTTCGGCGACTATCCGCACGACAGCAACTTCTGCGTGGACGGTCTTGTTTCCCCGAATCGTGAGCCCCACACGGGCATGAAGGAATACAAAGAGGTCATCAAGCCCTTCGTGATCACCTACGAAAACGGCAAGCTTCGCGTGAAGAGCCTTCGCAAATTTACCTCTCTTTGTGATCTCGATCTTTGCTGGAAGCTCTCCCGCAACGGCAAGGTCGTGGCTGAAGGTAGAATTCCCTCCCTTAACATCGCCCCCGACCACAGCCGCACCTACCAGCTGCCCCACTTTAATGCGGCTCTGACGGGTGAGTGGTGCACCCTCTTTGTGTCGCTTTGCCAGAACAAAACGACCGCTTGGGCGCCCGCAGGCTTTGAGGTAGGCTTTGAGCAATTTGAGCTTTCCGAAAAATCCGCAGCCACACCTCTGCTTGACGGTATCGCAAGCACCGCCTTTATCACCACCGACATCGACGAGCGTGAGATCGTGCTGCAAACGGCAACCACCGCCTACACCTTAAATAAGCTGTCGGGTCTTATCACCTCGATCGTGGATAACGGCACCGAAATGCTTGCATCTCCCATTGATCTTAATATTTGGCGTGCTCCCACCGACAACGACCGCAAGGTAAAGCTCTCTTGGATCAAAGACGATCATTTTGACCGCGCCATCACCAAGTGCTATTCCGTCGAGGTCAGCGAAATTGCCGACAAATATGTAAAAATCACCGCAAGCCTCTCGCACGGCGGTCCCGTTGTTGAGCCCGCACTGCGTACCAAGCTTGTTTACACCTTCCTTGCCGAGGGTGGCGTCACGCTTGACTTTGACGTGACGGTTCGCGATTTCAGCGACACGAATATGCTCCCGCGCTTTGGCGTGCAGTTCCTCTGCCCCGAGGGCTTTGAGCAGCTTTCCTTCTTCGGCAGAGGTCCCGGCGCTTCTTATATCGACATGCGCCACTCCTCCTACCTTGATCTCTTTAAAACCACAGTGACCAACCACTTTGAGCACTACGTGCGTCCGCAGGAAAATACGGCGCATACCGACACCAAGTGGATGGCTGTATCCAACCGCGAGGGTCACGGTCTGCTTGCGCTCAAGACAACCGATGATTTCAGCTTCAACTGCTCGCACTTCACCCCGCATCAGTTAACCGAAACGAAGCACGATTTTGAGCTGGTTCCCATGAAGGAAACCGTGGTCAACATCGACTACCGCCACACGGGCATCGGCTCGGGCTCGTGCGGTCCAAAGCTCGCGCCTGAATTCCGCCTTGACGAAAAAGCATTCAGCTTCAGCTTCCGTATCATGCCGGCATTCGTAAACGACGTATGCCCCTTTGAGGAAGCAGGAAAGCAATAACAAAGGTGCTGATTCATTAGATGCAGAAAACGCGATCTCGGCACGTTAGGCGTATTCAGTACGTCGAGTGCCGAGATCGCGGCTAAAAAACACACATTAATGAAATTCGCCTTGCGAATTTCTACCAAAAAACCGCTTCCACTATCCTCTTCGGGTAGCGAAAGCGGCTTTTTATTTAAATATATTCTGCTCGTGTGTTTTTGCTCTGCGCTAATGAATCAGCACCTAAATATTACAGCTCCTCGACCGAGATCACTCCGTCGATTTCGGAAAGTGCGGTCATCACCTTATCGTGCGACAGCTTGCGCGGCAGATCAAGCGAGAAAATGGCGCAGGGGTTTTGCGTTACCGCACCCGACTTGGTGATCTGCAGGTCACTGACGGTAATGTGATGCGAGCGCATATACTCGGTCATTTCGGTCAGCGAATCGTTTTGCTTATACTCAATATAAAGATGTACGGTGCGCGCCGTGCTCATCACAAAATACTCAAGGCGCGAGAGCAGGAGCTCAACAACAAGGATAAGAACGGTAGCGATCAGTGCCGCCTCGAGGAAGCCCGCACCAATGGCAAGACCGAGAATGGCGGAGGCAAACAGACCCGCCGCGGTGGTAAGACCCTTGACCTGACGGCGCTTGGTCACGATAATCGTGCCCGCACCGATAAAGCCGATGCCCGCAATGACCTGTGCACCAAGACGCGCAAGGTCGGTGAACATATTCATCTCAAGGTAAAGATATTGGCTGGTGATGGTGGTCAGCGACGCACCAAGGCAGATGAGAATATGTGTACGGAAGCCTGCGGGACGGCGCTTGAACTCGCGCTCGATACCGATGATACCGCCGCAAATTACGGCAAGCACCATGCGAAGCACGGCACCCCACATATGAAATTCGTCAGCAAAGCGTATGTAATCTAAAAATTCACCCATGATCATTCTCCTTTCTTACAGCTCTTCGATCACGCGCACGTTTTCAACGCCCGCAACCACAGACATAGCAGTGGCGTGCGACATGCGCTTCGGCAGACGCACAGAGAAAACAGCACTTTGATTGCCGCCCTCCTCCTTGCTCTTGCGGATCTCCACATCAAAAATGCGGATCTCCTGTGCCTTGATCGATTTGATGATCGCACCTACATCGTCCACGTGCGCAAATTCAATATACCAATTGACATTACGCACACGCGACACGATAAATTTCTCAAGATGCGTAAAGAAGATAATGGTAATGATGATGAGCAAGCAACCGAAGAACGCGCCCTCAACGAAGCCCGAGCCGATGCAAAGACCCATACAAGCCGATGCCCAAAGACCCGCCGCGGTCGTCAGACCCTTGACCTGCTGCTGACCCGTGACGATCACGGTGCCCGCGCCAAGGAAGCCGATGCCGTTGATGATCTGCGCGCCAAAACGCGACACGTCGGTATACGCCTGACCGCTAAAGGTCACGATGCTGCTCCAATATTCGCCCACCATCATGGTGAGATATTGGCTGATTGTCATAGCAAGCGCCGCCGCAATACAAACGAGCATATGCGTGCGGAAGCCTGCGGGGCGGCGCTTTCTGCCGCGCTCAAGTCCGATACAGCCGCCGCAAAACGCCGCGACCGAAAGGCGAAACAATGCCACCCAAAAGGTGTTGTCTACCGTCAAAATTCTTAACGGTGCAAGAAAATCTAACATAACGGGATCCTTTCTTTCAAGTTTAAGCAAGATCAGCAAGACTTAGTCTGACCTTAACGGTAATTTCACTGTACGAGCCGCCCTTTTCACGCATCACGGTAAGCGTGACCTCGGAATAGGCGGGATAACGGTTGATCTCTCCGATCACGTCTTGAATGGTGCGGACGTAAAGTCCGTTGATCCTTGTAATAATGTCCTTTACCTCAAGCTTGCCGATGACGTTTGAGCCGCTGACCTCGGTCACGTACACGCCGTCGTGCTCGATATAAACGTAGCCCTCCTTTTCCTTATCGGAGCGCTCCACCGTTTCTGCCTGCAGATCGGAATACCAATATCCGCCGATCAGGCCTCTACCCGTAATACCGAGCATGCATTTTCCGCTCGCCACGGGATTTTCGCCCGTAAAGCTTCCCTTTTCGATGATAGCGTCAATCACGACCTTTGCCTCATCGATCGGAATCGCGTAACCGATACCGATAAAGGTGCTTCCGTTATAATTGAAAAATCTGCGATTATTGATGCCGACGATCTTACCGTTTCGGTCAACAAGCGGTCCGCCCGAGTTGCCGGGGTTGATCTCGGTATCCGTTTGGATCATCTTCATGCGGTGAGTCACGTTTCCTAAGCTATCAAAAATCGACACAAAGCGCCCAAGCGCGGAAACGTTACCAAAGGTCACGGTATGCTGATTATCAAGCGTGCCGGGCGTGCCGAGCGCAATGACGTCATCACCCACCGTGAGAGTGGCAGAGGCGCCGATACCGATCGGCACAAGATCCGTGCGATCGATTTTGAGAACCGCGAGGTCTGCGTATCGGTCACTGCCGCGAAGCGTCGCGTCAACAGCCTCGCCCGAAGGGAGAATGACCTGAAATTCATTCATACCCTCAATGACGTGATGATTGGTGCAAATATATCCGTTTGCGGTATAAACAAATCCACTGCCGATCGATTGCGTGCTATCCTTGTACGCCACCACGGTAACCGTGGATTTTGCGGCAAGAGCCGCCGCCTCGTTTGCGGAAAGCAGTCCCGTTACCGTACCGTCCTCACGTACATATATCGTATGCTCGGTGTGCACCTCTCGATACACCTTAATACCCGCATCGCCGATGAAAAGCAGCAGCACGAGCAGCGCAAGGCAAACGGCGATCACGCTAAGGAACACGGGCATAAAGCTCTTTGTGCTATGCTTCTCCTCGGTTTTCGCATCAAAATGCTCACCAAAGCGAAAGGAAAGCGGCGCATTGGGTACAGCCTTTTCCTCTTGCTCCGTTTGTGTGCTCACACCATCCTCGAACGGCGCAGCGGCAACGACCTCCTCCTGCGTTTCGGGAGAAATCCTATCGTTATTTTTCTGTTCCTCTTGCATTCGGTTCTCCTTTCTGCAGGGTTAATGCAATGCTCATGTTTAATATTTTCCCACCGCACGGGAAAGAGTAAATGAAAATTCACAATATTCGTGAAGCTCGCTTTCAACAAAGATCCTTTGATGATGCGCATCGACGATCGCCTTACAAATAAAGAGTCCAAGCCCGACACCGGTTTTATCCATACCGCGGCTTTTATCCGCCTTATAAAAGCGCTCAAACACAAAGGGAATATCCTCTTTTGCAATTCCCTCTCCCTCGTTATAAACCGAAACGAGGATCTTCTTGCCGTCCTCGCTTCCCTTGATGCGAAAACGCAGAAGACCGCCGTCCCTTGCGAATTTCACGGCGTTATTGCAAATGTTGTAAAGCACCTGATAAATGGCATCGTAATCCGCCATTGCCATCATACGCTCATCGTCGCATTCAAATGCAATGTCAAGCCTCTTTGCTTCTATTTTTTGTTCAAAGGAAAAGAGAATAAGGCGCCCCATCTCGCAAATATCAAAGGGCTTCATCACGAACTTGCGATCACCCGCCTGAATACGCGAAATATCAAGAAGTGAGGATACGAGGCGCGCGAGGCGCTGTACCTCGTTTTTGATCATTTCAAGGTAATGCTCCTGCCGATCGGGTGGGATCACACCCGAAAGGATATTGTCAATAAAGCCCGAGATCGTCATCATCGGCGTGCGCAGATCGTGAGAAACATTCGCAATAAAGGTGTTGCGCATGGTTTCAAGCTGCGACAGTGAGCTTGCCATATTGTTAAAGGCAACGCCAAGCTCCGCAACCTCATCCTTACCGTGTACTTCTACGCGCGCGTTGAAATCACCCGCCGCAAAGGATCTTGCCATTGTGCTCATGTGGCGCAGGGGCGAAATGACGCGTGCGCTGATGGCATATACCAAAACAAGTGCCGCAAGCATGATCCACGCGCTTGCAATAATAATGGTCTTGATCATCATACCAAGCAGCTCATCGAGCGCGGCGGAGGGGGCGCTTGCGAATGCGTAGCCACACACCGTTACGCCGTCGGTCGCCACGACAGGCTCGGCACAGTAATACTGCATGGAGTCGAATATATCCATCTCATCAAAGGAAGCGGAGTCACCCACGCCGCTTGCCACCGCGTTCATCACGGTGCTTGGCACGTCGGCACTGCTGCTGCTCACGTCATCCCCGATCGCACGGCGCAAAACGTCACCCGTCACGTCCACTACAAAGACCGACACATCCTCGCTCGTTGCCGCCATAGCAAGCAACACACGGTCAAGGTCAACACGACACTCATCAACCGCTTGGTTGAAGTGATCCGGATTGGCATCCGCCGAGCTCACACGGTCACCGAGGAAAAGCGCGGTGGTCTTTGCGGCAGTCGTCAGCACGTCCTGCTTCGCGTTCACTGCGTAGCGGTTGATCGACGCGGTAATGACGATCACCAAAATGAGAAAGCTGACAAAGATCGTCAGCATAAATGCCGATATGTATTTGGCAAATACGCTCTTAAACATAACGTCAGCTCCTTATCAAATGTTCAAAAACAAGCCACGGCCCCCCGAGTAATGCACACAAGAGGCCGCATGCTGTATATCAGTTATAAAGCTCGAACTTGTAGCCAATGCCCCAAACAGTCTTAAGCGCCCACTTTTCGGAAGCACCGTCAAGCTTTTCGCGCAGACGCTTGATATGTACGTCGACCGTGCGCGAGTCACCGAGGAAGGCAAAATCCCAGACGTTGTTGAGCAGCTGCTCGCGGCTGAACACACGGTTGGGGTTGGAGGCAAGGCAGTAAAGCAGCTGCAGCTCCTTCGGGGGGATATCCACCTTTTTGCCGCACAGCTTCAGCTCGAATTTCTCCTGGCTGATCTCAAAATTGTCAAACTTGATCACGTCACTGCTTTCCTGCTGCTGTTGGAACTGCAGGCGGCGCATGATCGCCTTGATGCGCGCGTTCAATTCCTTAAGATCAAAGGGCTTTACCACCACGTCGTCAGCACCCATTTCAAGTGCTAATACCTTGTCAAACACCTCGCCCTTTGCCGTGATCATGATAACGGGCGTGTTACTCACCTTGCGAATTTCGGCAAGAACCTGTTGACCGTCCTTTTTGGGCATCATGATATCGAGCAGCACAAGATCGGGATTGATGGTTTCATAGGCGAACAGACCCTCAACGCCGTCGTTTGCCACAACGACCTTACAGCCCTCCGCTTCAAAATGCACCTTGAGAATATCGCAGATCGCAATATCATCATCAACAATCAAGATTTTCGTTCCTACCATGTCCGATCCTTTCATATTGCATCAAAAGACAACAAAATCGTAAAAAACAATGCCTTTTAACAACAATTCATTACAATTGTTAATTATTATAACACATTTTTAACAATTTGAAAAGACCTTTTTTCAAAAAAGCCTCTCTTTTTTGTGGAATTTCTCTTTTTTGTGCGCCGCATTTTCCCGTTTGGATGCATTCCTTGCCTCCCCAAACAGACCATCGCGCCAATATTCGTTTTCTTTTTCTCAAAACCACTTGAAAAAGCCAAAAATTTATAGTATAATATTCAGTTGATAGTAAAATGCAACAAGCGAGGTCAAAATTATGAAACTTGGTATCGTAGGTCTGCCGAACGTCGGCAAAAGCACGCTGTTTAACGCCCTGACCAATGCGGGCGCAGAATCGGCAAACTACCCCTTCTGCACCATTGAGCCGAACGTCGGTGTCGTTGCCGTGCCCGACGCGCGTATGGACTTTTTGGCACAAATGTACGCCCCCGAAAAATACACTCCCGCCGTGATTGAATTCGTTGACATCGCGGGTCTTGTGCGCGGCGCCTCCAAGGGCGAGGGTCTTGGCAACAAGTTCCTCTCGCACATTCGCGAGGTAGACGCCGTCATTCACGTGGTGCGCTGCTTTGAGGATGACAACATCATTCACGTTGACGGCGGCATTGACCCGATGCGTGACCTGGAAACCATCAATATGGAGCTGATCTTCTCCGACATGGAAATGCTGGAGCGCCGTATGGATCGCACCAAAAAGGCAATGAAGGGCGACAAAACGCTTGGCGCAGAGCTCGCCGTGCTTGAGCGCGTCTATCAGGCGCTTTGCGATGGCAAGACCGCACGCACCGTGGAGCTTGACGCAGATGAGCGCGCCGTATTTGCCGACACGCCCCTGCTCACCATGAAGCCTGTCATTTACGTGGCGAACGTAAGCGAGGACGACGTGGGAGAGGAGCCCGCAGATAACGCAATGTACCAAAAACTCAAGGCATTTGCCGAGAGTGAAAACGCAGGCATTTTGCCCGTTTGCGCACAGATCGAGGCGGAGATTGCCGAGCTGTCGGGCGAGGAAAAGCAAGCGTTCCTTGAGGATCTCGGCATTGCCGAGAGCGGTCTTGACCGCCTTATCAAGGCAAGCTATTCCCTGCTTGGTCTGATCAGCTTCTTGACGGCAGGTCCCAAGGAGGTCCGTGCCTGGACGATCGTCAAGGGCACTAAGGCACCCGGCGCCGCAGGCAAGATCCACTCCGACTTTGAGCGCGGCTTTATCCGTGCGGAGGTCGTGGCGTTTGACGATCTTGAGCGCATCGGCACCATGAACGCAATCAAAGAAGCAGGGCTTCTTCGCAGTGAGGGCAAGGAATACGTGGTACAGGACGGAGACATTATCGTCTTCCGCTTTAACGTATAATGCGCGCCCGCAAGAAAAAGCACGGTGCGGAGCGTATTGCCGCCTGTGCGGAAATTTTGATCGAGGATACCACTGCCCTCAAGAATGATCCTCTTTCCTTTTTTGATACCGTACGCCCACTGCATCTGGAGATCGGTTGCGGCAAGGGTAACTTTGCCTGCGGCATGGCGGCGGCGCACCCCGAAGCGAATTTTATCGCAATGGAGCGTGTCGCGGACGTTGCCTGTATCGCGCTTGAAAAGGCAAAGGCGTGTGCCGATACCCGTCCCGACAATCTGCGCTTCCTCATTGGCAACGCAGAAAACCTCACGGAATGGTTCCCCCCTCACAGCATCGACTGCCTTTATCTGAATTTCAGCGACCCGTGGCACAAGGCACGTCACGCAAAGCGCCGCCTCACGCACCGCGATTTCCTTGCGCGCTACCGCGAGGTATTGAAGATCGGCGGCGTGCTTCGCTTTAAGACCGACAACGTTAACCTTTTTGATTTTTCGCTTGAAGAATTTGCGGCAGCTGGTCTTCGCGTCACCAACGTCACGCGCGATCTGCATAACAGTCCCTTTGCCGAAGGAAACGTGATGACCGAGTATGAGAAGAACTTTTCTGAAAAGGGCTTCCCCATTCACGCGGCAACCATTTATTTTGATTGATCAAAAAGCCGATGCCACGTGGCATCGGCTTTTTGGAAAGGAACACAATGACTTCTATCAGCGAACCAAGCGGCGTATTGCTGCTCCACAAGCCCGCAGGCGTCACCTCACACGATATGGTGGGCAAAATACGCAAGCTATACGGCACGCGCCGCGTTGGTCACACGGGCACGCTTGACCCCATGGCAACGGGCGTGCTGGTGCTCCTTATCGGGCGCGCCGCCAAGGCGGCGGAATATCTCTCGGTGCACGACAAGAGCTACGAGGCAACATTGCGCCTCGGCATGACCACCGATACCGAGGATACCACAGGCACCGTGCTCACGACAAGCGATGCTATCCCCGACACCGCCACCGTGCTCGCGACGGCATCGGGCTATCTTGGACTTTATATGCAAACGCCGCCAATGTACAGCGCCCTCAAGGTGGGCGGTAAGAAGCTCCTTGACCTTGCAAGACAGGGCGTGACGGTCGAGCGCGAGGCAAGACCCATCACGATACACGACATCAAGGCAACGCCAACAAACGACCCGCGTGACTACACGCTTTCGGTCACCTGCTCGTCGGGCACGTATATTCGTACGCTTTGCGCCGACATCGGCAACGATCTTGGCTGCGGCGGCGTGATGGCGGCACTGCACCGCACGAAAACGGGTAGCTTTTCGATTGAAGATTGCCACACACCAGAGGAGCTTGAGGCACTCCTGCCCGAAGAGCGAATGGCACTGCTTTTGCCTATCGAGGACCTCTTTTCAGACCTCCCCACCGTGTCACTTCCCGCATTTTTTGAGCGCCTTGCGCGCAGCGGATGCGAGATTTACCAAAAGAAGATCGCCACCGACCACCCCATCGGCACGCGACTGCGCGTGTGCGACGAAGCGGGCGCGTTCTTTGCGCTCGGCGAGGTGATGGAATACGAAAGCGGCACTGCCGTGAAATTGATCAAGACATTTGTGCTGTAAAAGCACCAAAGGACCGTGTCGGTAATGCCGACACGGTCCTTTGCATTTTATGTTATTAAAAACTGAAGCAGTGCCTCCGTGCAAAGTCGCGTCGCCACGCTCATGCGCGCGTCGCACACGTTTGGCAAGATCTCCTCGCGATCATCCTCCGACAAAACCTGCGCCACTGCCCGACAGAAGCGCAAATACGAAGGATGCGTGAAAAATCCCGATTCGCCATCTGTCACGCCAAGAAGCATACCAAGCGCGTTGCGCGAGGCAAAAAGGCGCACCGCCTCGACAAGAGAAGCAGTAGGCACGCCCGCCGCCTCGATGCCGAAGTAAAGGCGCGGTGTGCCGTCCTTGGCGGCAAACGCACCGAAAAGCGACACCACGCTCGGTGGGATCGCATCTGCCTCGAAGCTAAGGCAAGTCGGCACAAGCACACGGTAGCTGTCAAGATAACGCATGAGGTCATATGCCGCCACCAGCGAAAACTCGCCCGTTCTGACCAGCTTATCACGGCGCACACGCCACACGGCGCGCATGCTGCGTGCCGTCAGCGCCTTTCCAAGGCAGCGCAGTATCTGCGCGCGGTACAATAGCATTTGCCCTTGGGAAAGCGATTTACCGTGCCCCTCAAGCGCGACGCGGAGCGCCTCCCCCGCGTGGTAGGGGTCGGGGGCGTGGAACTCGGCAAAGCCGGAAAGGTCCACCGTCACCGCACGCGCACCAAGCGACGTGGCGCGGTCAAGCAGCACTTCGATCGCTTTTTCAATACCGTCAAGGGAGGTAATGGGAAAACCGACAACCTCACCCAAGCGCTTCACCGTATCGCAAAAGTCGGGCGCTTCGAGGAAAAGCAGCTCGTTTAGTGAAAAAATCGGCAAAATGCGATCACTCGCAAACGGCAAGAGATCAAGATCCGAAAAGCGGCACTCTACAAAGGAAAGGGCGCTCTTTTCAAGCACCGTTCGGGGTGTAATTTTATTTTCGGCAAGATATTCCGCCGTTTTTTTCCAAATTTCCTCGGCGTGCTCGGGCAACGGCTCCACGGTACAGTCAAGCGCCGCAAGATCAAGCGCAACGTCCTCGTACAAGGTGCTTCCCGCCGCGCCCTTTACACTCAAAAGAAGCGCCTCAAGGCGATCAAAATCCGAGCCTGCGCCCATGATCTCCTCCTCAAAGACACCCGCGGACCTGAGCGCGCGGGATTTTGCGGCGTGCGGAAACCAAAGCTCCGAAACCGTCACAAAGGGGCGGTTATCAGCGATTTCGCGCGGCGTAAACGCCGCGTGGCACACGACGGGAGGACGTGCGGTCAGAGTTTTATTAATACGGTCAAAAAGCTCCGATTGCTTCATAAAATCCACCTCGTTTTTTGATGTTTTTTTCATTATAACACGCAAAAATTAAATTTACAAGACCCGCCATATTGCTTTTTGATGAAATTTTCGTGTTTTTTTCAAGCTTTATGTTGATTTTTTTCACGGTTTATGTTATACTTGTATATTATTAAACAAGTAGATTGGAGGGGCTAAAATGGCGGATATCAATTTAACCGATTTCAGCTTGCTTTTCCCGAACGCAAAAGCACAGCAATCGCACCGCACAAAGAGCAACACCCCGCAAATTGATGATTTCACGCTCGAAGAGCTGGGGCTTTCGGAGGTCATTCCTCTTACCAACTCCTCGCTTTCCGAGTTTATCACCACCGACCCCGACGTAATTGCCTACCGCGAATCTGTTTTTGCGGATATGCTCGCGCATGAGGAGATCGGGCGTACCTTCGGCAAGCTCATTCCCGTGCTTTACGACATTATGGAGCTTCGCCAGCTTGAGGTTGATAGCGGCGACACCGCCGACTATCTCTCGGGCATTACCGAGATCGAGCTGTATATTTCAAGCATCGACGTGCTTTATCACGGTCTTTGCAAAGAAAAGGTTGCGTACGAAAGCCGTGCGCTCAACGAGCTCTGCTCGCACGTTGCATCCTTGGTAGAAAGCGATTACTACAAAGAATTGAACGAGCGCCTTGAGGAGCTGACGAGCCGCGTGCGCGAGATCAAGAGTGTCACGATCGGCGTCAACCTCGACGCGCAGCTGCGCCCGAAGGATGCGGGTGTCTTGTCGATCAATCCCGAAAGCTTCCGCTCGGGTGACACCCTGCAAAAGATCCTGCGCCTCAATTTTAAGGACAGTGAATACACCTGCATTGCAGAGCTTGTGCCCTTCGGCAAAAAGCAATCCGAAAACCAAAAGACCGCGCTTTCGCTCGCCTTTCATTCCGCTATCAACGACGTTTACCGTCATTCACTGCGCTCGTGGAAAAAGATCGTGCAGGCGTATGTGCTCGAAAACACCGACTTTTTACTGAATCTTCTTCCCGAGTTTGAATTTCTTGTCAAGGGCACCAACCTCATTCGCGCACTCGGCATCAAGGGCAACCATCTGTGCGTGCCCGAGATCGCGCCGATGGAGGAATGCGCCTTTGCGGCGACCGAGCTTTACAACCCCGTCGTTGCCCTGAAAACCGACGACACGATGGTCTGCAACGACGTTGTGTTTGACGACAAGGCGGGCATCTACGTGCTGACGGGTCCCAACCGCGGCGGTAAATCCGTGGTGACCTGTGCTGTCGGCATCATTCAGGCAATGGCGCAGTTGGGTCTTCCCGTCCCCGCCAAAGCCGCGCGCGTCAGCCCTGTTGACGCTATCTTCACGCACTTCCCCACGGGCGCTGACGACACCATTGACAAGGGACGTCTTGGCGAGGAGTGCGCGCGACTGAATGAAATTTTCGACCACGTGACAAGGCACAGCCTCGTGCTGCTTGACGAATCCCTCTCCTCGACAGGCTCCTTTGAGGGCTCCGTCATTGCCTCCGAGGTCCTCGCGGGTCTTGCCTGCGTTGGCTGTCGCACGATCTTCTCGACCCACCTGCACGAGCTTTCAAGCGAGATCGACGCCATCAACGAGCGCACAAAGAAGCAGGGCGGCGTGCCGATCGACACCCTTGTCGCGGGCATTGAGGGCGAGGGCAAGCGCTCCTTCAAGATCTTGCGCACCAAGCCCGACGGCAAGAGCTACGCAAGAGATATTGCCGAAAAATACGGTCTTACCTATGATAAGATCCTGCAAAAATTAAATCCAACCCTTTAAAGGAGGAAAAATATATGGAAAACCTTTTGAAAATTCTTGAAGACAACGCCAATCTCACCCCTGAGCAGCTTGCCGTTATGTGCAACAAGGAAAAGGGTGACATTCAAAAAATGATCCAGAAATACGAGAAGGAGGGCGTGATCCTCGGCTACAAGACCATGATCGACTGGGATAAGACCGACCGCGAGTACGTGTCTGCCCTCATTGAGGTCAAGATCACCCCCCAGCCCGACCGTGGCTTTGACCGTGTGGCGGAAAAGATCTACAGCTATCCCGAGGTACAGAGCCTTTACCTCATGTCGGGCGGTTATGATCTTTGCGTGCAGATCGAGGGCAAGACCATGAAAGAGGTCGCCTATTTCGTCGCACAAAAGCTCGCCCCCATTGACAGCGTGATCTCCACTGCCACCCATTTCGTTCTGCGCAAGTACAAGGACAAGGGCGTGATTTACGGCGTAGAGGAAATTGACGAGAGAGGTAATTTTGTCTGATGTTTGATTATTCTTCCGTACTTTCTAAAACCGTCGTTGATCTGAAAAAATCGGGCATTCGTAAATTTTTCGATCTGCTCGACGGCAGAAACGACGTCATTGGTCTGACGGTCGGTCAACCCGATTTCGTCACCCCTTGGCATATCCGCGAGGCAGGCATCGAGAGCCTGCAAAAGGGCAAGACCTATTACACCTCCAACGCAGGATTACCCGAATTGCGCGGGGAGATCTGCACCTATTTAAAGCGCCGCTTCGCGCTTGATTACAAGCCCGACGAAACCGTCGTGACGGTCGGCGGCAGTGAGGCGATCGACCTTGCCATCCGCGCCGTTGTAGAGCCCGGTGACGAGGTCATCATTCCCACCCCCTCGTTTGTCTGCTACGACCCGATCGTGCGCATGGCAGGGGGCGTGCCCGTGATCATCAAGACCACTGTAAAGGACCGCTTTAAGCTGACCGCAGATCAGCTTCGTGCCGCCATTACGCCGCGCACGAAAATGCTCGTTCTTCCCTACCCCAACAACCCGACGGGCGCGATTCTTGAAAAGCACGAGCTCGAAGAGCTCGCCGAGATCCTCTCGGGCACCAACATCGTCGTGCTCTCCGATGAGATCTACGCCGAAATGACCTATAACGGCAAGCAGCACGTATCGATCGCCGCCATTGACGGCATGTGGGAGCGCACGATCCTTGCAAGCGGCTTTTCCAAGGCATACGCCATGACGGGCTGGCGCATGGGTTACCTTGCCGCACCCGCACCGCTTACCGAGCAAATGCTCAAGATCCACCAATACGCCATTATGAGCTCCCCCACCACCAGCCAATACGCCGCCGTGGAGGCACTCAAAAACGGTGATCCCGATATTGCCATGATGGTCGGCGAATACGACCGCCGCAGACGACTTATTTACAACGGTCTTAAGGATATTGGCATTGAGGTCTTTGAGCCGGAAGGCGCGTTTTACATTTTCCCCGACATCGGTGCCTTTGGCATGGATGCCGACAGCTTCTGCGAGCGCTTGCTTGAGGAATACAAGTGCGCCATCGTCCCCGGCACCGCCTTTGGTGAGGGCGGCGAGCGCTTTGCGCGCATTTCCTACGCCTACTCGGTCAAGCACATCGAGGAGGCACTTTCCCGTATGGAAGCCTTTGTAAAAAAATTAAAATCCTAAAAAACGAAAGCGGACGTTTTGTCCGCTTTCTTTTTTAAAAGGTAAAGGATTTTTCTATTGCGGAGGATAGTAGCAAGCCAACAGAATTGACTAACAAATCGATTTCCTTGGGCGCCACAAAAAAGCGCTTTTCCCTTTCAAGCATCGCGCCCATGACATCGCTTTTATCAAGCCCAAGCTCCACCAACGCATCGGCAATCAGTGTCGCAGAATTCACTACCGTTGGCACGCCAAGTGCCATAACGGGAACGCCGATCGATGCCCCTGTCAGTGCCCCGCGACCGCGACCGATGCCGCTGCCCGGCTGTATGCCGCTATCCGAAAGCTGCACTGTCGTGCCAAGCCGTGCTGTGGAACGTGCCGCAAGCGAATCGACCGCAATGACGAGGTCGGGGTGAAAAACGGCAACAGCGCCACGTACAAGCTCCTCCGTTTCAAGCCCTGTTTGTCCGAGAACCCCGGGAGAGAATGCCGAAATTTCACACATCATATGCGGAAATCCCTGCAAAGCACTCGATTTTTGCAAATGCCTTGTCACGCACAGATGCTTGACGGTTTTGGGACCCACTGCATCGGGCGTCATTTCTCCGTTGCCAAGCCCCACCACCAGCACAGAAAAATCAGCAAGGACACGTCTGCTTGTCATGCGCTCCGCCATTTCCTTGATCTCCACGGCAAGCGCGCGGCGCACCTCGTCAAGCCCGATCTCGTCAAGCCCGCAAATATCGCCGCACTCGACCGTCACGTACCGCCCACACGGCTTTCCGATACGCGCGGCGCCCTCCTTTGTTTTGATCTGCACGCGCACGATCTCGCAGCTCCCCGCCATCTGCTTTGAAACAAGCACACCCTCTCCGTCGCTCGTACAACCGCATTCGCTTGCAAGATCACTGCAAACGTAATTCTCCATACTCCACCTCTTCATCTTCCTTTTATAGGTTTATTATCACCGTTTTTTGCCTTTGTATGTGTAATCTGCATAGTTTTTGTCAAAAATATTGTGCAAGTGTCCAAACCTTGAGATTTTATACCAAGCTATGCTTGAAATTCAAATCCTATTGTGCTATAATATGATATATTATTATGGTATCGTGTGGATTTTGTCTGCCGTACCTGTTTCCGAAGGAGGAATTTATTCATGTTCAAACGCGTAATTGCAATGGCACTTTGCCTTGTTTGCCTGTTGCTCTGCTTTGCCGCTTGCGCAAAGAGCGAAAATGACAAGGGTGCCTATGTTCGCATGTATTTGGGCAATCCCGTTTACGATCTTGACCCCCTCAAGGCCGATAGCGCGGAAGCACTCCAGCTTGTTTCCCTGCTCTTCCAGCCTCTGTTTGTGGCAGACGAGGACGGCGACATCGAGCCCGTGCTTGTCGAGGAGTACGAATACCTGGCAGACGAGGACGAGAACAAATACGTCCTTTCCTTGACCTTGAAAAAGTCCTTGTGGTCTGACGGTGTTTATATTTCCGCAACAGATGCGCAGTACGCATTCCTGCGTCTGTTTGATACCAACACCTCTCACCCCTTAAAGGCAGCGCTGTACGACATCAAGAACGCACGCGCCATCGCCGCGGCGGATGAGCCTGCCGGACACCTCGGCGTTATTGCGAAGGATCAATCCACTCTCGAGATCGAATTTGAAAAGGATGTGGATATCGATAGCTTCCTTCTCAATCTTTGCCACCCTGCACTCTCCCCCCTGCGTTCGGAATTGATCGAGAAGGACCCGATCAACTGGTCAAAGACCCTTAGCTCCAACATCGTTTTCAGCGGTCCCTTCATTATAACCTCCATGAACTTCACCGAGAAGGACGGCTTTGTGATCGAGCGTAACAGCTATTACTACCGTGACAACACCGAGGACGCAATCGATGCAACGGTCAAGCCCTTCCGCTTGGTCATTGATTTCTCCACTCCCGCTGACAAGCAGTTCGCGAACTTCAACAAGGATGAGAAGGGCGCAATGCAATACTTTGGCTATATTCCTCTTGCCAATCGCACTGAGGCAAATGCCGAGCTCTTTGAGGATGCAAATGTCACCTTTGCTCCCTCCACCCACGTATTCTACTTAAACGAAAACGCTATGATCAACGGTCAGCTCCTGTTTGCCAACTCCGCTGTTCGTCTTGCGCTTTCCAAGGCACTTAACCGCGAAGAAATTGCCAAAGCACTGATGTTCGCCGTGGCGGCTGACGGTCTTGTTCCCCACACGGTTCTCAACCGTGCCGACAAGGGTGCTACCTTCCGCGATAAGGCTGAATCTTATCTTGCTGCAACCCCTGCCGTTGAGGAAGCAAAGCAGCTTTTGACCGAGGCAGGCATTAAGGCTTCTGACTTCAGCTTCTCGCTGACCGTGAACGGCAGCAATGAGGAGCACGTAAAGATCGGCGAGCTCACCGTTGTCGCATGGAAAGCACTTGGCTTTGACGTCACGCTGAACAAGCTTTCTTCCGCAGAGGTCATGGACATGACCAATCCCGAAAAGCCCGTTGGCACCGGCATCTACGAAAATACTTACAATACCGTACTTGCTAACGGTGCATTTGAGGCAATTTCGCTTGATTTGATCGCTCCCACGCCTACCGCGTTCTCCTATCTTGCACCCCTTGCAAAGGAGTTCTCCGGCAACGCGATCAACTTCCCCACTGATGTGATCAATCCCTCTTATCAGCTGACCCCCCACATCACCGGCTACGATAGCGAGCGTTACAGCCGCCTGATCGAGGCAGCATACGCCGCTGAAAACGAGAAGGAGCGCGCAGCATTCCTTCACGAGGCAGAGGAGCTCTTGATGACGATTGATATGCCCGTTATCCCCGTTGTATACAATCGAAACGCAACACTTTGCAGCGATGATCTTTCGGGTGTATACGCAACCTTCTATTGCCCCGGCTTCTTCATCGATGCCAAGCTCTCCAACTATTGGGAGCTCGCGATCCGCGACGGCTTTGTTAAGGAAGAATCCAACGACTAATTCATATGAAACAATAGGGACTGCCGAAACGGCAGTCCCTATATTTTATTTTCATTTTCTTTTGTTTTCTTGCCGATATATGGTAGACAAGCGGGATAAAATATGTTATACTTATATAATAAGTATAGGAAAGGACGGTTTTGGCAAGCATGAACATATACGACCTTTCCCCCGGCGGCTTTGCCGCCGCCACGTATCTTGTCACCGAGGGTGATACGGCGGTCCTTATTGACTGCGCAGCGCCTGTCGAATCGGTGCTCGATACACTCAAGAAAAGCGGCACCGCGCTACGCGCCATCTTACTCACGCACGGACACTTTGACCATATGCTGACCGTCGCCGACGTAAAGGCAAAAACAGGCGCTCCCGTTTATCTTGCAAGAGCTGACGCAGACCTTCCTGCCGACAGTGAAAAGAACGCCTTTTCCCTCTTCTTTGGGACAAGCCACACCTACCCCAACGCCGATCACCTTTTTGACGACGGCGACGTGCTCCGTTTCGGAGCGCTTTCCTTTAATGTTATGGCAACTCCCGGTCACACGCGCGGATCGTCCACCTTTTTATGTGAGAATGCACTCTTTACGGGTGACACGCTCTTTGCCGCAGGCTATGGGAGATGCGATCTCTTTGGCGGCGACATAACGACACTGATCGCGTCACTCAAAAGGCTCTCCTTACTCCCCCACGATCTGACGATCTATCCGGGGCACGACCGCGCCACCACGCTCGGCAACGCCCTGCAAAATCTTTCCTTTATATAATTTATTTACATGAGGTACAACATGGATACGAACGCACTTGCAGCATTACTCTTCCCCAACGTCACAACAACCCCCGCCGACCTTGAAGCACAATTTCCGCCCCGCACACTCCCCGAGGGCGCAGTCGTTTCTCGCATGGCACCAAGCCCCACGGGCTTCGTGCATCTCGGCAATCTTGTGCAGGGTCTTACCTCCGAGCGTATGTGCCACCAATCGGGCGGCACGCTCTTTCTTCGCGTGGAGGATACCGACGCGAAGCGCGAGGTACCGGGTGCCGTTGAGGTACTGATCGAGTCCCTTAAGCACTACGACATCAATTTTGACGAGGGTGCAACGGTTGACGGAGATAACGGCGCTTACGGTCCCTACCGCCAGCGTCAGCGCGCTGATATTTACCACGTATACGCCAAGCAATTGGTGCTGCAGGGTGAAGCGTACCCCTGCTTCTGCACCGAGGAGGAGCTTGCGGACATTCATGCACGCCAAGAAGCAGAAAAGGCAAATTACGGTTACTTTGGTAAATGGGCTGTATGGCGCGATCGCTCCATTGAGGATATCAAGGACGCCTTGGCAAAGGGTCTTCCTTGGGTGCTCCGTTACCGCTCGGCGGGCTCGATCGAAAACAAGATCAAGTTTACCGATCTTATCAAGGGCAACCTTGAATTGACCGAGAACGATATGGACCACGTGCTCCTCAAATCCGACGGCATTCCGACCTACCATTTCGCACACGCGGTAGACGACCATCTGATGCGTACCACCCACGTAGTACGCGGTGACGAGTGGCTGCCGACCCTGCCCTTCCACCTCCAGCTTTTCCGCTCGCTCGGCTTTAAGGCACCGAAATATCTGCACATCGGTCCCCTGATGAAAATGGACGGCGAATCGAAGCGCAAGCTGTCAAAGCGCAAGGACCCCGAGCTCGCGCTCTCCTATTACCGCGAGGCAGGCTTCCCCGTTGCGTCCGTCTACGAGTATCTGATGACCGTTCTCAACTCCAACTTTGAGGATTGGCGCCGCGCCAACCCCGACGCACCCGTTGACAGCTTTAAATTCTCCTACAAGAAGATGAACCCCGCAGGGTCCCTCTTTGATGCCGCCAAGCTTCGTGACGTATCGAAGAACGTCCTTTCCCGCATGTCCACCGACCGCATTTACGACGAGGTGGTGGACTTTGCGAAGGATTACGACAAGGAGCTTTACGAGCATCTCACAGCAGACGAGGCATACGCAAAATCGATCCTCGCGATCGGTCGCGGCGGCAAAAAGCCGCGTAAGGACTTTGCCGTGCTTGCGGACGTGCGCCCCTACCTTGACTTTTTCTACGACGATTGGTTCACCGTCACCGACGCCTATCCCGAGCAGTTTAAAAACGAGGATATCCGCGCGGCACTTTGCGCCTTCAAGGAAAACTACGACGAAGCGGACGATATGAACGTGTGGTTTGATAAGATCAAGGCACAGGCAGACAACCTCGGCTTTGCCTCCGACATGAAGGCATACAAGGAAAATCCCGAGAATTATAAGGGTAGCGTTGCCGACATCAGCATGTTCCTTCGCGTGGCGGTAACGGGCAGAATGAACTCGCCCGATATGTACGCCGTGATGCACATTCTCGGTCGTGAGCGCGTATTTGCACGCATTGATGCCATGATCGACCGCTTGCAATAACAAGGAGATAAATAAAATGGAAGAAATCATTAACAGTAATTTTATACACGAGATCATCGACAAGGATCTTGGTGAAACCCCCGATCTCAAAATTCACACCCGTTTTCCTCCCGAACCGAACGGCTATCTGCATATCGGCTCGGTAAAGGCGATCTGCATCAACACCGACGTTGCCAATAAATACAAGGGGCTTTTCAACCTTCGCTATGACGACACCAATCCCGCAAAGGAAAGCGACGAATTTGTGCGCTCGATCCGCGAGGACCTTGAGTGGCTGGGCGCCACCCCCACGGGCGGTGTATTTTATGGCTCGGATTACTTTGGCAAATGCTACGAATTTGCCGTACAGCTGATCAAGCAGGGCGATGCGTACGTGTGCGATCTCTCGAAGGACGATCTTGCCGATTACAAGGGCACAGACCGTGCAGTCGCCTCCAAGGAATCTCCCTACCGTAACCGCTCGGTCGAAGAAAACCTTGATCTGTTTGAGCGCATGAGAGCAGGTGAGTTCCCCGATGGCGCACGCACGCTTCGTGCCAAGATCGATCCCTCCTCGGATAACCCCTATCTGCGCGATCCCGTCATTTATCGCATCAAGCACATTCACCATCACCGCCAGGGTGACGAGTGGTGCGTTTACCCGATGTACGATTTTGCCCATCCCATTCAGGACGCGCTTGAGGGCATTACCCACTCGCTTTGCTCAAGCGAATTCCGCAACCACCGTCCGCTTTACGATTGGGTGGTCGACAGAATCGGCTTTGAAAAGAAGCCGCACCAATGGGAATTTGGCCGCATGAACATCACCTATACCGTGATGTCGAAGCGCTACCTCCGTCAGCTGGTTGAGGAAGGATACGTGGACGGCTGGGATGACCCTCGGCTCCCCACACTGTGCGGTCTGCGCCGTCGCGGCTATACCCCCGAGGCGCTCTTCACCTTTGTGCGCGAGGCGGGCGTTACCAACACCGACCACACGGTCGATATTCGCCAGCTTGAGGCGTGTGTGCGTGACGATCTCAATGAAAACGCTCTGCGCCGCGTGGCAATCGTGAACCCGATCAAGGTGATCATTGACAATTACCCCGAGGACAAGGAAGAAATGATCGCACTCCCCAATCACCCGCAAAAGCCCGAGTTTGGCACACGTCTTTTGCCGATGAGCCGTGAAATCTATATTGATGCCGAGGATTTTGCCGAGGTACCGCCTCCTAAATTCTTCCGCTTAAAGCCCGACGGCGAGGTGCGTCTGATGGGTGGCTATATCATCAAATACGCAGGAATTGAAAAGAACGACGACGGCAGCATCAAGTGCATTCACGCCACCGCCGACCTTGAAACAGGAAATGGCATGCCTGCTGACGGTAGAAAAATCAAGGGCACCATCCATTGGCTCTCCGCGAAACACGCAAAGCCCGCCACCATCATGCTTTACGACCGTCTGTTTGACATTGAAAACACCGCTGACGTACCCGAAGGAAAGACCTACCTTGATTTCCTCAACAAGGACTCCCTCACCCGCATTTCGGATGCTTTTGTTGAGCCCGCGCTTGAGGGCGCAAAGAACGGCGAAAAATTCCAGTTTGTACGCGTTGGCTATTTCTGCAAGGACTCCCAAAACCCCGATACCTTCAACCGCGTGGTGGGCCTGAGGGACAGCTTCCCCAAGAAATAAGGGAGATTCACATGGATACGATCAAATTTTCTCATCAAAGCAAGCCCTTGATGGTCGCGCATCGCGGTCTTTCGGGTATTGAAACAGAAAATACCGCCGCCGCGTTTGTGGCGGCGGGCAACCGCTCCTACTTTGGCGTAGAGTGCGACATACACCGCACCAAGGACGGCAAATACGCCGTCATTCACGACCACGATACCCTGCGCGTATCGGGCACGGAGCTACACATTGCCGACTGCACGCTTGAGGAGCTGCGTGCCGTGACCCTTTTTGACAAGGCAACGGGCGAGCACACGCGCGCAGACCTTCTCGTTCCCTCGCTTGAGGAGTACGTCGACATCTGCAAAAAGTACGGCAAGCATTGCGTAATTGAGCTGAAGGACGATTTCACCAAGGAGCAAATCCTTGAGATCGTTGACATCATCAAGTCGCTTGATTATCTTGAAAGCGTCACCTTCATCTCCTTTTGCTACCAAAATCTTGTCTACTTACGCGAGGAGTATCCCACACAATCGGCACAGTTTTTAAAGAGCCATTGGGAGGACGACATGATCGCGCGCATGAAGGCGTATAACCTCGACCTTGACTTTAACCACAAGAATCTCACCCGTGAGATCGTTGAGGAGTGCCACAAAAACGGCATTATCGTCAATACGTGGACTGTAGACGATCCCGAGGATGCCAAAACCCTTGCCGAATGGGGCGTTGACCAGATCACGACCAATATTTTGGAATAAAAAAGGCGCCGACCGCTTGGTCGGCGTTTTTCTTGTTTAAATATTTGAAATAACCTTTTTATTGACGTAATCGTAGCAAAGCGCGGTTTTCTTACGCAGATAGTGGTCGACATTCGCGCCAACGCGCACGAGCTTGAGCAGCCCGAGGTCGGTATCCACCGCCACCACGTTGAAGCAGTCCATTGATTTGGTGCCGCGCACGCGCTTGAGGTCGCTGTTCTTATCCCACGTGGTGCCACTTGGCACGACGACATTGAGGATCCCCGCATCCGTGTAGCCGCAGAGATCGATGTGCAGATGCCCTGCAAAATTACACACAAACACGCCGCCCGATCGAATGAAATCAACGATCAGATCCTCAAACAAGGGTCTGCCCATATAGTCAAACACGGAATTTTGGCGCGCACTCTCGCGCTTCATGGCACGCTCAACGTATGGGTCGAGCGTATGGAAGGTAACGTCAAGCGGCTGTGTGATGAAATTGGTCGGCTCATGCTGTGCGGTGATCACGTGTATGCCCTTTTCCCTCGCATCATCAAGCAATCCCTTCAGCCACACACGCGCTTCGTCAATGTGATAATAATCGTCAAGCACGATAAGACGAATATTTGAATCGGGAAAATCCTTGTAGTAGCTCATGGAATGGGGACAGTCCATAAAGGTGACGTCCCAATCGCCCTTGTGATTAAAAAGCAGGTCGTGCGTGACCTCCTTGGGTCCCAGCGACCACGCGCCCTCCCCCGAGTAGCAGTCGTGATTGCCCACGCAGTTATAAAAGGGGCGCTCACAGGGCGTGCATGCGGCATAAAAATCGGTATAGGTTTTTTGACTGCCACCGCAATAATCACCCGTACAAATGGCAAAGGAAAGATAATCACGGTAGTGATTCACATACTCGACCATGCGGTCCCATATTTCGGGAACAGCATGCACGTCACCCGTGTGGGCAAACGCAAGCGGTATGTATTTATCGCCAAACGCCTCGCCAAACTTCTTTTTCGAACGCGGCACGCTCGCCTGAATCACAAACTGCTCCACGTCACGGTTCAGTTCAATAATATCACTCATAAAAGGTTTTCCCCCACACAAATATTACATGCATATTATAGCATACAAAAAGCAACTTTTCAAGTACCGTTCGTACTCAAACATACAAGGACAATGCCTTTGTGTTCATTTGCGAAACCTCTTTTGCGACCTCTAAAAATTGGGATACGATCGGCGACCTCTCAACGCCCTTTTTCAAAAGGGCATATAACGTACGGGGGCCATTCGGCACAGAAGGCAAGAAAAAGAGCAGATCCTCTGCGGGGAACGGGGATATTGCAATAGCGGAGGTGCTCGTTACAAGAGCGCCAAGCCCCGCACACATCATGTTGTAGTAAACACCGCTGCTGCGCGCGTTGTTGATAAAGCAGGGTGCCGTCCGATATTCTCCAAACAGCTCCGTCGCGATTCGTGACAGTGAGGAGTCAATAGCGAAGCGCAAAAACGAAATGTCACGGAAGACGGACAGATCGGTAACCTCAAGGCAGGAATCGGGATCGCGCAGAAGCGCCTCCTTTGTAACGGCATACTGTTCCAGCCCCTGCGCTCCAGGCAGATCGCGACGCATCACGATCACAAATCTCTCCTGCAGAAGCGGAATTGCCACCTGCGTTTCTTCGTTAACCATATAAGAAAACAGAATATCAAGCGTTTCCCCCTGCAGCTTTTCCAAAAGGTTTTGGGGACTACCGATATTGCCCATGTCGACTCTCAGCTCTACGTCGGGATAACGGCGATGAAACACCCCACAGACAGTAGGCATCAGCCAATATGCAACGTGATTGGTGCCACCGATCGAAATCGTGCCGTGGGAGTTGGTCGAAAGCTGCCGCAGGCGGTGGCGCATCACGTTCTCGCTTTCCATCATCTCCTCAAGCATATCAATGTAAACACGCCCCTCGGGCGTGAGGGAAAGTGGTACGGTCGTACGGTCAAACACGCGAAATCCAAGCGCCTTTTCTTGGCGCGCCACCGCTGCGCTGAGCGCGGGCTGGGATATGTATAGTGACTTTGCCGCCAAGGAAAAGCTCCTTTCACAATACACACGATAAATGTAGTTCAAGACCGATTCCATTGATATAACCCCCTTGTTATAATATTATTACAATATTTCTATTTGATTATATCATAATTTTATGGTATAATCAAGGTGTGTTTCGTTATTTCATTTAATTAGGAGAAACATTATGAAAAATTTTTTAAGAATCATTTCGCTTTTGCTTGTGTGCTGTACCCTCTTCACATTGATGGTCGCATGCAAAGGGGATGAGCCGACCGAGCATCCCTTAAACGGCAAAAAAATCATTTTTATCGGTGACTCGTTCGTCTTTTACGGTCAGGTCGTGCTTGAAAAATCCCAAAGCTTGCTTTCGGATGGAAAGCGCACCAATGACCACGGTTATTTCTATCAGCTTTGCAAGGCGATGGGTGCCGAAGTATCGGTCACCAACTTTACCTTCGGCGGTCACGGGCTTGCCTCGCTTTGCGGCGAGGCGTGCAACACCGAAAAATCCTGCGCGGGCGTCAACCATTTTTCTTATCTTCAGGATCGCAACTACGATTACGTGATCGTGTCGGGCGAGCGTGCCTCCTCGCGCACGAAGGAATATCTGTTTGAGAACATGGATATCATTATCAATATGTTCCGCGCGGTCAATCCCGACGTCAAATTCTTCTATCTCGTCAGCTCGGGCGCGCATAATGTTTCAGTCTCCCCCACCTTCCCGCACGAAATGCTCAACGCACTTGATGAGCTGGAGGACACAAAGGGTGTGACGATCGTTGACTGGGGCAAGCTGGTCTTTGACATCATTAACGGCAAGGCAACCGTACCCGGTGCCACCCAAGACTATAACAAAAACTCTTTTGTGGTGGATTCGAGCGCAAAGGACGGCTATCACCCCAATCAGCTCGCGGGCTACGTCACCTCCGCTATGCTTTACAGTGCCATGACGGGCGAGAGTGCCGTGGGACTTCCCTACTCCTTCTGGAATGACACCACGCTGCGCAAAAATGGCGACAAGGCAGTCTTCTTTGATTCTGCCGCATACATCAAAAAATATTATGCGCACGGCGCAACAAATTACGACAAGATCTTTGCCTCCGAGGCAGACATGAAGGGACTTCAAACCCTCATCGACCAATATCTTGCCGCCAAAGCATATCGCAATTATAATTTTGCACCGCTTGAAAAATAAAACATAGGAGTATTAACTATGAAAAGATGCTATAAGCTATTTCTTCTGATTTTTACCATCGTTACGCTTTTACTCATCACAACGATCATTGCCACTGCCGCCTTTGACGAAACAGAGCAAAGCGGCACCACGTATTATTACGAGGTATCCTACGGCAACGAAGGGGCGAAAGCAACGAGAGGCTACGCCACCACGCTCGCCGAGGCGATCGAGAACGCCAAGGTAGGCGACATGATCACCCTGCTTGGCAACGCAAGCGAGAGCGCCGCGATCACCATCAATAAATCACTCGTCCTTGACGGCGCGGGCTACACACTTGATTTCGGCGCGCTTGCCGGCAAGATCATCACCCTCACGAACGCCACGCTTGACGTGAAGAATCTCACTGTCAAGGCGACCGACACTGCCTCCGGCACCGCGATCTTTTATCTGAATGGCGGCGCCTCGCTTACCCTTACCGCCGTTAACGCAAACGGCGGCACCAATGCCTCGGGCAAACTGCTTGCGGGTGGCTATTACACGGTCAGAATGGATGGTGAGCAGCCCAACCACCTCACCATCAACAGTGGCACCTATTTTGCCTACGGCATTACGGTATACGCTATTGGCAGCGGTAGCATCACAGCTAATAACGGCAAGCTGCTCCACGCGGGCGCACTTGACTATCCCGGCTCGTTTTATGTCAGTGGAACAGTAGCCCTCACCATCAACGACGGTCTTTTCAGCTACGTTGACTGCGATCCCGCCACCCTGACCACCACCCCTGCCAACGTTTACGGCAAAAAGGCGGGACACGCCGTGCGTGTCTCCACGACCGCACCCGTCGTCATCAACGGCGGCACCTATTATTGCGGCACCGGGGCAGGCACCGTTTACCCCAGTGGCAATCAAATTGATCTGACCATCAACGGAGGCACTTTTTACGGCTACTCCTGGATACGCCTTGCCAACAGTCTTAAAGGCGGTACGATCAACGTTTACGGCGGCGAGTTTCACAGCAACCCGGGGCAAGCAAACTGCGGCGGATTTTATTTGCAAGCGCCCGTTAACCTTAACGTTTA
>JAZOSR010000072.1:0-12882 GCA_045657225.1 Eubacteriales bacterium | reverse complement strand
CGGCACCGAGCTTTCGGGCGGTCAGTGGCAAAAGCTCTCGCTTGCCCGTGCCTTTTACAGTGATGCGGACGTCCTCATTCTCGACGAGAAGTCGGAGGCCAAGCGGTCTTAGGAAGACAATTAGGAAAACCAACTCCTTGGCTCACAGAACGACATGGCTACGATCCGACTTCGGCACCGAGCTTTCGGGCGGTCAGTGGCAAAAGCTCTCGCTTGCCCGTGCCTTTTACAGTGATGCGGACGTCCTCATTCTCGACGAGCCGACCGCCTCCCTTGACCCGATCGCCGAGCAGGAGGTCTTCTCCCGCTTCGACGAGCTGCGCGGCAACAAAACCACGGTATTTGTGTCGCACCGCCTCTCCTCCGCCACGATCGCCAATAAGATCGTCGTGCTTGAATACGGCAAGGTCATTGAGGAAGGCAGCCACCACGACCTGATGAACAAAAACGGCAAATACGCAAGCCTCTTCCGCATTCAGGCAGAGCGTTACCTCGACAGTGCCGATAACGAGGGCTAAATTTTAAAAAAGCTCTTGACAGAATTCCCTATTTTTACTTATAATATTAATGATTTTTGTAATAAGGAGTACCCACCATGCAAACCAAAGTAGTCAAATTCGGCGGCAGCTCGCTCGCCGATGCCAAGCATTTTAAGCAGGTTGCCGACATTATCAAGGCAGATCCCGCGCGCCGCTTCGTCGTCCCCTCCGCACCCGGTAAGCGCTTTGGCGCCGACACCAAGGTGACCGATATGCTCTACCGTTGCTACGAAATGATCCGCAACCACGAGAATATTGACGAGTTTTATCAAACCATTGAGGAGCGCTATAACAGCATCATTCGTGAGCTTGGCATGGATTTTGACATGTCGGGCGAGCTCACCTACGTCAAAAACGCTATGCTCCACGCATCGGGTCGCGACTATGCAGCCTCGCGCGGCGAGTACCTCAACGGTATCATTCTTGCCAAGTACCTCGGCTTTGACTTTATCGACGCGGAAAACGTCATTTTCTTCCGCGACAACGGCACCTTTGACGAGGAGCGCACCAATGCCGTGCTCGCCGACGAGCTTCGCCGCCACAAGTACGCCGTCATTCCCGGCTTCTACGGCTCAATGCCCAACGGCACCATCAAGACCTTCTCCCGCGGCGGCTCGGATATTACAGGTGCGATCGTTGCACGCGCGGCAGAGGCTGATCTTTACGAAAACTGGACCGACGTGTCGGGCTTTTTGATGACCGACCCGCGCATTATCGACAATCCCCCTCCCATTGAAACCATTACCTATCGCGAGCTGCGCGAGCTTTCCTACATGGGTGCGACCGTTCTTCACGACGAATCGATTTTCCCTGTACGCTACGCGGGCATCCCGATCAATATTCGCAACACGAACGCCCCTGCCGATGCGGGCACCATGATCGTTTCCGAGGCAGAGGGCTATGACAAAAAGCGCGTGATCACCGGTATTGCGGGCAAAAAGGGCTTTTCCGTTATCCATATTGAAAAGGACCGCATGAATGCCGAGATCGGCTTTGGCAGACGTGTGCTCGACATTCTTGAGGATAACGAGATCTCCTTTGAGCATCTCCCCTCCGGCATTGACACCATGAGTATTGTGGTTGCCACCTCCGCGCTTGAAGGGCGCCGCGAGCGTATCCTCAACAGCATCAACCGCTTGGTTCATGCCGATCAGGTAGAAATTCTTGACGGGCTTTGCCTCGTTGCCGTCGTCGGTCGCGGTATGGTCAAGGCACGCGGTACAGCCGCACGCATCTTCAACGCCGTATCCGAGGCGGGTGTCAATATCCGCATGATCGACCAGGGCTCGAGCGAGCTGAACATCATTCTTGGTGTTAACGACGAGGATTACGAAAAAACGCTTGCCGCTATTTTCGGCGAATTCGTTAAATAAAGGAGCTTAAAATGGATTGCCTGTTTTGTAAAATTATTGCGGGCGAAATCCCCTCCTCGAAGGTATACGAGGACGAGTGGGTATACGCTTTCCGCGACATCAATCCCCAAACCCCCACCCACGTGCTGGTGGTACCGCGTGAGCACATCTGCTGCGCTGATGCCGTCAGTACGGAAAATTCCCTTTTTGTTGCCAAGATTTTTGAAGCCATTCCGAAAATCGCAAAAAGCGAGGGGCTCACGAACGGCTACCGTGTGATCACCAACTGCGGTGAGGACGCTTGCCAAACCGTGAAGCACTTGCATTTTCACGTTATGGGCGGCAGAAAAATGCCCGAGAAAATGGGCTGATATGAATAGCATTCCCACCTTTGAGGAGCTGTTTTCCCTACCCGAGCTTTGGGAGGTGCTCGCCGCCGAGCGGCGAGATATCCTGCTTTACGGTATGGGAAACGGCGCGGATAAAATTCTTCTCGCCGCAAAGGAAAAGGGTGTGACCGTCAAGGGCGTTTTCGCCAGCGACGGCTTTGTGCGCGGGCAGGTCTTTCACGACATGCCCGTTCGCTCTTTTTCAAGCGTTTGCGAAGCCTATCCTGCCGGAGAATGCGTCGTGCTGCTTGCCTTTGGAACGGCTCGTCCCGAGGTGCTTGCCCTCGTTGAAAACGTGGCAAGGCGCTATCCTCTCTACGTCCCCGACGTGCCGGTCTGCGAGGGGGCGCTCTTCGATGCCGATTTTATGAAAAAGCACCGCGAGGAGCTTGCCGCCGCGCGCGCAATTTTTGCCGACGAGTCATCCAAACGCCTTTTTGACGCGATCCTTGCCTATAAATTAACGGGGCGCTACGACTATCTGCTCGCCGCCACAAGCGCACCCGATACCGACCGCCACATACTCTCCCTGAACACGGTTCGCCGCATGGCGGATTTTGGCGCTTATAACGGTGATACCGCACGGGAAATGCTCGCCCTCTCCCCACACCTTGAAACGATCGTCGCGGTCGAGCCCGACAGACGAAACTTTAAAAAGCTCTCGGAATGGGCGATGACGGTCACGAATTGCCGCATCATTCCTCACCGCGCTGCCGTTTGTGACCAAAACGGCGAGGCGGCATTTGATGCCTCCGGCAACCGTAACGCGGGGCTTTGCACGGGCAGGACCGACCCTGCCACTGCCGTGGTGATCGCAACGCCCGACAGCCTGCTTGCGGGCGAGCCTGTCGATTATATCAAATACGACGTGGAGGGCGCGGAATACGCGGCGCTGATCGGCACGAAGGAAACGATCCTGCGCGACAGCCCACGCATGAAGATCGCCTGCTACCACAAAAGCGAGGATCTCTTTTCCCTCCCCCTCCTTTTACAACAAATCGCCCCCCATCACCGCCTGTATTTGACAAGAGCGCTCTCGCTCCCCGCATGGGATATTGACATTTTGGCAATATCCGAATAAAAAAAGCACGCTTGCACAATGCTCGAATGCCGAGTATCATGCAGGCGTGTTTTTTTATTTTTCAATGGTAATGTAGCGCTCGAGCGCTTCCCTTGCGGCGTTTTGCTCGGCTTCCTTTTTCGAGGAGCCGACACCCGTGCCAAACTCGTTGGAGTTAATGAGCACGCGCACCGTAAAGACCTTGGCGTTATCGGGTCCCTGCTCGTTCACGGGCTCGTAAGAAAGGCGCTCGCCCGGCGTTTGCTGTACAAACTGCTGAAGACGCGTCTTATAATCCTCAAGCGGCGTATCCTTTTGAAGCTCGCGACGGATAAACGGAAGCACGAAATCGGCGATTTTGTCAAGCGCGCCGTTCGTATCAAGATACATAGCGCCAAGCAATGCCTCAAAGGCATCCTCAAGGAGCTTGGGCTTTTCGCGCCCGTCCTTTGCCTCGCCCTTACCAAGCAATAAGTAATTGCCAAGATCGATCTCGGTTGCATATCCCGCAAGCGCCGCCTGGCAGACCACCTTTTTGCGCATTTTGGTAAGCTCGCCCTCGGGCTGCTCGGGATAGGTGCGGTAAAGGTAATTACAGGTGATGAGCGAGAGCACCGAGTCGCCGAGAAATTCAAGGCGCTCGTACGAGCGATTGCGCCCCCACATCTGCTCGTTGGTGTAAGAGGAGTGGGTCAACGCCTGCCGCAGCAAAGCGTCATCGCGAAAGAAATATTTAATTTTTTCCTGAAGCCTTCGCAGGTCCTGCACAGCTATCTCCTCCTTTTATTCCGCCCCGTTGGCGGTGGTATTGTCTTCCTTTTGTGCCTCGAGCATCGCTTTCTTCTTTGCGGCAAACTGCTCTGCCGCTACGGCAATGTCGTAGATCACGTCACTCTCGGCATAACGGATCGCCTCAAAGATCGCATTCTTAAAGGCGCGCGCGTCCGACGAGCCGTGCGCCTTTACAACGGGCTTGGAAATGCCAAGGAAGGGCGCGCCGCCGTGCTCGGCGGGATCAAACATTTTTTTCATACCGGAAAAGGACTTTTTAACAAGTAAGGCGGACAGCTTCGTAAGTCCATTCGTCATAAAAACGTCCTTTACCGCCTTCAGAAGCAGCTTGCCAACGCCCTCCATGGTTTTCAGGAAGATGTTACCTGTAAAGCCGTCGGTGACCAGCACGTCGCACGCACCAAACGGAACGGCATTTCCCTCCACGTTACCGACGTAATTGATCTCCTCGCACGCGGCAAGACGGCGATTTGCCTCAATTTGCAGGGGCGTGCCCTTGGTTTGCTCGGTACCGTTATTCAGGAGCCCCACGGCGGGTGCCTCAAGACCGTACATTTTTTTCATGTAAGCCGAGCCCATGATCGCAAACTGCTCAAGATATTCCTCGGTCACGACCACGTTGGCGCCCGAATCAAGCAGCAGACAGGGGTTGACGGCGGGCAGCACCGAGCCGATCGCCGCGCGCTGAATGCCGCGCACCTTTCGCGCAATAAGGGTCGCGCCTGTGAAAAGCGCGCCCGTGTTGCCCGCGCTGACGAACACGTCACCCTCGCCATCTGCGAGCATACGAAGTCCCACACTCATCGAAGAATCCTTTTTTGCGCGCACGACCGATAAGGGATCGTCCTCCATCGTGATCACGGTAGAGGTATGTATCATATCAAATCTGCGAATATCAAAATTATTTTCCAGCGCAATACGTTCGATCTCTTGACGGTCGCCCACCAAAATAAAATTGGCACTGACCTCTAAAGAGGCGGCAACGGTGCCCTTTAAGATCTCAAGGGGAGCATTATCGCCACCCATAACGTCTACGATGACACGCATAGGATTCTCCTTTCATTAGAATTATGATTTTTTCGGATTATTGATTCGCCTCGTCAAGCACACTGTCAAGTGCCTCAAGCGCGCGGGCGGAAAGCGCCTCGTTGCGGGCAGATTTACCGCCCCTTACCTTCTTTTCAAGTCGCTCAACAATGCCGAAATTGGCATTCATCGGCACAAAATCCCCAATGCCGCCGTGCGACACGTAGGCAGCCATTGCACCGATCATGGTGTGGCGCGGGAAGAAAAATGCCTCCTTGCCGCCAACACGGCGCGCGGCGTTCAGACCCGCGACAAGTCCCGACGCGGCAGATTCGATATATCCCTCAACGCCTGTCATCTGTCCCGCGAAAAAGAGGTTGGGATTGGTGCGCATTGCGTAAGAGGCATCAAGCAGGTCGGGGGAATTTAAGTAGGTGTTACGGTGCATCACGCCATAGCGCAAAAAGGTCGCGTTTTCAAGACCCGGGATCAGGGAAAACACGCGCTTTTGCTCGGGGTGGGCAAGATGGGTCTGGAAGCCGACGAGATTGTACATCGTCCCCTCCTCGTTTTCACGGCGAAGCTGCACCACGGCAAAGCTTTCCTTACCAACGCGGGGGTCGATGAGTCCGACGGGCTTCAAGGGTCCGTAACGCAGTGTATCGTAGCCGCGGCGCGCCATGACCTCAACGGGCATACAGCCCTCAAAGACCTTTATTTTCTTTTGACTTTCTCTGTCAAAATCCTTGAGCTCCGCCTCTCGCGCGCTAATAAGTGCCTGATAAAACACGTCGTATTGCTCACGTGTCATCGGGCAGTTAATGTAATCGGCATCGCCCTTGTCGTAGCGGGAGGCGAAAAAGGCAACGTCCATATTAATGCCGCTAAACTCCACAATAGGGGCGACGGCATCGTAAAAATGAAGACCCGTATCCCCCGTGAGCGCCATCAGCTTTTCCGCCAGCGCGTCGGAGGTAAGAGGTCCTGATGCCACCACGGTGACACCGTCCTCGGGGAGCTCGGTGACCTCACCCTCAACAACCTCGATAAGGGGGTGATTTTTAAGAGCATCGGTCACAAACGCAGAAAATTTCGCACGGTCAACGGCAAGCGCCGAGCCTGCGGGCACGCGCGTTGCGTCAGCCGCCCGCAGAATAAGCGAGTCAAGGCGGCGCATTTCCGCCTTTAAGAGTCCTACGGCATTGGAAAGCGCGTCGGAGCGAAGCGAGTTGGAGCAGCAAAGCTCGGCAAAGCCCCGCTCGTGATGCGCAGGGGTCATTTTGTGCGGCTTCATTTCATAAAGCCTTACACGTACCCCGCGCCTCGCGATCTGCCACGCCGCCTCCGACCCCGCAAGCCCCGCGCCGATCACGTGAACAACGCCGACGCTCATGCCAGGGTCTCCACGTCCTGCAGCTCCTCTGCCTCGCGGTAGTAGCCGCAATCCTTATCGTGGCAAACGATCAGCGACTTGCCCTTCTTACGGAAGAGCGTTTTGCCGCAGTTGGGGCAATTCTCGGCTACGGGCATATCCCAAGAGGAAAAATCGCACTCGGGATACTTTTCACAGCTGTAAAACACGGTCTTCTTACGACCGGTCTTAATGAGCACCTTTGAGCCGCACTTGGGGCACGGCACGTCAAGCTCACGCGTTTTTTGCTTGGTAAAGTTACACTCGGGATAGCGCGAGCAGGCAAAGAAGCTGCCGAACTTACCCGTGCGCTGTACCATATCGGCACCGCACTTCTCGCACTTGAAATCTACCACAACGGGGTCCTTTTTCTCGACCTTTTCTTCCACTGCGGGTGCTTTTTCGGCTTCAAGCGGCTTGGTGTTTTTGCAGGTGGGATAGTTGGGGCAAGCGGCGAATTTGCCGTATCTGCCGTTCTTGATCACCATCTTGGCACCGCACTTATCGCAAATGATATCGGTTTCCTCAACAGGCAGACGGAAATCGCCCGTGCCGATGTTGACCTCGGCACCCTCAAGCTCCTTTTTGAAGCCCTCCCAGAAGCTGTTGAGCACGTCAACCATATCGGCATTACCGTTTTCGATCTCGTCAAGCTGGTTTTCCATTTGTGCCGTAAAGGTATAGTCAACGATGTCGGCAAAATTCTTCTTCATCAGCTTGGTCGTGACCTCGCCAAGGGGCGTGGGAACAGGCGACTTACCCTCGCGCACCACGTAATTACGCGAAACGATGGTGGTGATAATCGTGTTATAGGTGCTGGGGCGACCGATTCCCTTTTCATCAAGGAATTTAATGAGCGACGCCTCGGTATATCTTGCCGGCGGCTCGGTAAAGTGGCACTGCTTCTCCACGCGATGTGCGGGGATCTCGGCACCCTCCTCAAGCTCGGGGATACGAAGGTCAAGCTGCTCGCCGATCACGTCAGCACGAACAGATTCCTTATCCTCTGCCTCCTCGTATACCGACATATAGCCGGGGAACGCGACGCTGTAGCCGCCCGCACGGAACAAATATCCCGCGCACTCAAGCTCCACGGAAAGCGTGTTTAAGGTAGCGGACTGCATCTGGCTTGCGACAAAGCGCTCCCAAATGAGCTTATAAAGACGGTTCTGATCGGGGGTGAGGTATTTTCTCACCTTTGCGGGCTCAAGTGCCACGTTTGCGGGGCGGATCGCCTCGTGTGCATCCTGTGCACCCGCCTTTGCCTTATAGACACGGGGCTTGGCGGGAACTGCCTGCTCACCGTATTTTTCAATGATCAATCGGCGTGCCGCCTCCTGCGCATCGGCGGATACGCGGAGCGAGTCGGTACGCATGTAGGTGATAAGACCCTGTACGCCGCCGTTCTCGGTGCCAAGGTTGATACCCTCGTAAAGCTCCTGCGCCACGCGCATGATGCGCTGGGACTGGAAGCCGAGCTTGCGGGATGCCTCCTGCTGCATCGTGGAGGTCGTGAAGGGTGCGGCGGGGAGCTTTTGGCGCGTAGCGCGCTTGATGCTCTTTACCATAAAGGGCTTTCCGGAAATGGCGGCAACGATGAAGGCTGCCTCGCTCTCGCTGCCAAGCTTCACCTTACCGTCAACCGTGCCGAAGAAGCGCACGGAAAATTCCTTTTCACCTTCGCCACCGATCACGGCATCTACCGTCCAATATTCCTCGGGGGTAAAGGCACGGATCTCCTCCTCGCGATCAACGAGAATGCGCGCCGCCACGGACTGCACGCGACCTGCGGAAAGACCGTTCTTAACAGACTTCCAAAGGTAGGGAGAAAGCTTATAGCCAACCACGCGGTCCCAGATGCGGCGTGTCTGCTGGGCGTTGACAAGATTCATGTCGATATGGCGCGGCTCCTTAATGGCGGCGCGCACCACGTCGGGCGTGATCTCGTTAAAGGTCACACGGAGCGTCTTTTCGGGGTCAAGACCAAGGGCGTTGGCAAGGTGCCAGGCAATTGCCTCGCCCTCGCGGTCAGGGTCGGGTGCGAGCAGGACCTTTTTGGCGGTCTTTGCCTCCTTGCGGATCTCCTTGATGAGATCTCCCTTTCCTCTGATATTGATATAATGTGCCTTGAAGCCATCCTCGATATCTACGCTAAGGGTGCTCTTCGGCAGGTCACGCACGTGACCCTTCGATGCAATCACCTTATAATTTGAGCCGAGATATTTTTTGATCGCCGTTGCTTTGGAGGGCGACTCCACGATAACCAGATTTGCCATGTATTGTTCCTTTCGATAAATTACTTCTTCAAGTACGTACCACCCGGACGGGAGGAGATCAAACCGTATAACTCAAACAGCGTCATTGCGGCGATTGCCTCGCTTGCATTCACCCCTGCCTCGACCAACAGGTCTACGGTAAAGGGAGTGCCATCGGGTAGCATATGATAAATTTTGCGCCGTGCTTCGTCCAGCGAGGCAACCACCTCGTCTAAAAGCTGACGCTCACTCTCCCGCGCTTCGCTTGCGGAAAGTGTTTCCGCTTTTATTGCCTTTTGTGCCGCTTTTTTCTGCTTTTTCTCGTTTTCAGCGGTGAAAATGCCGTATTTGCGCATGATCTCCTCGCTGATCACGGTATATTGCAACGCCTCGGCGGGCACGCGCATATTTTGTCTGTATAAAAAGCGGAAATGTGAAAGCACGTCATCGGCATCAAGCACGGGACGTGCACCCGCGCGGAGCAACAAATTGCACCCCGTTGAGCGGGATTTGTCAATATCGCCGGGTACGGCAAAGAGAGATTTTCCCTGCAAAAGCGCATAACGCGCCGTGATAAGCGAGCCGCTTTCCTCATCCGCCTCCACCACGACCAGTGCCTCGGAGAGTGCGCTGATAAGGCGGTTGCGAATCGGGAAATTCCCTCTGTTTGGCGGTGTGCCGGGCGCAAACTCGGTGATCACCGCGCCGCGCTCCATGATCTCCTGCGAAAGGCGCTTATGATGCTTTGGATATACAACGTCTATACCGCATCCGAGCACTGCCACGGTATAGCCGCCCGCTTCAAGCGCGCCTGCTGCCGCGACACTATCAACACCGTGAGCCATGCCACTGACGACCACCGCACCTGCGGCGGCGATCTCAAAGGATAGTTTATACGTCACCCTCTCGCCATATTCATCCATATCACGCGTACCGACCATACCAACGTAAGGCACACCCTCGGGAAAGGGGAGCTTGCCGCGACAGTAAAGAACGGCGGGCGGCTCGGCAATATTGAAAAGACAAGCGGGATAGGTCTTGTGCACGGGCGTGAGCACCGTCACACCCTCGCGCTCACAGTAACGCAAAATACGCTCTGCTTCGTTCTGGTCACCGCCACGCAACAGCGTGGCGACCATGCCCTTCCCCATATCGGGAACCACCTCAAGCAGCGCCTGCTCCCCTGCGGCAAAAACACCTGCGGGAGAGTGAAAGGCACGCAAAAGCGGCTTTAAGCGCTTACTGCGCGGGCCAAGTGCTCCGGCAAGCGCGATCCATTCGATTAACGTTTCTCTTTCCATCATGTTTTACCTACGGTAAAATTCCCATAGTAAAACAGAAGCGGCGATCCCCGCATTGAGGGACTCAACTCCCGTTTCCATCGGAATATATAGCGGACTTGTCGCGGCAGTGATCAGCGCCTCGGAAAGACCGTGCCCCTCGTTGCCGACGAGTAATATATCGTCGGGGCGCGGGTCAACCTCGCCAAGTCGAAGTGCCTCGGGCTTCAGCGCCGCCGCAAAGACACGGCGGTGCGCGGCGGCACGCGAAACGGTGCCGATCGCATCACTCACACGCACGGTGGGCATAGAGAAAAGCGCCCCCATTGCCGCGCGGACAGTGCGAGAATTATAGATGTCGGCACAATCGTCGGAGAGTGCAACAAGATCGACGCCAAACGCGCGCGAAGAGCGCAAAACGGTACCGAGATTGCCGGGATCGCGCACACTTTCAAGAAAAAGCACGCGACCGTAACCCGCAAACGGATCCGTCACGTCGTTCTCGCAAGTGGTAAGCCGACCGTGTATATGAGAAAGGTAGCGACATATACATATCACACCTTCGGGTGCTCTCTCCTCTGAAATGCGCTCAAAAAGCGCATCGGGCAGGACGGCAACGCGCATGGGCGCTACCTGTGCTCGTTGAAGAGCGGGCTCCAAAAAGGCGGGGGCGGAGCTCTCCTTTAAAAGGACTGCAAAAAGCGGAAGCTCGTTTGACAGCGCCTCAAAAAAGAGCTTTTTACCGTCAAAGCGGAAAAGCCCCTCGCGCTCACGGTGCTTTTTATCCGCAAGCTTTGCGGCAAGCACCAGGAGCGGATTTTGTCTTGACGTGATCACCTCAGCGCCGTTTTGCATACCCGTCCCCCCTCTTTTTGTCATTTTTTACCCATTTTCGTGCATGAAAAAATCCCCATGCAAAGAGAGAAAACCCGACGCGCGCGTCGGGTTTTTCTATTAAAGTGCTGCCTTTGCCTGTGCTGCAAGTGCGGCGAATGCCTGCTTGTCAGAAACAGCGAGCTCAGCGAGCATCTTGCGGTTGAGGTCAACGCCTGCCTTCTTAAGACCATGCATCATGGTCGAGTAGTTCATGCCGTTTACCTTTGCCTCAGCAGAGATACGGGTGATCCACAGGCTACGGAAATCTCTCTTCTTCATCTTGCGGCCTGCAAATGCATAGTTGCCGCTCTTCATCAACTGCTCTTTTGCCATCTTGAAGTGCTTGGATTTTGCACCCCAGTAGCCCTTAGCTGCCTTCAGAACCTTATTTCTTCTCTTGCGCGTCATCATCGCGCCCTTAACTCTTGCCATTTTTCTATCCTCCGATTATCTTATTTTTGAATCAACTGACGCGCGGTAGCGGTCATGGACGGGCTGAGGATAGCGGAAGAACGAAGATGTCTCTTGCGCTTAGCATCCTTAAGACCGAGGTTGTGGCGGTGGTGGCAGTGGTTGATCTTAACCTTGCCGGTACCGGTTACGGAAAATCTTTTGGCAGAAGCCTTATGTGTTTTGATTTTTCCCATTTTTATTTACTCCTTTTTAACGAAATCTATTTTGGGGCGACACCCGTCGCCGATGGGTAACTTAGTTTTTAACAGGAGATACGACCATGCTGAGGATCCTACCGTCAAGCACGGGCTTCTTCTCCACCGTGCCAACAGAGGACACAGCTTCTTCGAAGCGGGTCAGGATATCGCGACCAAGCTCCTGGTGAGCCATCTCACGACCCTTGAAGCGGACGACCACGCGCACCTTGTTGCCTGCCGTTAAAAAGCGGACGGCGTTGCGTGCCTTGGTCTCGAAGTCGTGCACGTCGATACGGCAGGAGAGCTGAACCTCCTTAAGCTCGATGACTTGCTGCTTCTTCTTTGCTTCCTTTTCTTTCTTTTCGCGGTCAAAGCGGTACTTGCCGTAATCCATGATACGACAAACGGGAGGGGTTGCCTGCGGTGCCATCAACACAAGGTCGAGCCCGCGATCATAAGCAATTTTGAGTGCGGCATTACCGGACATAACACCGAGCGTTTCTCCATCGTCACCGATCACACGAACTTCCTTTTCGTGAATTTCTTCGTTGATCAGTAAATCTCTTGCTGCGCTAATAAGAAGATACCTCCAATTCCCGGGAGTGACCCGGTAAAATAAAAAATCGCGCAAAGCAACGCTCCGCACGACAAAACACCCTTTATATAAAAAGGGAGAACTATCAACCCGACGCGCTCGGTGGCGGTAAGGTGAGAACGCGGAACGCTCTGCTTCTTTGCCCTAGTAGTATACCACGGGAATTCGTGTTTGTCAAGTGCCTTTTTTAAAATTTTTTCTTTCTTTTTTCGTGTTGCCCTCCCCCACAACAAAAAATCGGCAAAAGCTACAATTTTTTTCAAAAAAGGCGTGAATTTTTCTAACTTGTGGAAAAAGCAACAAAAATTTTAAGAAAAAATTGTCTGTTTTTCACACTTTACAAAACGGGGGAAATGCGGTATAATGACAAGGCATCACAAACGGTGATGTGTGCACGGCGGTCAACCATCTGCGCGGAGTATCAATCTTATGATACCAACACGGGCGGACGGTTTTTCCGACGTGCATTTTTGCTAAACGCAACGCTTTCACACTCCGACGGGAGTGCTTGTAAGCGTGCGTTTTTTTATTTTAAATGTAAATATTATAAATATTTTGATATTTTCGCAAAAAATGCTGGCATTTGACAAAATTTTGTGTTATAATATTAAAATGTATACTTATCTCGAAAGGAATCCCCCATGGCTGAATATTTTG
>JAZOSR010000071.1:0-18081 GCA_045657225.1 Eubacteriales bacterium | reverse complement strand
TGCTTTTCCCTGCCCGTCCTGCTTGTCGTTTTCGTTGGCTTGGGTGGGGGGGGGGGTGGCATTTTCTGCCTCCCTGGACGCCTCATACCGTTCTTGTTCCGCCCGTATGGCAGCCGCCAGCTCCCCCTCGTCCCTCGTGCCAAAGCGCTCGGCAGCAGCGCTCACCACGTCACGTGCACGCAAAAGCTCCTCCTTCATGCCCTTTTGCATTTTGAAACGACGGTTGAAGGTCTCCTGAAAATAAGCGGTAAAGAGATCCTTGTATTCTCCCTCCATCAAATTTCTGAAGCGCTCCTCCCGCGTTTCAACTTTGTTTTGCTCCCCGGCGTCGGAAGCTCCTTCATTGCCGCCCGTTTCATTTTCTGCCCGCTGGGTGAGGTCGGGCAAAGCGCTAGTACCACCCAAGCTCTCCTCACCAAAAAGAGTGAGCGGGAGCGTTTTTTCATGTAAAATCATATCTTATCTCCTATCATAACAGATACGTGTATATTTGTCGTTAACTGCATCAATGGCACATATATTCTACCCTTGCCATATGTGCGGGGTTCTCCTCGGCGAGCCTTGTGAGTGTCGAAACGACCAGCTCAAACACCTCACCGATACCGCCCGTGCAGGACAGCGAGCAATTCCCTCCCACCGTCATCGCACGCACGTGAAAGCAATCGGGGTGTGTACTCGCGTGCCTTACAAGCATACTGACGAGCACCGAAACGGCGGCGCACACGCGTGCGCCCTCCTCGCCCCTCTCCGCATGCCCCGAAACGTAGAGGCAGAATCGCTCTCCCTCCCGCTTCGCAAAGCTCCTGATCATTCTCTCGCCTCCCCGATCTTCTCGCGATCGCGGCGCAGGATCTCCTTGATCCTTGCGCGCACACTCTCCACACCGTCAAAATTCATGGTGCTAAGCAAGATCTCCGCCGCTGCCGCATTTTCGGCGTGGAACACGCCCATACGGTACAGCTCCTTCATCAATTCGTTATAAACGTAGCTCTCGTGCGGGCTCTTGCGCTCGGCGCGCACGTCGATATCAAAAATCGGTCTTCTCACTTCTCCGAGCAAGTCGCCGCTCGCTTCTCTCATGCGTTGGCTCGACCAACGAAGGTAGCGATTCGTACCGTCCGTGCCGAGAATGCGGAAGCAACGCATTTCGCCGTAAAACTGCCTTACACACTCAACGATCAGGCGCACCACGTCAACGAAGGCACGGTAAGAGGCGGCAATGATATCACGCATAGACTTGTTTCCCGCCTCCTGCAAAGCCGCAATGGCAGCTGCCGCCGTAACGCCGCCCTCCGCCCTGCCGTGCAAGAGATCACGGCTCGCGGTGGTTTCCTTCAGCTCCTTGATCTTTGCCTCCTTGAGCTTAAGCCAGATCTCATCAAGCGACGCTATATCAATTTGGCGCAAGCGCTCCTCGTCGGGATCACCCTCCACCTCAACGATGCGCTTGCCGAGATCGCAGAAATCCTCCTCATTGACGCCCGTATTTTTCTTGCAAAAATACCGCACACGCGTCGCCCAATCCATGTATTCAAGCAAATTGCGGTCCATGCGGTCAATGTACTGCTGGGGATCACGCCCCAGCGCGATCACGCCAAAGCCAAGGCAGGTATGCTCGATGGGGTATAGCACGTCAAGCACAAAGGGGTAAAGCCCGTGCTCGTACCACCCGTTTTGATAAAGCGGATCGTTTTCCGAGGAAAACAGCACCGTTTCCCCCGCAAACTTGCAGTAATGGAGCACCGTGCGCCCCGTGGGGAGTCGCTTTTTGTAGTACCAATCGACCACGACCACCTCGTCACTCTCCCCCGTGCCCGTGAGAAAACGGTGTGCAAGAGGGTCAAGCCCCTGTTTTTCCTCATAGCGCGGAAAACGCGCGCGAAGCGCCCCACGGCTCATGCGATCCACAAAATAGACCGCCTTTGATTCCTGTAACGTACGCACACCGGGCTGCCAATAAAGATTTGCCATCTCCACGCGCCGCACGTCAATGTCACCGATGCCGTTTTCGAGGTCGTTGTTCCAAAAAACGCCCCACGCACAAACGCCGTGCTTTAGCTTGTACCACATATTGTCGGAATACGACGAGGCAAAGTTCGCGCGGTCAAGCACCACGGGCACGATCACCGAAAGCGCCCTCGCGTCCTCCTCGTCCCCCTCCTCGCGCGGCAAAAGGGCGGCTGTCGGCAGATTTTCCATCATGTCGGCGTGCTTTTGCATCAGCGAATTAAAGAGCCACGCCGAGGTCGGCGCAAAGCGCTCTCCCTCGCTGTTACGGTGCGCCCTCGGCGCCACGCGGCGACGGTACCAATTCTCCTCGTCGGCAACACGCGCGGCAAATTCCTCGCGCGCCTTATGCCATTCAAGCAGTTCCTCTCTTGCGGTGGTGATCTCGGCTTTGCCGATCAAATTTTTTCTTCTCATAAATTCTCCTTTCAAATATAAAGCGCGAGGTTCTTTACGCTCGCTCCTCTCGCCGATGCACGTAAGTGGTAATGGGACGGTCAAGCGGATCCATCACCGTCACACTCTTAACGGATTCCTTTTTGCTTGACGTCATCGGCACCAGCATACAAAGATAGCGCGTTTCATCGGCAATATGATCCTCCATATCCGAATCCACGTCCTCGGGATACACACGACTGTACTGCAGGATCGGCAGTGTTCTGATAAACCCCGTACAGGTAGAAAACACGTATAGCATCGGCACACCGCGCTCGTCAAACGAAAGGCGGTTATGAAGCTGCATCCAGCCCGCGATGCGGCGGTTGTCGCCGCGCTCAAAATAAACGCCGTAGCGCTCGCCCGTTGCGGCGATCGACTCGCCGCGCGACGCGTCGAAGATCGCGGGGTCGGCAACCCCGACGATCGATTTCCCCGCAAGCCACGGGTGCTCGCGTTCGATCGTTCCGATCTCGCGGAAGATCTCCTCGGGAGTCATGCGAAGCCCCACGTTTGCCTCGCCTCTTTTACAGCCGTAAAATTCAAGAATGCGGTAAAGTCGCCCGTCACCGTCCCTTGCCCACCAGCCAACCGAAAAGGGTCTTGCGTAGCCAAAGTCAAAGGAGCGGTAGATCTGCCATTCGGCAGGGGGCGTGAAGGGGGCAATGACGTGCGTGCCAATGCGGTCGCCGTAGTGCGCCACGTCGTTGCGAAACTCCTCAAATACCTGTCCCTCGTATACGTTCCAATCCCCGAAAAGATGCGCGCGGCGCAAATGCTCGGGCAGTGCCTCCAGGCGGCGCACGTAATTCGGGTCCGCCTCCATCAGCACACGGTTATCGTAAACAAGCGCGGGAATAAAGCAGTAATCCGTTGGCGTTTCACCTGACAAATATTGTTTATCGATAAAAAGCCGCTTGATATAAGCATGTCCGACACCGCCGGGGTTGCAGGTATAATAAATGCGGGGCGAAAAATTCTCCTTGGTCGTACGAAGCGACGTGCTGATAAAAACGATCCACTGCTCTTTAAAATGCGTTGCCTCCTCAAAGCCAATCACGTCGTACTCCGCCCCTTGATATTGCAGTACGTCGTCGTCACGGTCACAGTAGCCGAGCGTGAGGCGCGAGCCGTTTGGAAACAAAAACGCGCGCTCGTCCTTTTTAAACGCGGCGTATCCCGCAAGCTCGCGCTGCAGGGGCAGCACGTGATTTTCCCGAAGCTCCTGTAAGCTGCGGCGCAAGAGCAACAAGCGCAGTCCCGCATAGCGCATGGCAAGCATCACCATTTTGCGGCGCATTGCCCAGGATTTACCGCCCCCTCGCGCGCCGCCGTAAGCGGTGTGGCGTGCCTCGGATCTGAAAAACTCCTGCTGTCTTGGGCTCGGCACGTCGCGGCGCAAAGAACGAAAGATCAGCGGCTCCATTCCTCAAGCTCCCCCTCAAAGCGAATGACCATACCGCCTCCCTCCCCCGACGAGGCTAACCCCGATTTGCCGCACGCACGGTCAAGAATGCTCTCCGCCGCCTTCATGCGAAGCTCGGGCTTTTGTCCCGTATCCTGCATCAGCGACGCGAGCACCCCCAACGCCTCCGGCGCAAGCGACTCGAGGAGCAAGCGAGGCTCCGTTGCCGACGGTCGCTCGCCGTTTTCGGCAAAGGGAAGCTTCGGCTCGCCTTCCCTGCTCATTTCTCTGCCGCCTCCTTGTTCTGCTCGTTCCTGCAAACCATGATGCGGTACGCATCACCCACATCACTGGTCATGCAAGAAAGCTCAAGCAGCGCGTTTTTGACAGCATCCTTCAAAAAGTAGATCGCATCCCCCTCTTTTTTGATCTCCTCCTCACCGCAAGCGGCAAGCAGTGCCACGGCAAGCAAGGAGCACTGTAATTTTATGATCTCCTCCATTGCCAAAATCCGATCGTTCGCCGCTTGAAGCTCCTTGGTGCGAACGGCAAGCAAATATTCCTCTCTTGATCTTCTCGTCATGTTCTTTTCACTCATGTTAAAGGCTCCTTTCATAATAACCGTCCATTGCGTGCTTCAAGGGACATTTCAGATAATTTTCGGGGTGACCGCAATAGCCGTAGACCACAGCGCGACGCGCACCCTTGTCGGGAAAATGCAGATCTGCACATTCACAGTGCGTGATCCCCGATTTTTCATACATATAATACGGACAAACTCCTGCAAGCGGCATTTTTTCTTCTCCTTTCTTTAATCGAGCGTCTTATTTTTAGGACGAGTAAGGCAAATAAACCCGTTTTGTTTTCGGGACGATCACGACAACAAAATCGCTATACCCATTGCATTTCAACGGAATATATTTCCATTCTCGGAATTTTAAGCCGTAAAATTCCTTTTACCGTCCTTGTTTTGGGACGATTATAGCATACACCATTCCGCGCCGTTTGTCAAGAACCAAGTTATGAACAAAGTGTAAATTCGTCATAAAACTGTGACGGTCGCTTGACAGCGCTTTTTCTATTTGCTACAATAAGATCAAGAAAAAAACACGTGGCAAAAAGCCGCGCCAGCGCCGTTTTTTTAAGCGGCGCAGAAAGGCAGTATCTTATGACTGTTTCGGAACGCATTCGCAACCAAATGCAAAAGCTTGGACTCTCCTACGGCGAGCTTGCTGACAGATCGGGGCTCGCAAAATCGGCTGTGCACCGCTACGCAACGGGACAGACCGACAAGATCCCCACCGAGGCACTTGAAAAGCTGGCACACGCACTCGGCGTGGCGCCCGCATACCTCACGGGCTGGGAGGCAGAGCGCCCCTCCACTCTTGCCGCTCACTTTGAGGGCGAGGAATTTACCGAGGAGGAGCTGCGTGAAATCGAGGATTTCGTGCGTTTCGTCAAATCAAAGCGAATGAAATAAGGAGAACCTATGTACGAAAAGCTCTTAGACGAAGCAAAAGGACACGGCATCACCGTCATTGAGCGCTACCCCTTTCAGTCGCCGCGCATTCGCGGTCTTTGCTGCGATAACACCATTGCCATCAGCGAGCAGGTGGAAACGAGCGCCGAGCGCACGGTCGTGCTTTGCGAGGAGCTCGCGCACGCCCTCACCTCCTATGGCAATATCCTTGAGGATAAGCAGATGGAGCGCCGCGCAAGAGAGCGTAGCTTTGACCGCCTTATCGGTGTCAGGCGCTTACTGCTTGCCTATCTTGACGGCTGTCGCGAGCCTTGGGAATTTGCCGAGCGCTTCGGTGTGCCCGACGAGTTTCTTGACGCCGCTATGCAAAACTACCGCGAGCGCTACGGCACGAAAAAGGAAATTACAGTAAGCGGTAAGCGCTATTCACTTTCCTTTGACCCTTACTTTACCGTGGAAAGGAGTCACGCATGAGCAAATATTTAATGGCACTTGATCAGGGCACGACCAGCTCGCGCTGCGTCATTTTCGACACGGCGGGAAATGCGATCGCCAAGCACGGCGTTGAATTCCCCCAGCACTACCCTGCCCCCGCATGGGTCGAGCACGATCCCGAGGACATTTGGCAATCACAGCTTACCGCCGCGCGCGAGGCACTTGCAAGGGCGGGGCTTACCGCCGCGGATATCGCCGCCATCGGCATCACCAATCAGCGTGAAACCACGATCGTGTGGGAAAAGGAAAGCGGCAAGCCGATCTATCCCGCGATCGTGTGGCAATGCCGCCGCACCGAGGAGATGTGCGCCGCGCTCAAAAGCACGGGCGACGACGTGACGATCACCAAAAAAACGGGACTCGCGCCCGATCCGTATTTTTCCGCCACGAAGCTGAAGTGGATCCTTGACCACGTGGAGGGTGCGCGCGAGCGCGCACGACGTGGCGAGCTTCTCTTTGGCACGGTAGACACGTGGCTGATCTACCGCCTCACAGACGGCAAAATTCACGCCACCGACGTCACAAATGCCGCACGCACCATGCTCTTTAATATCCACACCCTTTCGTGGGATAACGACCTGCTCACACTCTTTGATATTCCCGCGGCGATGCTGCCGGAGGTACGCCCCTCGGCTTCGCACTTCGGCACAACTGCCCCCTCGCTGTTCGGTGCTCCCATCGCCATTACGGGCGTGGCGGGCGATCAGCAGGCGGCACTGTTCGGGCAGGGATGCTTTGAGGTTGGTTCCGTCAAAAACACCTACGGCACGGGCGGCTTTTTACTGATGAACACGGGTGCACGCCCCGCCTGCTCGCAAAACGGACTTTTAACCACGGTCGGCTGGCAGATCGGTGACGAGATCACCTACGTGCTGGAGGGGTCTGTGTTTATTTGCGGTGCCGCCATTCAGTGGCTGCGTGACGGGCTCTCGCTCATCACCTCTGCCCCCGAAACCGAAGAGATCGCCAAGACCGTTCAGGATAGCGGCGGCGTATACTTCGTGCCCGCCTTCGTTGGACTCGGCACGCCCTATTGGGAAAGCGCCGTGCGCGGCACGATCTGCGGCATCACACGCGGCACCACGCGCGCCCACCTTGTGCGCGCAACGCTTGATGCCATGGCATTTCAAACCGCCGAGGTCCTTGCTTGTATGCAGCGCGACACGGGACTTTTGCTTGACACCCTAAAAGTTGACGGCGGCGCCTCCGCCAATAACCTCCTTTTGCAGCTGCAAAGCGATTACAGCGGCGTGACTGTCACACGCCCGATGTCGGTCGAGAGCACCGCGCTTGGCGCGGCGGGCATCGCGGGCATTGGTGCTCGCGTGTTTGAAAATAAGGAGCAATTTGCCAAGATCCTCAAGGCAGACCGCAGCTTCACCCCCACACTCACACCCAAAGAGCGACAAGAGCGCCTCGCGCTCTGGCAGAAAGCCGTGGGAGCGGCACGGGCTTTTTCACAATGATCATCACGGTTTTACCGCCAAAATAGCAAGGGCGAGTGCCAAACGGCACTCGCCCTTGTTTCATTGATAGTTGGGTTTAAACCGAGAATGCCAAATCCGGCATTCCCTCGGGGATAGGCGGATTTAGGTGAGAAGCGTCGATCTCGAAGGTGCCAGGCGTATACAATACGTCAAGCCTCGAGAACGGCGGTTGGCGCCAAATCCGACATTCCCGAAATTATCCGACGATACCGGAGCGTTCAATACCTTGCACCAGATATCTCTGGCAGAAGAGGTAAAGAATGATCAGCGGTGCGCAAACCATCAGACCACAACCGTAAACGATCGCGCGCTTATACTTTGCACTGCTACCCGTTTCCTTCGAGTAAAGAGAAGATACGGTAATCGGAATCTCCTCAAGGTTCGGCAGGTAGGTCATGAGAGCAGGACGGTTGCCCGTAAAGAAGAGCGGGATGTAGAAGTCATCCGTCCACTGCCAGCAGAATGCGAACAGGAATACGGTAATGAGCATCGGCACCGACAGGGGCAAAATAACCTGAATGAAGGTGCGGAAGGTGTTTGCACCGTCAAGGTAAGCGGATTCCTCAAGCTCGTCGGGCACGCCGCGGAAGAATTGTCTGAGCAAGAAGATGTAAAGACCGTTCTTGAAGGCAAGACCCGTTGCCGACATCAAAAGGATCGGCACAACGCTACGAATGGTGCTGATACCACCCTTCACGCCAAGCAGATTCAGAATGCCGAAAAGGTCAAGGTGCTGGAAGCGATAGAAGATTGCCGACTGCATTGCGCCGTGCGGGATCGCCAGCGACAAAATTACCATGAAGAAGACAAACTTTGCGCCGCGGAACTTGAACTTTGCAAGACCGTAGCCAATCAGTGCGCAGGAGAAGGTCTGCAAAAGTGCAGCGGACAGCGAGAGCGAAAGCGTCAGGAAGAAGACCTTGAAGTAGGAAAGGTCCACGATGATCGCCTTGTAAATGATCGCCGAGAATGCCTTCGGAACGTTCACGACCGTAGAGTCAACGAAGTTCGATGCCTGCATAAAGGACTGCATGATCATGGTATAGAAGGGCTTCACAATTACGAATGCAATACCGATGAGAAGCAGCAAGCGGAAGATGTACCAAAGAATAAACTTGGCAAAGTTTCCGGAGAGATACTTGGCCTTCAGGCGCTCCTTCAAGCTGGTGCGCTCAAAATCAACGCGGATCTTGTTTTTGCTTTCGCGCATGACCTTAGGCTTTTTATCAACATTTTGTGTCATTTTCGTATCCTCCCTTCCTTAATCTCTTCTCTGATAGAAGACGTATGCGGAGAACAGACCCGCAACAATGCCTACTATCGCAAGTACCAGCAGGAAGTACATCCAACCCATCGCGGCACTAATGTTTTTCGACGCCATATCAACGCCGTTATAGGTGCTGTTAATGACGCCCATAACAGTATTCGAATCTGTTGTAAAGGAGTCAATGATCGTATAGACCGCATTTACCAAGATCATCGGGCTTACCATCGGGAAGGTGATCTTCCAGAAGGTTTCCCAAGAGGTTGCACCGTCAATCTCACAGGACTCGTAGATCGCAGGGGAGATCGACTGCAGAGATGCAAGGAAAATCAGGATCTGAACGCCCGAACGGTTGATAATGTTGGAAATGCTGGCAACAGCGGAAACGATGTATTCGACAAGACCGACACCAAAGCCAAGACCGTCGAAGATGCTGGCGAGCAGCTGCTCAAGTGCCAGCGAGGATTCAAGCTTTTGGGTTGCGTTCTCCTCTTCACCAAGATCAATGCCAAGACCCGAGTTACTGTAGGAGCTTGCCATGACCGATTCCATCACACCCGTCGAAATCACAACGGGCAGGAAGAAGATCGCACGGAATGCCGCACGACCAACCATCTTCTGGTTGAGGATCACGGCAACGAAAAGCGAGAAAATAAGAATAACGGGGATGTCAAATGCCATTTCCTTAAGGCCGACAAGCAAGGACTGCATAAAGTCTGCTTGACCGAAGAGTGCCTCAGAGTAGTGGGTCCAGCCCGCAAACTCCTTTGTAACTACACCATCATTGATGGTGTAGTTTGCAAAGCTGTAGGAAATAGATTCCCAAAGGATCGGAATGTAAATAATTACCAGACCAATGAGGAAGGGCAAAACGAAGAGCCAGCCTGCTCTTGCCTTGCGCTTGTCAAGGGAGGCAATTTTCTTTTTCTTTTCTGCGGGCGCCGGCGTTTTTGCGGCAGGTGCCGGTTTCTTCGCGGCGGGCGCTTTGACTTGATTTGTCATTGTTTAACCTCCCTTTCTCAGTGATAGATGACGGCATAGCCGTATGCCGCAACATTGTATACAACACCGTTGTACTCGGTTCTGACAGCATAATCGTTAAAGTTCAAGATAAACGACTTGTAGGGTGCGCCGGATTCACCGTAGGTTACCAGCACCACGCCGCTGTCAACAGCATACTTGTTGAATTCTTTCGTAGTAGGCGTTACAACAGGTGCAGCGGAATCAACAGCAGGCTCCTCGGGCACAACCTCAAGTGCACCGTAAAGGCTATTCACCATCGAAGCAATGTTGACAGTGTAGCCGGCCGCCTTGATCGCAGCGCTATAAGCATCCATCAAATTGACAATGCCCATATCCGCATATTTCGCCTCAACGGTTGCATCGTTGCCTGCAAAATAAGCAGCAGCCTCTGCGGCATCAAGCTTAATATCGGTGCCCTCTGAGGTAATACCAAGTGCGCTGATCGCACTAACGGCAGTATCCTCAATATAAGCGTCCTTCGCGTCGTTTGCAAGGGTCGTCACAACAGTGCCGTCGTAACGGTCGATCCATGCAACGTATGCGTCAATGATAGCAGAAAGCTCTGCACGTGCATCCGCGCAAACTGCAGCATTAGCACCCGAGGTCACAAGATAGTTGTAATTCTCCTTTGCAACCACAACCAGCTTTGCCATCTCATTTCTTGCACGCATCAGCTTTGCAAAGGGCTCAGCAACACACTGGCTGATCGCTACCTTCAATGCAGAAAGAATAGCTTTTTGCTCTTCGATCGAGCTTGTCGCACTGTTCTTGAAGGCTTCAATGGCAAGAGCTACCTCAGAGCCTGCCTTACGCTGAGCGACAAGAGCCGCAAGCTGTGCTTCAAGCAGCTTTTCGTAAGTATCGATACGGTGTGCAACGCGGTCAATACCGTCAATAGCGGCATTTTCCTTTTCTGCTCTGTCCTTCACTGCCTGTGCCTGCTTTTCAGCCTCAGCAAGTGCGTCCTGCAAAAGCTCGTCAGCATCGGGCACACGCGTGCTCTTATCCTTAAGGTTCTCGTGATGAATGATCAGCTTGGTCTGCACGTCGGCAAGCACGGCGTTGAGCTCGTGATAGATCTCAACAAGGCGGTTTTGCCAGATATCGTAACGTACCGAGTAATTCTGCGAGAGCAGCACGTCCTCCTTGAGGAGCTCGGTGTTTGCGTAGGAAATAACGAAGTAAACGCCTGCACCGTTCTCGATTGCCTTAAGCATCGCGTAGGTGAGGTTGCCCTCCATGTTGAAGGCAGAGCCCGCAAACTCAACGTAGCCGTGGAGAACCACACCCATAAAGGGAATGGACTCCTTTTCCTTGTTGTAACGGTTGGAGTCAAGCGGAACGTTCAGGATGTGGTCAACGTAGCCCCACGTATAAGCGTTACCGCTGTCAACCATCACGGAGTAGTCACGCTCAACGAAGTAGTTAAGTGCCTGCATCGTGTAGTACTTGGAGTCCTCACGAAGCGAGGTCTTTTCCTCGTCAAAGTCGGAGTTCAGATCACTACCAAGGGTGGAAAGCGAGATCGACTTATTGCCGTAATCCGCATATCTTTCCTCAAGCTCCTCGTAGAAGTAATCAAAGGTAGCGGGCGACATAACCATCTGGAAATAGCTGACCAGCGTCTGCTGGGTAGCGGAGTAGGTACGTCTTGCCGTGTAACGGTTATCCACCGTACGTGCGGCATTTTTCTTCATGTTAACGGTGGTGTTCTGGGAGCCCGTGGTGTAAACGAAGTCAAAGTCAGGGAAAATATCAAGACCGGGATGTGCCGCAGCATATTCCACGAGATCCTTGAAGTCGCCCTTACCGCCAACCGAGCCCTCCCACTTCAGCTTATAGGGCACGTCGGAATAAAGACCGCCGTTTGCGTAGCCTGTCAGTCTGAAGTTAACGTTCTCGACCTCTTTACCGAGCAAGAACTCATACATCGACTGTACGTCCTCAAAGGAGGTCAGTGCTACGGAAACCGTAACGGGAACGGACATAACCTTCTTGACGGTATCCATGCAGCCGAAGGTCTCGATGTAAAGCGGAATATCCGCATCTACGTCCTCGGAGGTCAGGCGCTTGAATCCATCGTGCTTCGTAGCGAGATAATCGCGGTAAGCACACGCCATACCCATCCAGCTGCATTCATAGTAGCTCGAGAGCTTTGCGTCATTTGCCTTCTGATCATCATTCAGCATGATATAGCGGATCTTGTAATCATCGGTATAACGACGACCCGCATATGCAGTCCAGCCCGATTTTGACGTATCGGTCTGACGGGTAATGAAGGACATAATAACGGACGAATAGTATTTTTGCGTATGATTGATCTGCAACGATGCCAGCGAATCGCCCTCCTCGATAATCGCGAAGAAGCCGCGCTTGGTCGTGCCGTCGGGTCTTATTTCCTCTTCTACCTGACCGAACACGGGCATGCGCATCGGCTCGGTATGGAAGCCGGAGATACCGGACTGAAGTGCATAGTCCTCACCGTACACACGTGCAAGACGTTCGTCCTGCATTGTAAGATCAAACAGGGCGCCGGAGCCGTCGGGCAGCATCGTATAGCCCTTATAGGTGACGTCGCCGTCAACTGCCGCGTTACCCTTGTAGGAAGCACCCATGTAGGGCAGGAGCTGGAAGTTGGTAATACGGTAAGCGGTTTCGTCATAACGAAGACCGTTTGCGGGGAGATTCACCGAAAGACCGTTTCCGTCAATGGTGTACTCAAGGGACATTCTGAAGACGGGAGGCGAGGTTGCGTCCTGCTCAAACTCAACGAACGCATAGTCGCTATCCATCTCCGCGAAGGTGTATTCGGGGCAGTAAGCAAGGATCCAAGACTCGATCTTACGAAGGGTCTTAACGTCGGTGATATCGTCGTTATAAACGTAAATATCAATGCCCTTCTTCTCGGTGACGGGATATGCTGCCGCAATACCCTTCTTGTCGTGCTGCTTTAAGGAGTAGTAAGCCTTAAAGACCAGATAATCACGAGTGCTGAGCTTTGCCTTGAGGGGCTTATCAAGCTTTTCCTCAAACGCCGTCTTCTCAATACGAAGCGGCACGAGGATACGGGCGGAGGTCTCGCCCATGACGTAATCTACACGCACGCCGTTCTTGATGGGAGAGATCGAATACTGACCCTTCAGGATCGCGTCGATATAGCTCGTCAAGGTCTTCTCCTTTTTCATGCTATCGACGTAGGTCAGCACGATCTGTGCCATCATCTCATCACGCACGTTTTGTACGCTACTGGTTTCTTTGTTTGCGATATCCCAGGGGTTGGTAAACATGACCTCGCCCGTCTTGTTGTTTTTGTACGCAACGACGGCGGTCACCTCATCACAGTAAAGAGAGTACTCACCGTTGTCGTAAAACTTCTTCATGAAGGTAAGACGGTGCTCTACGCTCTCATACTGCGTTTTGGTGTGGTCGATCTGCACCTCACCGGCAGGAGCATCCTCCTCATCCCCGTCCTCGGCAAACACCGTAAGAGCAGGGATCATGCAGGTAAGCATGAGGACCGTGAGAAGCGCGCAAAGCAGCCTTGTCGGCCATTTTATTTTTTTCATATTTTTTCTCCTTTCCGCGCTTACATTCGGTAGTTGATCTCGGAAACGATGTTGGTAACAAAGCTGACCATATCCATAACAAGAGAGGTAAACATGATCGCAAGGAACATGATAAACGCCATACCGACGATCGTGCCAAGCACGGTGATCAGGTTCTTGCCCATGGTATAGTCGTGCGTGACCATCGTACCGAAGAACAAAAGCATACCGGTCCAAATAAAGCCGATTACAATAATAAGCGAAAGAATGTCAACTTCGTCAGCAACCACGAAGTTAGAAGCGATCGTCACAGGAATCGTCGTCAGGGCGATCGGCAACAGCGAGTAGCCGGTAGCGATGAAAATATCCTTCAAGCTACCCTCACCGTCAAACAGGGTCGTCAGACACCAGTTTGCAACCACGAAGAGCAGCACCGGCACGGCAACGACGAGCACCTGCATAAAGATATTCGCCTGACCCGTTCCCTGCGGATTCATAATATAGCCCGTACCAACCGCGCGGTAGAAGAGCGCGACAACGGTAATAGCCATAAAGACGAGTGCGCCCTTAAGAGAGCCGCGCTTTTCGTGCTTCAGATCCCAGAAGCCGTCGATCGGGTGGAACATAATGTGGAACACGTAATAAATATGATCCTTGAAGGTTCTCTTTTTACCGCTGACCGAGGTCTGCTTGTTGATCTTTGCCGCGTGCTTGAGGAACTTGCCAATCAGGAGGCAAATAACCACGATAACCACGGGAATGAGCAGGAAGAACTTCGACATCCATTCCTTACGCATTTCCTTGTAGGCTACCGAGTAGTTCTCGGTATCGTAAGCGGCACGGTAATATTCAAGTGCCTCCTCGTACTTACCGCTGCGGGACAGCGACTGACCGATACCGATGTAAGCGGCATCGTAGTTCGAGTTACGCATCAGGATCTCTTTCCAGTCGTCGATTGCACGGTCGTAAAGACGAGCGTTTTGGTGATAGAGCGCGCGAGCAAGGATATCGCCGTACTCCGTGCGCTTAAACACGGTGATCTGCGAGGAACCCGTGCCGTCAAGCACCAGCATCACATCGCCCTGATAGCAGAACGCGCGGATGTTAGAGGTGTTACCGAGCTGTGTGCCCGAGTCACCGAAGGCAAAGAGCAGGTTACCGTCGTAGTCGTAGGTGTAGATCTTGTTACGCGTAATATCGTAAATAGACCACGTACCCTCAGGACCGCAAGCTACGTCCTCAATACGAGAAATGTTTCTTGCCGCGTCAGAGCCAACAGCACCACCCGCGTAGTCGATCTCACCCGCAGGCGGCCAGAAGCCGTTACGGCGCATGATCTCGTCACCCGAGGGGTTGAGGAGCTTACAGGGCGCGTAGGTACCGCTCTTGGATTTCGTCGAGATCGCCGATTCCATCTCGGAAAGCAGGTCCTCTGCGTAAATGGTGGCGTAAATAAAGCCTTCCTCATTAAGAGTGATGTTATTGTAAGGATAGGAGATGACCGTCTGGTTCTGTGCGCGCTGTTCATCGGTTTGGAAGCGACGCCAGATCTGATCCCAAACAGAGAGCACCGATTGCTGTGCACCGATAAAGGTGGTAAACTCACCCTCGTCGGTCATAACGATGATACCCTCACTGGTCTCCTTCGATACCACGTAAAGACGGTCGTACTGGTCAACGGCGATCGCCACGGGCCAATATACCGCATTCTCGGAGAAGAGCTCGGACTCCGGCTCCTCAATCACATCAAGGAAGTTACCGTTAAGGTCAAAGGTCACGATACGGCCTGCCTCGGTATCACACACGAAGATACGGCCCGGTACAACCTCAGTACCCTCCACACGGTCGTTGGTTACGTAAATACCCTCGGGCTTCGAGAAGTAGTCGGCAATACCGTTTTCGTTGATGAAATCCTTGATCTCAAAGCGTACGTGATAATAGCGGTCAAGGCAAACGATGCGGTTGTTTTCGGTATCCGCAATATACACGTTTCCGTCCTTGTCAACCACCATATCCTTTGCGTTCTTGAGGTCAAGGTCAAGACCCATTGCGGCAGAGTTGATCGTCTTTTCCGCCGTGTACGCATCGGGCGAGTAAAGCGCCTGACCGTCAATGGAGTAGGTGTAGGTTTGATATGCGCGTGCGGCATCCACCGGAATTGCAAGAACCGTCAGGAGCACAAACAGCACACAAACGCAAGATATAAACTTTTTCACTGCATTGTCCTCCCTTTAGTCTTTCATACCGGAAGAGCCCATCGTTTCAATGATGTTCGACTGGCTGATAATGAATACGGCGATCGGCACGAGCATCATGATAACCATGGACGCCGAGTGTGCACCCGCACGCTTGATACCACCTGCCATGATCTGACCGATGGCGTAGTTGAAGGATTTGAGCTGCTCGGAGTGAATGTAGATCGAAGCACCCTTGTTCCAGAGGTCCTGGAAGGAGTAGATGATCAGCGTCAGCCACGCGGGCTTAACCATGGGCATTGCGATCACCCAGAAGGTGCGAAGCTCCGAAGCACCGTCAAGACGCGCGGATTCGAGCACCGCGTCCGAAACGTTGGTCTCCATGAACTGCTTCATCAGGTAAAGACCAAGCGAGGTTGCCCAAGCGGGCACGATGATTGCCCAGTACGTATCGACCCAACCAAGCGCACTCATTATAATAAAGGAAGTAATTCCCGTTACCGTCGAGTGGAACATCAGGGACATACGAACCGTTTTAAACATTCCCTTACCGCCGGGGAACTTGATCTTCGCCATTGCGTAAGCCGCAAGCGAGGAGAAGAACAGGTTGCCGACCGTACCCGTAATAGAGGTAAAGACGGTATTGAAAATGTAACGTGAGAAGGGCACCCATGAGGTGTTCATCAGCATAAAGAGGTCACGGTAGTTCTTAAACGTGGGGTTAATCACGTAAAAGCGCGGGGGGAACATCCAAAGCTCGTCAAGAGGCTTCAAGGACTGCATCACCACGTATACCATGGGCAGGAACATGAAGGCACCAAGAATGGTGAGAACGACTGTGATACCGGCGTCACCGCCTGCCGAGCGGTTTAAGACGACCTTATGTTTTCTTGTACGTAATTTCTTTCCCATATCACTGACCCACCTTTGAAAGCACTTTCTTGACCAGCATGTTTGCACCGATCATGACCGCAAAAAGGATAACTGCAATTGCCGAGGAATAACCAACCTCAAAGCGCTGTCCTCCGTAGTCGTCAAGGTGGTGCATGATGGTATGTGCCGCGTAATCGACGGACGGGAATCCGCAAAGCGCGGTAACGACGCCACCAAAGCCGAATGCACCGGTAATTGCCATAACGGCACCGAACATCAGCTGCGGCTTCATCGAGGGAAGCGTAATGTACCAAAGCTCCTGCCAACGGTTGCGAACGCCGTCAACGGCACCTGCCTCGTACATCGAGCGGTCAATGCCCTGCAAGCCTGCGATAAAGGACAGGAACGAGGTACCGAGCGAGGTCCAAAGAGCAACCACGATACAAAGGGGCATGACGTAGTCCGCATCCGCGAACCACTGAATTTCCTTGGTAATCAGACCAAGGTCAAGCAAGACACCGTTGACCCAACCGTAGGAGTCGCTCGAGAAGAGCGTACCCCAAATCAGGTAAACCTGACCGGAGATCGAGGGTGCGTAGAAAATGAGGGTAACAACCGCACGGATCTTGGGGGGCAGCTCGTTGATGAACCACGCAACCATCAGGGACATCAAGTAGGATACAGGACCTACGATGATGGCGAAGATCAGTGTGTTTTTACATGCAATAATGAAAATATCATCGTCGAGGAACAGTCGAATATAGTTATCAAGGAAAACGAAATTCGGTACCTCAAGCAGGTTAAAGTCCGTGAAACTGATCACGATCGAGAGGAGTACGGGCACGACGGTGAACAAAGAGAAGATGATCATATAGGGTGCTACCATTGCGTAAGCAACCTTATGCTTCTTCATTTCGTTCCATGTCCATTGTGCGCGCGTCATATCCGAACGGATCACCGCTTTTTTCTTTGACATGTTTTTTCTCCTTACAACGCTAAATATATAATGTAATCAAACGAACTGCCATTAAACGACCGGAAGGGCTCTTTGCAGTGCCGCGATCGTGTCTGCAAACGCAGCCGCGTCAATACCGGAAAGGCCGTTGATCGCACTCTGTACCATAAAGGCATCCATGCGGTCGTAATCCTCTCTTCCAAGGTCGGAGAGATAATCCTTCATGACGGCGTTTGCGCGCTCAAGGTAAGCGTGATTTCTTCCAAGCTCGTCAAGATCCGCCTCAAAGGCTTCCTTCGCTTGGGTCAGGCGCTTGCTCTTCAGCGTTTGTCCGATCTCAAGGGTTTCAAGACCGAACTCCTCGCGTTTTCTGGTAATTTCCTTATTAATAATGGTAATGTAGCTTTGCAGCTCGTCTGTCGGGTTTGCGTTATCGTTGTAAGCAGCGAGGAACGCAAAGCTCGTGTAACGGCCGATAATATAGCTGCCGGGGTAGTTGGGGATAGATGCAAGATTGTTGAACTGATACTGCAGCTGCTCGTATTCCTCGTAGGTCCAAGGCATTTCGGACAGAGCGTTCACGTTCGCAGTCGCGTGCTTTGCGGAGGGACCGATGATCGCAACCATCTCGTTCGAGTAGTCGATCTGGCACTGGGCACCGGAATGCCACATCATAAATTCCCACGCGCGCTCGCGACGGAGCTTGCCCTCCTCGGTCACGTCGTCGCCACAGCCGTTCATCATAACGATTGCGGAGGTGGTTGCAACGGTGACGTTGTTGATCGAGCCGTCCTCCTGTCTGATACCGGGCATCGGGTAGAAGCCCCACAGACCCTTGATCTCGGTTGCGAAAACGATCAAGTGGTTGTATGTACCATTATAGGAAGCAAAGCCGATCGGCATCTCACCGGTACGGA